>JAZSFA010000164.1:0-86555 GCA_045531965.1 Eubacteriales bacterium
ATGCTGGCAGCGGCTTCCAATGCCATCATCATCGGCTTTGCGGTCCGTCCCGACAAGAACGCACTTGACCGTGCGGAGGATCAGGGTGTCGAGATCCGTACCTACCGTATCATCTACGAATGCATCGAAGAGATCGAAAAGGCAATGAAGGGTATGCTGGATCCCGAATTCAAGGAAGCACTGCTCGGTCATGCAGAGGTCCGTCAGACCATTCACGTTCCGAATGTCGGTACGATTGCCGGTTCCTATATCCTTGACGGTAAGGTCACCCGTCAGTCCAAGATCCGTATCGTCCGTGACGGTATCGTGATCTTTGAAGATAAGATCGGTTCTCTCCGCCGTTTCAAGGACGACGTCAAAGAAGTTGCTACCGGCTACGAGTGCGGTGTCGGTCTGGAACGCTTCAACGATATCAAGGTTGGCGACGTACTGGAAGCCTTCGTAATGGAGGAAATTCCTCAATGATCGGTTGAGCGAAACCGCCCTCTGAAAGTATGATGACATTCATTGAAAAACCATCTTCATCCGTATACGATCTGCTGGAGCGCATTAAGGAATCCCGTCACATCGTCTTTTTTGGCGGTGCGGGTGTATCCACCGAAAGCGGGATTCCCGATTTCCGCAGCACTGACGGACTCTATCATCAAATCTATGATGACCCCCCCGAAACCATCCTCAGCCGTAGTTATTTTGACAAAAAAACCGAAGCGTTTTTCCGTTTTTACCGCGAGAAAATGCTCTTTGACGAAACCTTGATTCAGCCCAACATGGCGCATCGCTTTTTGGCTGAGCTGGAACGTCATAAGCAGTCTCAGGGCGGGTCTGTCACCGTAGTCACTCAAAACATTGACGGACTCCACACCCAAGCAGGCTCTCTCTCGGTATGCGAGCTTCACGGCTCTATTCACCGCAATTTCTGCATGAACTGCCATGCGTCCTATCCCCTGTCCTTTATTCGGGACAGCGTCGGCGTGCCCCACTGTCCCGCATGCGGCGGTATCGTTAAACCCGACGTTGTGTTGTATGAGGAGCCTCTGGACGAGGATGTATTTGAACTGGCATCTGCCGCTATATACGGCGCTGATTTGCTCATTGTGGGAGGAACGTCCATGAAGGTATATCCTGCCGCAGGTATGATTCGCTATTTCAACGGTGGACGACAAAGGATTGCCGTCATTAACCGAGATGATCTCTTCATTGATCAAATGGCAGGAATCGTGATTCACAGCCCCATCGGCTCGGTTTTCTCTACGCTGTATCATGCGTATTTTGACGATGACGAAGAAGATGACGACGACATGTTTTAATGATTTAAACTGCGAAAGCTGATATAGCCCCCCATTTTCAACCAAATTAAAAGAAGGAGTGATGAAAATTGGCGATTACCTATGAAAAATCTTGCGGAGCATTGGTCTTCCGCCAAGACCCCAAGACTGGTCGTATGTACATACTCATGATCCGCCACAAGCACGGTGGTCATCGCTCTTTCCCTAAGGGACACGTGGAGGCGGGAGAAACCGAACATCAAACTGCCATCCGCGAAGTAGAGGAGGAGACGGCTGTACGTATCCGTATCACATCCGATTTTTCGGAAAAAGTCCACTATAGTCCTATGCCCGGTGTACGCAAGGAAGTCGTCTATTTTCTTGCGCTGACCGACCAGAAGCGTACGCATCCCCGCGATGGCGAGATTGCTGACGTGGATTGGGTTCCCGTGGAAAACGCGGAACATTCCCTGACACACGAGAACGACAAGATCGTATTCCGTGCTGCCATGAAAAAGTTGGAAGAATTTCTCTGAAATAAAAAATCCCGATGATCTGAAAAGATCATCGGGATTTTTTCATGCGTCGCGGGATTCAATGATAAATATGCCGCCTTTTTTCACCGAGATCAGCACCACGTTTCCTGTGATCTCATTGGATACCGCATATTGCAGCCGACGCTTCAGCGTCTGATTTTTCAGGGGATACTTTCCGCCCTCTATGGAGACCCCTTTAACCGTTTCATCTGCGGCAAGGATGGATATATACTTATAGGCGCTCCTGGCAATCAGCGTCGAGGAGCTTTTTATATAGTGTACACGGTTTTGTCCGTCCGTCATATACCCGTGGAGATTTCTGGAATACATATCCTCCAGAATCCCTAAGTTGGACAGGCTGTGATCCAGCCGTCCCGAAAGACCGCCGATCAGAATCATTTCCTCCGCACCTTCAGCCACCGCAATCTCCACAGCGATCTGCGTGTCGGTCAGATCTTTTTCCGCGGGAACTTCACGGATCTCTTTGACCTCGTCTCGCGGAACCTGTCCGATAGAATCGAAGTCTCCGATCAGAATATCCACCCGCTCCCCCAGCTTCTTGGCGTTGTGATAGCCAGAATCAGCGGCAATACACAAATCCTCCGCTTTTGGATGTTCGGTAATATGGTTTGGGTGAATGATACCACCCGTATAAATAAATGCGCGCTTCATAAAAACTCCTCTTACACGTCTTCTTCAACAGATGCATCAATCAACGCCTGTGCCTCTGCCGAGGGAAGTTCGGATACAGAGCGCAGTTTACTGTTGATCTTTCGCGTTCGAACACCCACCAAGGTATCCAGTTCCTTGCTGGTCTGTTCAATCCGCTCTTGTGCTTTGGCAAGAACCTTGCCGAACGTAGCAAACTCTGTCTTGACGGCGCTCAGCACCTCCCAAACTTCCCCGGAGCGCTTTTGGATCGCCAAGGTGCGGAATCCCATCTGCAAGCTGTTGAGCAGTGCCGAGAAAGTGGTGGGTCCTGCTACGCTGATCTGATATTGCCGTTGCAACATATCAATCATCCCTCGGCGCACCACCTCGGCATATAATCCCTCAGAAGGAAGGAACATAATACCAAATGCCGTGGTATTGGGGGGATCAATGTATTTGTCCCTAATATCTTTGGCGAAGGATTTGATCCGTTGCTCAAAGACGGTTCCCGCTTCTTTAATCTTCTCGGAATCACCGAGATCATAAGCATCCAACAAATGCATATAGGCATCTGCCGGGAATTTGGCATCAATGGGCAAATAGATGGGTGCATCGTCGCCTGGCAGTTTGATCGCATATTCCACCCGATTGGCAGAACCGCGCTTGGTAGGAATGTTGACCTCGTATTGCTCAGGTGAGAGCATATCCTCCATGATCGCCCCCAACTGCAGTTCGCCCAAAATCCCACGGGTCTTGACACCCGAGATAACCTTCTTCAAATCGCCCACGCTTCCCGCCAAGGTTTGCATTTCGCCAAGACCCTTGTATACCTCGGCAAGCCGTTCATTGACCATTTTGAAGGATTGGGAGATACGCTCATCCAGCGTCTTTTGCAATTTTTCATCCACCGTGGCGCGCATCTGCTCCAGTTGTTGGGCGTTTTGGTTTTGCATTTTTTCCATCTGCTGGGTATTCTGACTCTGCATGATCTGCAGTCGTTCCTCCAGAATGCGGCGCAGATCCTCCTGCTCCCGGCGGTTCTGTTCGCGAAGCTCCTTAAACTGCTTGTCAATTTCTGCGAGCTTGCCGGAAACCGAACCACCAATACTATCCATCTTTTCCGTGAGAATGGCTGTTAATCCCGCCTGCATATCCGAAAGGCGCTTGTCCTGCATGGTAAAAATCTGATTTTGGGTTCTGATCAGCTCAATCAATCGTTCGTCCTGATGGGCAAACGTTTCCTTTTGACTTTCCTTCAGGGTATGTCCCATCCGCTCCATAGCGGTTGTCAAGCTTCCCGACAGTTCAGTGCGGTTAGCGCGGAACTCCGCTTGCATTTCTCCCCGAAGATCGTTTTTCAAGGAGGACAGCGACACATCCAAATGCTGTTTGACCGCCTCGCTCATGCGGTCAGCCAGCGCTTGGGTATCATCCTTACCATGGCCGCGCTTGATCAGCACCAGAAGCAATGCGATGATCGCCAGGATACCCAAAAGCGATATGATCATCAGTATTTCAACAAGTTCCATAGGGATTCCTTTCGTATAAAGTTTTTTGTGCTGCATATATTATAATATATTTTCCTCCCTTTTGTCAACGGGAGCTGCATAAATAAATGCAGGAGGTGTTCATGAAAAAGATCTGCTGCTTACTGATGTTGTCGGTTTGTCTGCTGCTGAGCGCTTGCAGTGCGCCCTCAGTCGGCGACCCTTTTGGCTATACCCGATCCCCTTTTACGCTGACCGTCAAAGGCGAACTTTGTCTTTCGTCGGACAACTTACGTACCGAAGGGACAGTGGGAAAGATCAGACAGGGAAAAATCCTTGATTTTTCTGCCGAGATCGCCTCATCGCCTCTGCCCGCAGGCATTGTCGAAGAAGGACTTCCGTCAACATCCCCCGCCTACCGTATTGTCATCACCTATACAGCGCCGGAAGCCTTGGCGGGCTTATCCATCACCTGCATATACGGCGGTCAGGACACAGCAACCATCGCTACGCTGACACGACCTCTGCCTCACCGAACAGAACCCTTGTCCTATTCACTTCCCTTTTCATCCGTTCAAGGACTTCTGCTGCCCGCAACGGCATTTTTCCCGGATGGTGACGTGTCAGAGGTTTCTCCTTTCCAAGACCATGGCATCCGAACGGTCAAAACAGCCCAAGCGGTCTATACCTTTTCTAAGGACAGCGCCTCACCTACCGCGATAGAAACATCCGTGGGAAGGATACAACTCAAACTGAGGGTAGAAGCGTAATCTGCACAATGTATAGAAAAAGGGAGACGGCGTTTGATCGCTTGCTCCCTTTTCTTTATGGAAAAATCAGAATTTCAGATCCACGTCCACGGGCATACCCGTTCTGTCAGACTCAAAGGCTGCCTCCATGATGAGCATGTCAACCATCATCTGATGGTGGGTCACGATCTGCTCACACTCACCGTCAATGGCGCGTACCCAGTTGCGGTAGTAGTCGTGAACGTCGGCGGCAGGCTGGGGAATCTCCTTGGAATCCAGGGACTTTTCGTCTCTGGGTGCCATGGTCTTAGTGATACCTGCGGCAGTGACCACGGGAACCACTTCCTTTTCGTTATAATTGTGACACCAAACCACCTTGCAGGGCTGACACCAATCGGGAATGATAGCAGAACCATCGCGACCGGTCATGTAGAAACGCGTAAGACCGATAAAGTTAGACGTCCCCACCTCTACGTGGGCAGTCAGATCATCTTCAAAATACATCTCCAGCTTGAATCCGTCATCCACCAGTTCATTGGTAATGTGATCGCACTTGCACCAGATCTTCTTGAGACGCTTGTCGTTGACAATACCCATAATTTGGTCAATCAAGTGAATACCCCAGTCCAAGATCATACCGCCGCCTTGCTCGGGAAGCTGACGCCAGTCACCGGGGATGCCGCGAGAGCCATGGACACGGGACTCAATATGATGGATCGGTCCCAACTCTCCACTCTTATAAACGTCACGCATGACCAAAAATTCTCCGTCCCAGCGGCGGTTCTGATGCACGGTAAACAAACGGTTATACTTTTTGGAAGCGTCGATCATCTCTTGAAGATCAGCAGAAGAAAGGGTCACAGGCTTTTCGCAAATGACGTGCTTTCCCGCTGCCATAGCCTTCAACGCCAAGGGCTTGTGCATATCGTTAGGAACGGCAATGGTGACAAAATCCACGGAAGCGTCATCCAGCAGCTCCTCAAGGGAGGCATAGGCGTGGATACCGCGAGATTCTGCCAACGCGCACTGAGACGGCTTGATATCGTATATACCCTTCAAGTTGACGACGTCGCTGTTGCGGAGGAACTCCCCGTGCCAGCCGCCCATACCGCCATAACCGATAA
Source organism: Eubacteriales bacterium (assembly GCA_045531965.1). Lineage (GTDB taxonomy): Bacteria > Bacillota > Clostridia > Oscillospirales > CAG-272 > CAMEON01. The sequence goes on from JAZSFA010000164.1 coordinate 5,813, forward strand.
TTGCTGCATTTTTCTTTGCCATATGTAGTATCCTTTCTCCTGACCGCCGTAAGCGACGGTTTTTTGGTTCGTGTAAAGCGAACGGCCCGTCCATCATCAAGATCATGTCATTCGGGCAGAATCAAACATATTATACTGCACATCCGATGAAATTGCAAGGCTTTTTGGCGAAAAATCCAATTTTTTCTATGGCTCCTCCTCCTTTTCCTTGCGGATTTGAGATAAACGTGGTATAATAAACACCGTATAGCCCGTCATTTTTAAAAATCATGACTTTTCAGAGACATATTCGGAAGGTTTTCTCGTCTTGATAAGTGAAAGGGTCAAACGCCACAAAGAAAGGAGCCTGTCATGCAAGACAACGATATCATTGAGCTGTATTTTTCGCGTGACGAAGCGGCCATCGGTGAGACGGATAAAAAATATGGCGCTTATTGCCATAGTATCGCACAAAATATACTGAACAGTCCACCCGACGCAGAGGAATGTGTCAACGACACTTATTTGAAAGCCTGGCATTCCATCCCTCCCCAAAGACCTCGTACGCTCAAAACCTTTTTAGGATGTATTGTCCGACGGTTGGCTTTGGATCGTTATCGCAGTTGGCACACCGCCAAGCGGGACAGAAATTTGGAGGTAGCCTTTGATGAGCTGTCGGAATGTGTTCCCATGAGGGATGAGGACACGCCCATTTTGCGAGAGCTTTTGAATGAATTTTTGACAAGCCTTGAACCCAGGGATCGCGTCACCTTTATGCGCCGCTACTGGTACGCCATGCCCTCCGCACAAATCGCCAAGCTGGAAAAGGTGTCGGTGAACGCGGTAACGGTGCGGCTTTATAAAACACGCAACAAATTAAGGGATTTTCTCACAGAAAGGGGGTACCATGTATGAAGGGCGATCTGGTATTTGAAATCCTTGGTAGTGTAGATGCCGCGTTTATTCTGGAAGCCGCACCCGATAACACGAGTGCGCCTATAGGCGTACCGTCCGACGAGCCCCTTGCAAAGTCTCCCAAGGATCGCCGTCCTCTCAGCGGTTGGGTGACTGCCGCCGTCTGCGCCATTGTGGCTATGGGTGTGTATCTCGGTGCCATGTGGCTGGGACAAGGCCAGTGGCAGCCGCCTGCCTCCACGGGGGAAGGGACAGCCAAGACGGATGTGACCGACCCGGATGAGACCGCAGATGAAACTGTGGCTGAGACCACACCTCCCGATGACGGACTTGCCGATCCCTTGCCTACCTTTGCCAACAAGCATTATGTGGTGGAGGAGATCGACGGACAGCTTTACCTCAATTTCTATGAGTCAAAAGGAACTTACGGCGGTATGATCGAGCCTTCGGTGAAATTTGACGATGCCGAGGATATGTTCTTGTCTCTTTACTATGGAGATTTGGACGAGGAACAGATGAAATGGCTTTCCAGCTTCAGGAAAACCGTCAACGGCTACAAGACCATAGATCTTACCCGCTTGGCAACGCCTGTCCTGGAGGAGGGCGGAAGCGTTCAAGAGGCGCTCTACTACAGCGACTATTATGGATATTACTATTATATTCCCTCCATCTCCCAAAACGTCTATATGACCGTTCACGATAACGACAGAAAAGAAGGTTGGGCAGCCAAAATGGTTGCCGATCAGGAAAAGGATGCCGCGCATAGAACCGAGACCACCATTGACGGTATGTCTGCCGTGGTGGTTACCAAAAGCGACGAGCGGAACGTTTACGTTTCTTTCGTTGATGAAGCGACAGGCACTGAGATTTACGCAAAGCTTGAATTCATGTTAGATCCCGTGCATTCAAGCTTCGAAAATTACGTATCGGATACCGTCCCGTGGCGAGTGAATATCATTGGTTGTCATGGGAAGTGGGAATACCGAGTGAATGTGAATGTTACGCTCTCCCCAACCGCCTACAAGGACACCTTTGAGATCACCAAGGATTTTCTGCTCTCCTTTAAGATCGAGCCCTTTGATACCCCCCGTGTAGAGCCCGCTGCCATCATTGAAAAGCAGGATCATGAGATCACCAAGGAGGACGGTGCCTGGTATCTGACCTTCCCCGAATGGGACGGCACATTTCCCCTTCCCATAGAAGGACTCTCCATCGCTATGCCTTCCTTTGAAAACGCCCGTGCCATGCGGGAGATACTCATGGGGGGTAAGCTGTCCCTTTACAATCAGCTCGCCTTTAAGCTGAACGCCGATGAAAACGGCCGCGTGCGTATCCCCGATCTTGATCAACTGTTGGTTCATTCGTTCCCGAAAAGCAATGTGATGAAACCCAGCCTATGGATCGACGGTAACGGTTATTATGAGGGACGGATCAGTTATTCCGATTGCTTAGGAGGGCACTATGCGAGCTTTGGCGTCATGTCCGAATACTCATGGCAAAAAAAGCTGAAAGCACGAACGATTCCCGTGGAAGATGGGAGTACCCTTCTGTCGACAACAGAGGTGGACGGCACCTATGACGGACTGCCCTGCACCTTCTACGTATGCACCGCGCAAAATGAGTACGAGGAATACACCTACGTTTTTTGCCATATACCCCCGTCCGAGGCGACGGGAGGGCAGGAATACTTCTTTACGCATTACGAGTTTTTGGAGTTCTACCTTGAGGAAAGCAATCATATCCTTACCGAAGATATTGAATCCCTTTATGCGATTGATATCAGCGTCTTTGGTTCACGGAACGGGCAGTATTATCTGTTTACTTTGTCCGAGCTGAAGGATGCTACCGCCGACACGCTGAAGGATTTTTCGGTGTCTCCTCTTCTTCCTTAAAATACCATCCCCCACGATTTTTCGCGGGGGATTTTTTGCTTTTGGGCATAACTACGAAAATACGTAAAACCCGTTGACTTTTTGCCCGAAATCGTGTATAATAATAAAACAGCAGATACACGAGGCGCAAGCCCCAAAAATACGATAGAAAGGAAATTGATTTCCATGGATGAGAAGAAATTTGAAAATGAAGAAATGATGGATGAAAACGCGCTGGGTAGCGAATACTACACCCTGACCGACGAAGACGGTAACGAGCTTCAGTTTGAAGTTATTGGTGCAGCCGAGCTGAACGGACAGACCTACTATGCCATGGTGCCCGTAGACGATCAGCCCGAGGACGGCGTTTGCGAGTACGTCATTCTCAAGGCAGAAAAGGACGAAGACGGCGAGGATATTCTGGTTACCGTTGACGATGACGATGAGTTTGACGATGTGGCCGATTACTTCGACGATATGCTGTCCGACGAGGCAGATTACGATCTCAACAACGACGAAAAATAATGCCCCTGTGGCATAAATGCGGCAGATGCCGCATACCCTATGTGTAACTCCTGCGAAGTGCGTGATATATAAGTTTGTGACCCACATCTGATGAAAGGAGACCGACTCATGCGGTGGTTTGCAGACCTCCCGTATCTTGCTTACGGTTGACTTGTCCCGACAAGGTACGGACGCTGGGAGCAGTAAAGCCGCAGATAGGTCACCGCCCTGAACAAACAGGGTTCCACCATTTGTATACACGGCTTTGCGGGACTTTGGGTATTTTCACGGAAATGACCTGCCGTCATCGGCAGGTCATTTTTTATTTGAAATTCTAAATATCCCTTGACAACCTCAATGCTATATGCTATAATAAGTCGAATCGCATAGAAAATCAGGGGTGCTGGCAAGCGGACGCGCAAAGCCGGCTGAGATATGCTCATGCATGAACCCTTAACCTGATACGGATAATACCGGCGTAGGAAGCATTTTCAAATACAGAAGTCTGATCACCTTCTTTTGAGTTGACCTGCGGAGATTTTCCGTGCGGTCAATTTTTCTTTTGGAGGTAATTCTTTGATGAAAAAGAATGTCAAACAGCACCTGCTTGCCCTGGTGGAAGGGGCTATGATGTTGGCACTCGCCTGGGCGTTGGACTTTGTCTGCTCACTACTGCCCTTCAACCATGCATGGGTCAACGGCGGCGGTATCACCATCGGGATGCTGCCCCTGGTCTACTACGGCTTCCGCCATGGCTCTGCTTGGGGTATCGGCGCCGGCTTGGTCTTTTCGGGACTGCAAATGCTCATGGGATGGTACGTCCCCCCTGCCAATACGTGGTGGGCGATCCTACTTTGTGTTCTGCTGGACTACGTACTTGCGTTCACGGTTCTTGGCGCTTCCGCATTTTTTGCCAAGCCCTTTGAAAAAAAGCACCGTCTTTTAGGCTATGGCGTAGGCGCTTTTATCGTCTGCCTGCTCCGATATGCATGCAGTACGCTGTCCGGCGGTATCTTGTGGGGTTCCTATGCCTTTGACGGGTGGAATCCCTGGGTTTATTCCATCGTGTATAACGGCTCCTATATGGTTCCCAATGCCATCTTGACAGCCGTTCTGATCGTACTTCTTTGCCGCGCATTAGACCCCAAAACATTAAGACCCATGAAGGCATAAACCACAGCGCAGGGGAACATTCTCCTGCGCATTTCTATTTAAATTTGTTACGATTTTGAAAATTGTCATATTAGGATATTGAAAAAAGCTACAATTTGATGTACAATATAGGCATCATCATTCATAACAAAGGAGTTTGAAAATAAACATGAAAAGAATCATAACTTTTCTTTTGACACTGCTCATGATGCTGTCTTGCCTGTCCTGCCTCATGCCTGCATCCGCAGAAGAAGCTACGGATCCCTACGCCCCCGCGAACGAAGAATTACAGCAAATGTTCACCGGTGAGCAAGGTGCTGCTTTGGGTAGCTTTGGTAAAGGGCAGTCCTTTGGCGCTATGGTCTCTGTGCCTGAAGGGAAAAGATTGACCCAAATCAATTTCCATGCGCTGGCTACCTACAACAACAACTCAAATACCATTGTGTTCAGAGTATATCAGTGGAATAACGACTATCAGACCACCGTACAGGGTCAGATTTTGGCTCAGGTAACCAAACGTAACCAGGTGGATAACGATCCTCTTGACATCAAGCTCCCCACCAACCGAAACCTGACCGGCGATCTTCTTTGGACAGCTACCTTCGAAGGCGGCGAAAAGCAGATAACCCCTTGGAAAGCCGGCGGTCCCGTTGGCGCTACGCAGTATTTCTCTTTAGGCAACGAGTGTGACGCTTTCTGTTTCAGCATCACCATGGCAGACGCTTTGACCACGCTGCCCGCCACCCATACCGCAACGTTCGTTGCCGAGGGTACTGAGATCGGTAAGATCACCTTCTTTGAGGGTGATACAGAGCTTTACGGCGTCCCCGAATGCCCCCCCAAGGAGGGCTTCTACGCCGACTGGGAAACCTACACCCTGGGCAAAGAAGATATTACCATTAACGCCGTCTACAGCGATGCTTCCGGTGCTGTCAAGCCCGGTGTTCCCGACGCTACCCACATCACCGCCTTTGCCGAAGTACATAACAATTATCTGATCCCCGAAGGTTGTTACTCCCAGGTTAACCGCGACGGCACCGCTTCCTTTGTCGGTTCTTGGGAAGTCGACGACGATATTGATGCATACGTCACCATCAATTATTGCACCTTCATGGTGAAGTATTTCGAGGGCTACAGTTCCCGTAACGATCTGCCCAACAAGAACCACAAGTATAACGTAGTCGCCTTCAAGGTCAAAGCACCCGCTGTTTCCGCCGACTCTATGCCCAACCTATTGGTCACCGTCGGTCGTAACAACACCGAGGTGTATTGCAATAAGGTCGCCAACACCATTAAGTGTGACGGCAACGAGGAATACTGGATCTTTGATTTCTCCGACGAATCGGATTTCTCCTCCGACTTTATCAACACCATGAAGCTCAACTGGGCATACAGCATGGGCACGGAAGAGAATCTCAATGCCGAGTTTGTTCTCATGGGCTTCCAGTTCTTCGATACCCTGGACGATGCCATGCGCGCTACCGGTGGTGAGGAAATGACCGAGGCACCCACCGAGGCACCTACGGAAGTACCTACCGAGGTTCCCACCGAAGCTCCCACCACACCCGAAGCCACCGAAAAGCCTGCGGAAGAGCCCCGGGAAGAAAAGGGTTGTGCTTCTATGATGGCTTCCGCAACCGTGGTTTTGACTGCAGTCGCCGCCGCCTACGCTTTGAAAAAGAAGAATTAACCTGATCAATAAGTAATCCCCCACGGACTTTTCAAAGCCCGTGGGGGTTCCTTATATATACGTTATTGCTGATAAGTCATTTCTCCATACGTAGGAAGAGGCCATAGCGCAGAAGGCATCAACGTCTCCATTTCGTCCACCGGAGCGCGAAGAGACGCCATGGCGGGAACAACCTTGTCACGGAAAGCACAAGCCACCGCATGGGCATCACCGGCAGCAGAGGCTTCGCGGTCTGCTTGACGAAGAGCTTCCACAGCACGGAAGGCTTGGGCATTCAGCGCAGACAAGCGGGTGATCAGTTCTTTTTCAAGAACAACAGCCTCATCACCACAGACACGCTGCTTATTTGCGGCAGTTTCGGCAAGCTGTCCCAAATAAGTTTCCACTGCGGGAATGATCTGGCGGGATGCCATGATAATCATGGTTTGGGCCTCAATGTTCAGCACCTTGGCATAATTCTCCATCATGATTTCCTGACGAGAGCGCAATTCCACCTCGCTGAGCACACCGAACTTTTCGAACAGAGCAATGTTCTTTGGTTCTGTCAAGGTCTCGCAAGCCTCCACGGTGGTGCGGAGATTGAGCAGACCGCGGCGGGCAGCTTCTGCGGTCCACTCAGCAGAATAACCGTTTCCATTGAAGATAATTCGCTTGTGGCGAGCAAAAGTTTCTCGGATCTCTTCTGCCACAGCAAGGTTGAAGTCCTGAGCGCCCTCCAATCGGTCAGCCATATCACACAGAACCTTTGCTACTGTTGTGTTCAGTACGATATTGGGCAGCGCGATATTCTGGGACGATCCCAAGGAGCGGAATTCAAACTTGTTTCCAGTAAAAGCAATCGGAGACGTGCGGTTGCGGTCAGTGGTGTCCTTACGGAACGTAGGCACTGAGGGAATCCCCAGGTTCATCGTGGGAGCATGGTGCTTGGCGTAATCCACGCCTTCCACTATAGAATCAATGATCTCATCCAACTCGTCACCAAGGAAAAGAGAAATGATCGCGGGCGGCGCTTCAAAACCACCCAAGCGATGATCGTTACCAGGATAGGCAACCGACATACGGTAGAGATCCTGATATTCGTCTACCGCGCAAACGATCGCCGCCAACAAAAGCAAAAACAGGGTGTTTTCGCGGGGATTCTTTCCCGGTTTTACCAGATTTTTTCCGTCATCCGTCGTCAACGACCAGTTGTTATGCTTACCCGAGCCGTTAACGCCCGCATAAGGCTTTTCATGGAGCAAACAGACCATTCCGTATTTTTCGGCAGTCAGTTTCATGTACTCCATGGTCAAAAGATTTTGATCCACCGCCATGTTGGTAGTAGCATATATCGGTGCCAGCTCGTGCTGGGAAGGCGCTGCTTCGTTGTGCTCTGTTTTGGCGTTGACCCCCAGCGTCCACAATACCTCGTCAAGTTCCTTCATAAAAGCAGCAACCTTTGGCTTAATGGGACCAAAATAATGGTCATCCATTTCCTGTCCCTTGGGGGCAGGTGCGCCAAACAGGGTGCGACCGCAATACAGAAGGTCTTTCCGCCCTTCAAAGTACGCCTTATTCACCAAAAAGTACTCTTGCTCCGCGCCTACAGTGGTGGTCACGCGTTTGGTCGTGGTATCTCCAAACAAGCGCAAAATACGTAGCGCCTCACGGCTGATGGCATCCATAGATCGGAGCAAGGGGGTCTTGGTATCCAAAGCCTCCCCGGTGTAAGCGCAGAAAGCCGTAGGAATATACAAGGTACGATCCTTAACAAAAGCATAGGAGGCAGGATCCCATGCCGTATACCCTCGCGCTTCAAACGTGGCGCGCAGTCCTCCCGAGGGGAAGGAGGATGCATCCGGCTCCCCTTTGATCAGTTCTTTTCCGGAAAACTCCATGACTACGCGATCACCCGGGATGGGGGATATAAAAGCATCGTGCTTCTCAGCCGTGACTCCCGTCAAAGGCTGAAACCAGTGGGTATAATGGGTGGCACCTTTTTCAATCGCCCAATCCTTCATGGCGTTGGCAACCACATCCGCAATGGCAGGATCAATGGTGCCACCTGTGGCGATGGTTTTCGTCAAGGATTTATACACCTCTTTGGGCAGGCGTTGGCGCATAACCTCATCATTGAAAACCATACTGCCAAACAGCTCGGGAATATTTTTGACTGACATATTTTCCCCCTTGATATAGAAAATTTGATTGAATCAAACACTTCCTCATTTTATATGGGCATTATAAACCATAACCCCGAATTTGTCAAGAGGCATACCGCGTGAAACTATCAAAAATCGCGTCTGAATTTGAGAATCATTCTCAAATCTATTGACAAACCTTCTTTTTTGTGGTATACTGAAGCGATTTCTTTATGAGGAAGGAACATCTATGGCATCCACCTATAAAACAGAAGGTAAAACCCGATTAATCACCTTTTTTTCGGGTCATCCCGACACTCAGTTTACGGTTGACGAATTGCACGCCGCTTTGACTAACGCCTATCCAGAAGCATATCAAGGTGCCAAGGGCGGTAAAAGCTCGCTATATCGTCAGCTGTCCGTCCTTTTGGAGGAAGGCACCGTCCGGAAATTTCGCGACGACAAACAGTCCGCCTACGTTTACCAATACGTCGCCTGCGGCGCCTGTTCTCACCATTTTCACCTGAAATGCTTGTCCTGTGGTAAACTGGAGCATTTGGATTGTGCTATCAGTGATCAGCTTTTGGCACATATCAGCAAGGATCACAATTTTTGCATTGACCGTGGGCGCTCCATTTTGTACGGACTGTGCGCCGCCTGTCACGAAGAAGAAAAAATACCGGTCAGCATTCCCCTTTGCCCTTGCGGCCACAAACACGATTGAAAGGATCACCCATGTTGAAACGAAAGATATATCATTTTTTGCCCGTCATTTTATGCCTGGCGCTGCTGTGCACGGGATTCGTCTCCTGCACAGCATCTCCTCGCAACCCTGCCAATGAGGGCTGCCTTCTGGTCGTCTGCACCAACGTTGCCGCCATGAATCTCGCCGCGGAGACCGTCATTCCCGAAAGCGCTGACCACAGAGCCGTTATTCAGGTTATTCTGCTTGGGCGACCCGGGCAGGATATGCACAGTTATGAGCCTTCGGCAAAAGACATGATCACACTGTCCACCGCCGATATGGTCGTATCGGTAGGGGATAGCGCCGAGCCTTGGTTGAATAGTGCCCTGTCCTCTTCGGGCAACCAAGGAGTCCGTCAAGTCAAAATGATGGAGGTCTGCGGCATTCAAGGCGAGCAGCACGATCACGACGAGTCATGCGACCACGACCACGATGAACTGACCGACGAACACGTATGGCTGTCCCTCAAAAACGCGCAAAAGATATCCCATGCCATCGCGGATACCGCCATGGAAATCATGGAAAGCATCAACGCCGAACTGACCGCGGGGATCGCCGCCCAAAGAGATGCGTTTTGTGCCGAGCTGGCAGCACTTGACAAGCAATATGCCGATATGGTTGCATCCGCCAAGCGCACAGAGTTGCTGGTTGCCGACCGCTATCCTTTCGCCCACTTGATGAAGGATTACGGTCTGACCTGCCACGCCGCCTTCCCCGGTTGCTCTTCCGAAACCGAGGCATCCTTCGCTACACAGACACGACTCATAGAAACCGTAAAATCCCTAGGGCTTCGCTATATTTTCGTCATTGAAGGCTCTGACCGCAAGGTCGCCGAGACCGTTGCTAAAGAAACAGGAGCGGAAATTCTCCTGCTTCATTCCTTCCAAATCATCAGCGAGGAAGCGTTAGCAACTGTGTCCTATGTTGATGTGATGAAGAACAATTTGGAAAATTTAAGAAAAGCCTTGTGCGAATCATGATTTAGGAGCCTCACATGAAGAAAGTTATATCACATACCTTGCCCGATAACGTGATGCTACATTGTGTCAACGCCTCTCTCGCCTGGGAAAACCATACCGTGGTTTCGGGGCTGACCCTAACTGTCCATAAAGGGGATTATCTCTGCATTGTGGGTGAAAACGGTTCGGGAAAATCAACGTTGGTCAAAGCCATGCTGGGATTGCACCCCATCGCCGAGGGGCATATTTGCATCAACAACACCGTAAGAAACGGCGGCATCGGCTATCTGCCGCAGCAAACACCCGCGCAAAAAGACTTTCCCGCCTCTGTCAAGGAGGTCGTCATGTCCGGCTGCTTACATGGTCTCAGATGGCATCCCTTTCTCACCCGAGAGCTAAAGCACCGCGCAACCTGCGCCATGGAGCGTGTTGGGATCACCGATATTGCCAACCACTGCTACCGCGATTTATCAGGCGGTCAGCAACAACGTGTGCTTCTTGCCCGTGCCTTCTGTGCTACGGAGCAGTTGATCTTTTTGGATGAGCCGATCACCGGCTTGGATCCTGTGGCTATGAAGGGTCTGTATGATATCATCTCCGACATGAACCGCCCCAGCGAATGCAACATCTGCGATCACAACCATCAGGGCGTCACAGTCGTTATGGTCTCCCATGATATTCAAGCGGCAGTCAAACATGCCAGCCATATCCTTCATTTGGATAGAGAACAGTCATTCTTCGGAACCACCGAAGATTATCTGAAAACAGCCATAGGCCGCCGTTTTGCAGGAAAGGAGGACTGATGCCATGCAGAATTACATGTCTTTGTTATCAACCGCCTCCTGGATAGATACCCTGAAACTGTATCTGTCCTACCCCTTTGTCCGGTATGCGATCATCGCGGGCGTGCTGATCTCCCTTTGTGCGGGTCTTTTAGGCGTGACGTTAGTGCTGAAGCGCTATTCCATGATTGGCGACGGTCTGTCTCACGTGGCTTTTGGCGCCATGGCGATTGCCGCCGTCACAGGACTTGCCCCCATGGCGATCGCTTTACCTGTGACTGTTGCCGCAGCGGTACTTTTGCTAGTAGCTAACGAAAGAGGACTGATCAAAGGCGATGCCGCCATCGCCATGCTTTCCGCAGGCGCTTTGGCGATTGGCTATCTGTTGCTTCATCTCTTCCCATCTTCGGGGACAGGCTCTCTCAGCGGTGATGTCTGCTCATCTCTGTTTGGCTCTACCTCCATGATGACCTTATCCCCCGCCGACGTGTGGCTCTGCGTGATCCTCTGCGCTGTGGTGCTTGGATTCTTTATCCTTTGCTATCATCGTGTGTTCGCCGTTACCTTTGACCCCAAATTCGCTACAGCCACAGGACTTTCCACAAACATCTACAATTTTGCGATCGCCGCCGTGAGCGGCGTGGTCATTGTGATGGCCATGAAATTAGTCGGCGCATTACTGATCTCTGCGTTGATCATCTTCCCTGCCCTGTCTGCCATGCGATTGTTCAGAAGTTTCCGCTCGGTCATGATGACGGCGGCAGCCATATCCGTATTTGGCTCTCTGCTGGGACTCCTGCTATCTCTGCTATTCAGCACCCCCACCGGCGCAACGGTGGTCGCTGTGCATATGGTCATTTTCGGCATTTTTTCCCTGCTCAGAATGGTTGTAAAACGCTGAACTAACCGTCATTTCCACCAAGGTTACATTATCTGCCCGTTCGGGCAAGAAAGGACGGAACGCTTTGAAACGGCTCTTTCATTATTTGAAGCCCTATCGCCTACGCATGGGCATTGGTCTTTTTATCAAGATCACAGGCACTTTGGCAGAGCTGGCACTTCCCTATATTTTGAGTGTCATTCTGGATGAAGCCATTCCTGCCGCTGTCGATGCCCAAGATACTCAAGGCGGTCTTCGCCAAATCTTTCTGTGGGGCGGACTCATGGTGCTTTGTGCCGTCATCGCCTTGATCTTCAACATTGTCGCCAACCGCATGGCAGCTCACGTGGCAAAAGATACGGCGATCGCCATCCGGCACGATCTCTTTGACAGTACCCTGCGCTTATCTTGCAGTCGCGCGGATGCTTTTACTGTTCCCAGCTTAGAATCCCGTCTCACCTCCGATACTTATAACGTGCATCATCTCATTGGCATGATGCAACGCATGGGTATCCGCGCCCCCATTCTTCTGATTGGTGGTCTTGCCATTACCTTTGCCTTGGATGCCACGTTGGCGGCAATCATGCTTTGTGTCCTGCCCTTTATTGTGCTGACGGTTTATTTGGTTTCCCATCGGGGCGTCCCGCTGTACAAACGCTCTCAGGCGTCGGGCGATGCCATGGTTCGTGTCGTTCGTGAAGATGCCCAAGGCATACGCGTGATCAAAGCATTATCCCGCAAGCAATATGAACAATCCCGCTACGAAAAGGTGAACCACCAATTGCAAAGCGACGGTCTACACGCCTCTGCTGTGATGGGGATTTCCAATCCCGTTATCAACCTTTGCTTGAATTTGGGACTTGTGGCAGTTCTGTTTGTCGGCGCCATGCGCGTGTCCGGCGGAGACTGTCTCCCAGGCAAGATCATCTCCTTTATTCAGTATTTTACGTTGCTTTCCAACGCTATGCTCGCCATCACCCGTATTTTTATGATGTTTACCAAGGGCGCAGCTTCCATGGGGCGAATCACCGAAGTGTTAGACGCCGCCGCGGCTTGCGACGAAGCTCCTCAAAATATTCGTACCTCACCCACGCCTATGGGGTTTGACGGCAATGGTTATCTCCGCTTTGAAAACGTCCGCTTTACGTACGGAGAAAAAGAAACGGATGATCGCAAACCGCATCTGTCGGGGATTTCTTTTGACCTGCCCCGAGGCGGGACGCTGGGATTGATCGGTGCCACGGGAAGCGGAAAAACCACCTTGCTCTCCCTGCTTATGCGGTTCTATGACGTTCGCCCCGATCACGGCTCGATCGCCTTGAATGGCAGAGATCTTCGTACGATGTCTCCCGAAGAACTGCGTCAAAAATTCGGTATCGCCATGCAGAACGACTTTATTTTCGCAGGTTCTATTGAGGAAAACATCCGCTTTGGGCGAGAGATTTCTCACGAAGACGTTGTTTTTGCCGCCAAGGCAGCCCAGGCTTACGACTTTATCTCAGCTTTCCCTGATGACTTCAGTCATCAACTCACCGCCAAAGGCACCAACTTGAGCGGTGGACAGAAACAACGCTTGCTCATCGCTCGCGCCTTAGCAGGTAAGCCCGAGCTTTTAGTGTTGGATGATGCTTCTTCCGCATTAGACTACCGAACCGACGCCGCCCTGCGCCATGCTATCCGCGAAGCTCAAACAGGTGACAAAAATCGGTCTCCTTTGTATCATACCACCACCATTATCGTCGCGCAGAGAGTCAGCTCGGTCAAGCACGCCGATCGAATCCTTGTTTTGGATGGCGGCGAGGTCATCGGTAGCGGTGACCACCAAACCCTCATGGATACCTGTGAGGTCTACCGAGAAATTGCCAATTCACAGATGGGGGGTGCGATCCTTGACTAATCGAGGCGGTCCTATGGGGCGCTCTGCCAACAAAGTCGGCTCCCCGGATAAACCCTTGGACAAGGCAGGACGCACACGAGTGCTTCTGAGGGTCTGCAAATACCTTTTCCGTGACCGCTATGCCATGCTGGTCGCATTCTTGATGATGCTGGTTTCCAATCTGCTGGCATTGGCTGGTCCCAAGATCACGGGCTTAATCATTGATGCCATTGATAACGAAATTGGCGTTGATATGCCTACAGTGACCAAGCTATGCGTAGTCTTGGTGGTTTTCTACGTCATTTCCGCTGGTCTCTCCTATCTTTTGGCAGTGCTGATGGCATGGATCAGCCAAAGGGTCTCTTATACCATGCGCCAGGAGGTCTTTTCCCATCTGATGGAACTGCCCGTTGGCTATTTTGACACACATCAAACCGGCGATATCGTCAGCCATATTTCTTACGATATCGATACGGTCAACGCTTCCCTGTCCCATGATCTACTGCAAATCTGTGTCAGTGTAGTGACTGTCGTGGGCTCCCTTGCCATGATGCTCACCATCTCACCGCTACTCCTGTGCGTGTTTATCATCACGGTTCCTGTGTCCATTCTTTTTACCAAGTACAAGACCAAAAAAATCCGTCCTCTTTTCCGAAAGCGCTCAGCCAAGCTGGGAGAACTGAACGGTTTTGCCGAAGAAATGCTGTCGGGTCACAGAACCATCAAAGCCTATCACCGTGAGGACTACATGGTAAAAGAGTTTGATCGCCACAACACCGATGCTTGCGAGGCTTATTACCGCGCGGATTATCAAGGTTCTATGATCGGTCCTACCGTCAATTTTGTCAACAATTTATCCCTTTGCCTGATTACCGTCATGGGCGGCGTGTTCTACCTGCTCACCTTGTCTGTTCCTACCCTCCCTGCGATTTTCATGATTGGATTGGGAGACGTCTCGGCGTTTGTTCAGTATTCCCGAAAATTTTCGGGTCCCATCAATGAGTTTGCTAACATACTCAGCGAATTTCAATCGGCTTGTTCTGCGGCAGAACGAGTGTTTGCCCTGCTAGACGAGCCGGGTGAAGTGGCAGATGCGCCAAACGCCAAGGAACTGCCTCACAGCACCGGAGAAGTACGCGGCGACGTCACCATGGAAAATGTCCGTTTTGGCTACGTCCCTGAAAAAGAAATTCTGCACGGGCTTACCCTCCGTGCCGACAAAGGAAAGCTGATTGCCATTGTGGGACCCACGGGCGCCGGAAAAACCACAGTCATCAACCTGCTGATGCGTTTCTACGATATTGACAGCGGGCGCATCACCGTGGACGGACATGAAATCCGAGAGCTGACCCGCGACAGCCTGCGGTTGTCCTACACCATGGTGCTGCAAGACACTTGGCTGTTTTGCGGGACGGTGTTGGATAACATCACCTACGGTACAGAAGGTGCGTCCTTTGAAGACGCAGTCGCCGCTGCCAAAGCCGCCCGCATTCATGACTTCATTATGTCCCTGCCCGATGGCTATATGACAGTTCTCTCGGATGATGGCGTCAACATCTCCAAAGGACAAAAGCAACTGCTGACCATCGCCCGCGCCATGCTGTCCCGCGCCCCCGTTCTGATTTTGGACGAGGCAACCTCCAACGTGGATTCTCGCACCGAGCATTTGATCCAAGAAGCGCTCTACACCCTTATGCAGGACCGTACGTGCTTTGTCATCGCCCACCGCTTATCCACTATCAAAAACGCGGATACCATTCTGGTTATCAAAGACGGCGTGGTGATCGAATCGGGCAACCACGAAACGCTGCTTGCCCAAGAAGGTTTTTACGCCTCCCTGTATAACGCTCAATATCATTGATATAAAAAACACACAAGCCCCTCGGGGACTTGTGTGTTTTTATATTGACCGTTGGTTCCGTACTATACACGGAAAACCGATAATCTTACGCTACAGTTCAACTTTCTTTTTTCTTCATGACTAAAGCGCCACCCATCAAAAGTGTCAGCACGATAGCCCCCAATGCCAAAGTGGAGGCACAGCCACTTTCCTCAGAGGAATCTGTCTGAGCAGGCGCTTGCGTAGCCGCTTCGGTTTGAGGCAGAGTTGTGACGTCTTCGGTTGCTGCCTCAGTAGGCACTTCGGTAGGTACTTCTGTCTCAGGATCAGTCGGCGCTTCCGTGGGAGCTTCTGTGGGCGCCTCGGTCTCGTCAGAGGGAACTTCCACGTGATCAAGGGTCAAGAAGTGCAATAGCTTCTCTGCATTTCCTGCCGCAACCACACCAAAGCGAAGCTTAACCGTCTGACCTGCGTAAGCTGAAAGGTCAGCGGTCATGTCAGTAAAGACAGCATTGGCAGTATGAACCGAGGTCAGGTTACCGGCGCCGGCAGCGTCTTGTGCCAATTGGTCATCGCTATCGGAGCGTGTGCCATCGGTACAAAGGAACCAAGTCTCACCATCGACCGACCAATAGATATCCCCCTGACCGCCATTGACAAACGCCCAACCCGAGATCTTCACCTTATTGTCCTCCGTATAAACAGGACCCGTAATCACAGCTGGCTTAATGGAAGCCGCCTTTTCATCCGCTGTCCAGGAAGAGCTGTAGTTAGGATCACGCATTCCCAACAGTTCGATGTACTTGACATGGTTAATCTCACGTATATTGACAATATAGCGATAAGAGTAGGAGGGAGTTGTCTTCAGCGCGCTGTCCTCGGGATCGGGCTGTTCGGGTACGTAACCACCCTCAGGATCGGGCAAAAATGCGGTATTATAGGATTCCAGATTACCGGGAGCCGCGTCTACACCTTCATAAACCACAGCTAAACCGTTAATAACGGCACGGACACTATTGGCACCGTCTACAGCCGCAGATCTTCGCACCAGATGATCACCGGACAGCGTCACCATGGTGGTGGATCCGCCACCATCAAAGAGGATGGCTGTTTTCAGTCCCAGTTCTTCGCACATACGGGACAGATTTTCCATCGTACAAGAAGCGCGGGTACCGTCATCACTGGGGGTCGTGGAGACCAACAAGGGAGAACCGTCTGCGCGCAAACCCACGATAGAACAGGGATAGTTGGTTTTGTTCCCCTGCTGACCGGTGTATCGACCATTTTCAATGAGCGTAAAGAAGCCGCTAATCGCGTCGGTCACCGTAGTCCACTTAGCTTTCTGTGTGGTGCTCATCAGGTCGTTGCCGACCGTGCAGGTAAAGGATACCTTATCGCCCACAGCATATTTTCCCTTGACATTGTTGATCGCATTGCCTCGAGCAGAGACCACAATGGTCTTCTCGGTGATGGCGGGACGTTCGTCGGGATCTCCGCTCTCAAAGATCCGCTTGACCGTTCCCTCCACCTTGCCCGTCAAAGTAAAAGCCGTATCATCCGATTCGATATACAGCTCATAAGCATCCTCAAACGCCATGGATTCAGCGCCGCCGCGCTGGTTGTAGATGATAATAGAGTTAGGCGCGGGTAGACGGTTAATACCCTGTACCACTGAGGACTTGTTTTGTGTGTCATTGGTCAGCTTAATAGAAATATTCGGCTTGCCGATCATGTAAGAGCCATCTGATAGGACAGCAAATACAGGTCCTTGAGAAGCGGGGGTGCCGCGTTCCACATTGTCCTTTTTGGCAAGATTATTCTCATCATTGATCTGTGCGGTTGCCCAAATTTCACCGTCAATGATTTGCAAGCCACGGGATACGGACACGTGCTTGACGGAAGGACCGGTAGAAGCCTCGCCATCTCCGTCATAGTCGGTATGATACACGATCCACGGATCTCCGTTGACAGCGGCGATAACTGTGGAATCCGTATGAGTTTCATTATACTTCACAGCGGAAGATCCCATCGTCGTCTTGCTCCAGTTGTAGGAGCCGCCGTTGAGTACCTTAAGGGTAACACCTGCCGCATCATTCAAGTCGATAACGTTGACAAGACCCTCGCGAGAGGAACTGTACTTGGAGCCGGAGGTCAGGATCATCTGAGTCAGTGTGACCCCTGTATCCTTGCCGTTCAGCTTGATATTTTCGGAATATACGGTATCAGCGCCCGTGATAGGCTCCACAGCAGATACCGAGAAGGTCATAGCAAAAATGCTCAGTATAAATGCCAGCGCCATGACCAAGGATAAGCAATTGACGGATCTTTTCATCGCAGTTTTCCTTTCAATGTTTGACTTTGAAAAATCATCTTTGAAGTTTTTGGAAAGGATTCGAAGGGGAACCTTCTTGAAGGAAGGTTCCCCTTGCGTACTCTTTCACACCATCATAGACGGACTGAGTCCGCCCATCAGGATCCAAAGAATGAGAAACACAAGGCAGATGATGCCCAGTACCACCAGCATAGGCAAAAACATCATTTTCATAGCACCGAAGTATGTGGCGGCACATTCTTGAAAACGGTTCATGGGCTTGCCTTTTTTTGTGGTCGGTTTCGGCTTGTTCGGACGGTTCCCGCCAAGCCCCCTGCCCACGCCGGACATATCAACGATTGTTGAACCGTCATCTACCCAGGTGATTTTTTCTCTTTTCTTTTTTGTATAATTCTGCTTTTTTTTGCTCATACCCGATCAATCATTATCCGTGAGCAAATGGCAGGCGGCAAAATGCCCCGGCTCGTATTCCTGATATACAGGCACGTCGGTTTTGCACTTTTCCGTGGCATGAGGACAACGCGTATGGAAGCGGCAACCCTTAGGAGGATTGGCAGGAGAGGGGATATCCCCTTTCAGCACGATGCGCTCCATCTTTTTATCGGGATCGGGATTTGGGATCGCGGAGAAGAGCGCTTTCGTGTACGGATGGAGGGGATTGGAGAAGATATCCTTCTTGTCACCAAATTCCACCATAGAGCCAAGATACATCACGCCGATCTTGTCCGAAATGAATTTAACCACCGACAAATCATGGGAAATAAACAGATATGTCAGTCCACGCTCACGCTGAAGTTTTTTCAGCAGGTTAATGATCTGCGCCTGAATGGACACGTCCAGCGCCGACACGGGTTCGTCGCACACCACCAACTTGGGATTAACCGCCAAAGCGCGCGCAATACAGATACGCTGACGCTGACCGCCTGAAAACTCGTGAGGATAGCGTTCGTAATAATAGTCGCGCAGACCGCACTGCTCCATCAGGTTCAGCACGTAATTTTTCACCTCAGAGGGAGGCACGATCTTATGTACCTTCACAGGCTCGGAGAGGATGTCCCCCACAGTCGCGCGAGGCGGCAGTGAGGAATAAGGATCCTGGAAGATGATCTGCATCTCGGTACGAAGCGAGCGCATTTGGGAATTTTTATAGTTGGTAATATCCTTGCCGTCAAAAATGATCTGACCGCCGCTGGAGGGGTGGAGCTTCAGAATGGTACGACCCATGGTGGTTTTGCCGCAACCCGACTCGCCAACGATACCCAGCGTTTCGCCGGGGTGGAGGACAAAAGAAACGTCATCCACGGCAATCAGCTCCTGCTCCACCTTGCCCATCAGGGATTTTTTGATGGGAAATGCTTTGCGAAGATGTCTGACCTCCAACAGCGGTTCGGCATGGGAGGTCACCGCCTTATTGTTTTTCTTTTCTTCAGCCATGGTTCTCCTCCTCTCCGTACAGATGACAGGACACGAAATGGGTGGGGCTGACCTGGATCATGCCGGGATAATCCCCCGAGCATTTCTTGATGCAACGGTCACAGCGCTCCTTGAAATAGCAATGGTTGGGCATATTCACAGGGTTGGGCACGTTGCCGGGAATATTGAAGAGGGTATCGGAATCAGAGTCCATAGTAGGCTTGGATTTTTGCAAACCGATAGTATAGGGATGGCGGGGATCATGGAAAATCTCCTGCACGGTTCCCTTCTCAATGACACGGCCTGCGTACATGACCACCACGTAGTCGGCCATTTCGGCGATCACACCCAGGTCGTGAGTGATGAGCATGATTGAGCCGTTGATCTTATCCTTAAGGTCACGGAGCAGATCCAAAATCTGCGCCTGAATGGTCACATCAAGCGCCGTGGTAGGCTCGTCGGCGATGATCAAACGAGGGTTGCACGCCAGCGCCATGGAAATCATGACACGCTGACGCATACCGCCCGACAGCTCGTGAGGGAAAGAATCGTACACACGCTCGGGAGCGGCAATACCCACCAGCTTGAGCATTTCCATAGAGCGGTTCTTTGCCGTCTCCTTGGTAGCGCCCGGGGTATGAATGAAGGTGACCTCATCCAATTGATTACCGATGGTGAACACAGGGTTGAGGGAGGTCATAGGCTCTTGGAAAATCATGGAGATTTGGCGACCGCGAATACGGTGGATTTCCCTCATAGGCATCTCGGCGATGTCAAAGACCTTATCCTCCATCTCGTACAGGGGGTTCCCGCTGGCGTCCGCCTCCCCTGTGGGGATGGTATTACCATGGGCATCGCGCTTGAAAT
Organism: Eubacteriales bacterium; assembly: GCA_045531965.1. Lineage (GTDB taxonomy): Bacteria > Bacillota > Clostridia > Oscillospirales > CAG-272 > CAMEON01. The sequence continues at coordinate 25,738 of JAZSFA010000164.1, forward strand.
CGTGAGAATTGAAGCGAATATGTCCTGAATAGATCTGACCCTGAGGACCTTGGAGCAGTCTCATGACCGACATACTGGTCACCGACTTACCACAGCCCGATTCACCCACAACACCCACGACGGAGTTGCGAGGCACGTCAAAGGATACACCGTTGACGGCCTTGACTACGCCCTGATCAGTAAAAAAGTACGTATGCAGATCCTCGATCTCCAAAATATTGGCAGGATCCCGCATCTCGGTCACAAACTCAGATTCGTCCGCTTTCCGATACTTCTTTTTTTCCAATTCGTTCATCACTTTGCGGTTGGCTTTAGCGATGGCACGAATTTCTTTACCGGATAAATAATGAGAATTTTTCTTTTCGGCCATGGTTTACCTCCTCATCTTGGGGTCAAGAGCATCACGCAGACCGTCACCCACAAAGTTAAAACCAAGTACGGCGATGATGATACAAATGCCGGGAGGTCCCCATACGTTAAAGTAGTTTTGAAGAATATTGGGATCCTCTGCCACAATATTGATCATAGTACCCCATGCAGCAAAAGGCGCACGGACACCCATGTTCAGGTAGGAGAGGGACGCCTCATACAGGATCATGCTACCCAGCGAAAGGGTCATGGACACAATAAGCTGAGGCATGACGTTGGGAATGAGATGCTTGAAGATCTTTCGGGGCACAGAATACCCCATCGCCTCGGCGGCGACCATGTATTCCTGCTCGCGGAGAGACAAAATCTGTCCGCGCACCAGTCGGGCTGTACCGGGCCAAGAGAACAGGGTCAGATATGCCATCAGATAGTAGATACGGTGCTGGGATTCCACGCCGGCGGAATCAAGCAACGTACCGATGATCAGCAAAATGGGGAAACCGGGGAGGCACATGAGGATATCGCAAATTCTCATGATGACATTATCTACCACGCCGCCAAAGTACCCGGCAATACCACCAAAGATGATACCGAACAAGGTGACGGCAAAAACGGCAATAAAGCTGACCATCAAGGAGATCCGACCGCCATACATCAGACGAGTAAACACGTCACGTCCATCTTTGTCTGTGCCGAGAATGTGATCAGCATTAGGTTCTGCCAACGAGTTGATGGCTTTACCGGTCTCAACCACTTGAATCAGGGTAATTTCTTCACCGTTCACGGTAAAAGTGACTTCCTGCTTTGTATATTCCACCTTGCCCGAAAAATCCTGCTCAGTTTCGCCCCAGGCATTGAACACCAAAGGACCGACCCAGCAGAAAAGGAACAAGCTGATGATCATCACAAGTCCGATCACACTCAGCTTTGAGCGAAAGAAGCGGCGCATGACCATCCGCCCGGGAGACATGAGGCGCACGTTTTTGTCCAGCGGCTCATGATCTTCCACCGTGGAAAGATCTTCATTTTCAAGGAGTTCCTGGTCAAGAAGTTTTTCGTTTTGATCGTTCATCATGTCATCCTCCTTAACCCAATTTCACTCGGGGATCTACCACTGCGTACATCAGGTCTGCCAAAAGCACGCCCAACACACTGAGCAGTGCCAAGAACATATTATATCCCATGATAAAGGGGATATCTGCTTCGATCATGGCCTTATAGGCGATGTTACCGATACCGGGCAGGTCAAAGACCTGCTCGGTAATAATCGCACCCGAGAAAAGTGAGGGCAGAAGTCCTGCCAGCGACGTCACAAGCGGAATCAAGGTGTTACGGAAGGCATGTTTATAGATAACCTTATGTTCCTTCAGACCCTTGGCGCGCGCGGTACGAATATAGTCAGAGTTGAGCACTTCCAGCATATTGGTTCTTGTCATTCTCATACGAGCGCCTATACTCAGTATGACTACCGTCAAAACAGGGATAAACATATGTTTGAGATAGTCAAGGAATAAAGCAATACCGGTATTCGACTGTGTAGCGTCCACAAGACCCGACGGCGGGAACCATCCCAACTTATTGGCAAACACGTCTTTCAACACCTGCCCAAAGAAGAAGGCGGGCAAGGAAATGCCGATCATAACGAGGACAGTCACCAAATAATCTCTGAAAGAATACTGGTGGGTAGCCGCGGTGATACCCAAGGGAATCGCGATCATGAACTCAAAGATGGTGGCGATAAAAGCTACCGCAAAAGACACGCCCATATGGTCGCGAATCACGTCAATAACGGGAGAACCATACTTAAAGCTGGTGCCAAAATCAAACTGGCAAAGCTTCAAAAGCCAATTGCCATAGCCTTTGAGGATGCCCACAAAGCTGTCATCCTCAAGACCGTAAAGCTCTTTCATGCTTTGAACGGTCTCTTCGGGGATCACGGCGCCGCCTTGGTTCATGGCTGCGATCTTATTTTCAATGAAGTCCACGGGCATGGATCTGACCAAAATATAAATGATCAGCGACACACCAAGAAGGATCAGCACCGAAAGCCCCAATCTTTTAATTATATATTTTACCATAATTTCAATTCACCCCGACAGTGTTGATCAGTCGGCAAATTCGATCTCCCAGATGTGATCCAGGGGAGACGTGTAAGGATTCAGCTCCTCAGGACTAGGGATGGAGTTCGCATCAATCACGTTGGAATCGTACGCGTACAGCACCATTCTCTGGTATACGGGCAGTTCCACAGCCAGATCCAGCACCTTGCTCATAGCTTGCTCGTAAAGCTCGGTACGGGTTGCCTGATCCTCGGTCTCGCGCGCACTGTCGATCAGCTCACTCAGAACATTCAGAATCTGGGTTTCCTCAGGATAAGTAGCGGGAGACGCCAGAATCTCACGGTAGCCCCATGCCAGCGTGCTGGTAGCAGAAGAATTCTTGTGGTATACCTGATACATGTCAGGGTCAATGGTAGAGCCCCAAGCGGCAGCCCAAACGGACAGAGAACCGGTGGACAGCTTGGTCAGCGCCTGCGTATCCGGCACCACCTCGATGTCCCAACCGCATTCGTTCAGAAGATCGGCGGCGGACTGGAAGGTCTGGTAGGTAGGATGCTCGGTCAGGTTGGCACCCGCAATGGTAAAGGTAATGGACAAAGCGGAGTCACCGGCGGATACGCCTGCAGCCTCCATATAGTCGAGAATCGCGGTCTTGGCTTCTTCTCTGTCAAAACGAATGGCAGGATAGCTATGGTAGTTATCGCGGCTGACGTTGCCGTCATCGTCCTTAGGATATGCCCAGGACACAGTAGACATGGGCCAGTAGATGGTCTCAGCCATACCGGTAGAATAGTAGGACAGCGCCAGGCTGGTGTTCATGGCAGTCATGATTGCCTTACGGATGTTGATATTGGGCACCTTGCCGGCATTGATACCGATATAACCGTAACCCAGCTGCTTGGTCCATGCCTTCTCCACACCCTTGTCTGCCATCCCATTGATGCGGTCGATGTTGTCCTGCGTAAACTGAGGCGTGACGAAGTGAACAGAGCCGGATTCCAGCGCGTTCAAAGCATTGGATGCGCTGACCACCTGATATCTGATTTTCTCGATCTTAGGCTGACCCAAGAGGAAGTTGTTGTTTGCCTTGAAATATACAACGTTGTTGCTATAGAAGTCGGTGCCGGAAGGATTATCGGCATTTTGGTTGTTGGTTGCCATGTAGGCACCTGCACCCATCGGAACTTTGACGTTTCTAGGGGACTGGATCACGTCGGTATGGAACTCGTATTTACCGTAATCCACGCCAAACTTGTTATTGGGAATATCCACTTCATAGCCCTCGGCATAGTAGTGCTGGGGAGCTACGGAGAAGGCAAAGTTCCAAATGGCCTTGGGGTCAACGCCGTTGATGGTGATCTGAAGCACGTCGTACTCGCCCTCGTTCTTAACCGTGCCATCCTCGTTGTGTTCATGAGCCACGGTGTACGTACCGTTATTAGCGGTAACCGTGGTCTTGTCGGAGGTGTGACCGAGAGAAACAATACCGGAAATGTTCGGGATCGCCAACTGACCGTCCTTCACGTTCTCGTGGAGGATAACTTCCTTAGCCTCGGCGGTATATTCGGTCATCAGCTTCTGTGCAGTAGCCCAGTACATGAGGATCATGTGCAGCTCCTGCTCCACCTTGGAATCATACACATACTTGATCGCAGATTCCTTATCCTTAACCACGTCGGGGTTATAGAGGCGGGTAACCTTCTTGATCTGAGACTTGATGTCCTTGTTGTTTTCGTCCTTTTCGTACTCGATGTTCACATAGCCTTCGGCGTACATGAAGGAAGTGACCTCGTCAAACTCACCGGTGGACTTATAGGGTTCTTCCAGATAAGCTTCCTTAGCAGAGGTATAGTCGGTGTTCAGCTCCTCCTTGAAATACTGGAGAGCCTTCTCATAGTCAGCCTTCAACTGATCCACCGTCACCGATGCAGGATCGTTGGAGACAGCCTCCTTATAACCGGAAGACAAGCTGTGCGTGTTGATGGCGTCAATCATTTGGCTATAGCTTGCGCTGTAAGAGCCCTGCGTCTGTGTACCGCCAATAGCCATGAACAGGTTGATCAGTTCGTTGATTCTGTTCTTGGCACGGCTGGTCGCATTCTGAGAAATAGTATCGTCGGTATTGGTGGAATCAGAACCAAACACCTGGGTACGATAGTCCTGCAGACCAACGATATCCGTGGAATACATGGTATTGGAACCAGTATATACGGGATCCAGATAGACGTACAAGTTGAACATAACGTCTTCAATGGTCAGGGGCTGTCCGTCAGAGAACTTGATACCATTCTTGATGACGAAAGTATACGTGGTCTTGTCGGACGCGCTGTCGTAATTGATGGCATAGTCCTTAACAACCACAGCATGCTCGTCGCCGCAAGCCACGACGACCTTACCGTCTGCGTAGTCGGTGGTCAGCATACTGATCTGGGTCATACCCACGATGGTACCGTCAGGAGCTGTAGTTGAATAGAAGGGATTGAACAGTCCGTCCAGCTCCTCGGTCATGATGACCAAAGCATCGGGCTTCCCTTTGCTCTGTTCCCCGCCGCAGGATGCAAACACAGCTACACATCCCAGAAGCATAGAGACGCAAAGAATCAAGCTGAGAATTCTTGTCTTCATTTTTCTTTCCTCCATATATGTATAAAAAATTGTTGACAATGGGGTCTCGGATCAGGATCCGAAAGTTACGGTGATAACACCACTGACCGGATCTGTCTCCACCGTACAAGCGGCGCCCTCTTCGGCAGATGCCGTGACATTCGTATGGTTCACACCTTCGACAGTTCCCTGACCATAAATCAAACCAATGGCATAGTCACCGGGATAGCAATTGGCACCAATCACTAACGTGCCGCTGATTTGAACGTCTGCAAGCACGACACCATCCGAAAGTGTACCGGTCAAAAGACCGAAGGAAGCGCCCTGCATACGGGAGCCCGCGCCAATCTTATATGTAACATTTTCGAAAATAACGTCGCGGATCTCAGCAGAGTCGGACAGACTTCCGAAAATACCACCATAGTAGGCCTGTATATCGGCTTGCTCAACCGTCACGTTCATAATTTTGTGTCCGTTGCCCATGATCTTACCGTTGAAAATACCGGTAGCCAAGGTAGGCGACCAAACCGTGTTAGAAAAATCCAAATCCTCATACAGGATATAGTTGCCGTTCAAGCGGCTGTTGTTTTTGAACTGCTCCGCATTGTAAATATGGAACCAATCGCCTTCCAGCCAAGTGGTATACACCGCGATACGATCCGTGGTGGAAGTGCCCGTAGCGGGGTCCCAAGTTCCGGTCAAGACTTCGGGTGCTGCCTCAGACAATGTGGCATTCATGTAAGCCTTGTCAAAGGTCTTTCCGTCCATCTTAGGGAATTTCTTCATATCAATCTTGCCAGTTTTTTCACTCCATTCAGGCAGATCCAAAGAAACCGCCTGAACCGTTTCAATCAAGGAGATTCCCTGATCGTTCACTTCATAAAAATCGAAATTAAAGTAAGGAACCCATGCGGCATACAGTGTCATGTAATTCTCACCGGCGCTATAATTTCCATTGGGATCAAGCGTCAACGGTTCGTCAAAGTTCCAAGGTTTCGCATAGACGTAACCTTGTGCGTTACCGCTTTCGGAGCAAAGCTGACCGTATTCATCCAACGCCTCTCCCTGTTCGTTGACGCGGGGGGTGCGTTCCTGATACCAACCGGCAAGGAAATGACCGTTGTTAGATACAGAAAAAGCATTTTGACCGCGCGCATCATCGTCAGGCGTCAGCAGATAGGTATACTTCTCTCCGTTTGCATTTGTTTTCATGTCGTCCAGCGCGTATACGTCTACAACAGACACGTCATTCGTACCCGCAAAAACGCCGTCTCCAACGTCATAGCGAATACTGACCGTGAAGCCTTCGCGCTCCAGCTCGGCATAAGTATCTCCCCATTTGCCACAAGCCGCGACACAAACCGTCACAGCCAACAGCAGCAAGGACAGACATAATAGCTTGCCAATTTTCCTCATTTTTATATACCCTTCCTTAAAGGACGTTGATCATACCGAAGAGACCTCAGGTCTCTTCGGATTCATCTTCGCTTGCAGGCATCTCCGCAGCATCAGCAGATGCCTCGGACGCCTCCTGCGTTTCATCGTGATTTACCTCTGCGGTCTCGCCTTGGGATACCTTACCCTTCTTTTCCTTGACCTTTTTCTCTTTTGCCTTTTTCTCCTTGGGTGCCTTGGGGGTTTGAGTGCGACGACCGATCGTCCGCGCCAGAACAATGGCAACCATGACAAGAGCAATCAGGAGAGAAACAACGGAGATTACTGTGAGGATCACGACCTGCTTCTCAAGATCCACAGGCTGATCGGTATCGGGCTCGGTCTCATCTCCGGTTTCCTCACCGTTTTCCAGATACTCCAAATTGGAAATACGCTTTTCGGCTTCCAAAAGCTTGGCGTATTCTTCGGTGACAAGACCTCTCTGCTCGTCAGTAGAAATCAGATTATAGGCTGCGCGTGCCGCCTCGACAAGCGGCTTATCAGACAGAGCAACCATCTCAGGCAGAAGGTTTACAGCTTCAATGAACGCCTTGGTCACATCGTCTGCCGCCGCAGCACCATCAATGAAGGTGGCAAAATACTGCTCCATAATAAAGGTATCGTAATGCTGACCGTTGACAGGACGAACCACCGTGATGGGATGCTCTACATAGCCAATATAATCGATAAAGTTAGCACCGTAGAAAATGTTGAAAGGCAGATCGGTGGCATTCCACATGAAGTAGGGCAGGATCTCAATGCCTTCATAGGTTACCTGTGTGACACCGTCACCCAAAACATACGTGTAAGTTCCCTTACCGGGCAGATGCTGACCGCTGGCAAAATACTCATAGTCGTATGCTTCCTCCAGTACAGGTGCTTCATAAGAACTGAAGGCTACCGTGGTTAACTTTTCACAAGCATAGAACGCCTTATGACCCACAGCCATCAGGGTCTCGGGCAGAACCACATAGGTCACGTCAGTACCCGCGCAAGCCATTTCACTGATACGGGTCGTACCATCGGCTACAGTAAAGGTCTTCTGTCCTTCCAAAGGAGCAAAGGTGATCAGCTCCAGACCGTTAGGTACCACGCGATAGAGAGAGCCGCCAATGACACGAACCGTCTCGCTGATAGCATAGGTATCCGTAGGAACCATGTAGTCCTTGCCGTTGAAGGATTCCAACGTCTCGCCTACGAAAGCGGAAACGCGGCACATAGCGAAGGGATTGTCGCCCAAATCAGCGAGCGCAGAACCCAGCTTTACAGTCACATCGGTAACATTTTCCTTAAGGAATGCCTGTGTACCGATATAGGTCGCGGCGGACAGATCCAAGTCGACGAGTGACGTATATGCAAAAGCATAATCGCCCACAGAAACAGCCTTGGACAGGTTAACAACCTCAGAAAGCTTCTCACTGTAAGAGAAGGCACCTTCACCCACCGTTGTCCCCTCTGCGAGAGTAACCTTGGTGAGGTTCAGATTATTGTAGAATGCATAAATACCAATGCTTGTGCAAGCAGGCAGTTGCACTTCTGTCAATCCGGCTTCTGCAAAGGCGTTATCCCCCACAGAAGTGACACGGGACAGATCAATTTCTTCAAGCGCCGCGCATCCCATGAAGGTGCGAGCGGGAATCTCGGTCAGGTTACCGTCCAACTTGACAGATACTAGGTCTCTGCAGTAAGCAAACGCGTCAGCACCCAGCACAGAAACTTCGGAGAGATCAACTGCGGTCAGTTTGGCTGCGTAATAACGGTAAATGTAGTATCCCTCTTCATCCACAGCGGGTGTTGTCATCCCGGAATCAGCGTACACATACAGTACGTCGCCAGAGAACGCCGCAGAACCGATCGATACAACCTTCGAGAGATCGATCTCTTTGAGGGAAGCCGCGTTATAGAAGGCACGGCTGCCGATCTTCACGCCTTGACCCAAGGTCACCGTTTCCAGTTTGGCGGCTCCCATAAAGGCTTCTCTGCCCAAGGTTACGTTATCACCCACGGTCACACTGGTCAAGGGAGAGGTGTAAACAAAGTAGTAGATCCGGTCATTGGCAGATAATTTCTCGTTGGCACTTTCAAAATTGCTATTCGCATTCAATGCGAAGGCTCGATTGCCAATCACGGCATTCTTACCGATGGTCACAGATGCGAGAGACTGGCACTCGTAGAATGCGCGGTCACCCACGGTCATGCCTTCGGGAATGCTCACAGACGTAATCTTTGTGCCCAGGAAAGCCGCTTCGCCGATCTCTTTAAGAGATTCAAAGGAAGGTGTCTCGGTCAACGCGGTATGAGCAAAGGCATATGCACCGATCTCCGTCAGTTGACCCAAAGTGACGGTTGCAAGGTTCGTGCAACCCGCGAAGGCATAGTCGCTCACCGCCGTTACACCGGGCATGATGACAGAAGTCAAGCCCGTGTTTCCGGAGAACGCGCCGGCAGCCACCGACACAACGCTACTATCTACCTTAAACTCGCCCTTCACAGCCGAAGATACCATCATCAACTGTTTGCCGTCGGCGCTCAGAATGTACTGACCGTTACCACCCACTTTAAAAGCGGTGTTGGCAGCATCTACAGCGAAAGTTTTAACAGGTGCGCCGGCAAAGGCATACTCGCCGATCACCGCCACGTCTTTACCCAGATTCACGGAAGTCAACGCCGCGCAACCGTTGAAGGCGTAAGCAGGAACCACTGCGGTATTGACAGTGATGGTCTCAAGCGCCTTACAACCCGAGAAAACAGACTTACCCAGCTTAATGAAGTCCGCCTTAATGGTCACATTCTTCAAAGACTCACAGCCTTCAAACACACCGATACCCAAGGACTGGGTTTTCTCAGAGAGGATCATACCAGCCAACTTCTTATTGCCGGCAAACGCATAGTCGGAAACGGCAGTAGCGCTGTCAAGAGAGATCGTCCCCTTCAAAGCACAGCCGTTAAAAGCGTTTTGGTTGATAAACTTCACGTTCTCGATACCCTTGACTTCCATGAGGGACGTACAGCCATAGAAAGCGCCGTAGTCGATTTTGGTTAAAGTAGAAGGCAGGGTCACCCTCTTGAGGGCAGTCAGATTTGCAAAGGCGTATGCGCCGATAGACTCTACACCCTCGGGAATAATGACTTCTTCAATGGTATCGTCGCCTAAGAACCAAATCTTGGTGGCGGTGGGATCATCTTCGGAAATTTCATCTCCGGGACCCTTATCAACATAATCAAAATTGGAGAAAGCAAACTGGTCAATGGCAGTAATGGCAAGGTCGGCAGGAATATGCACCAGACCGCCATTACCGTAGTAGTGGGTCAGACTGGGACCTGTGGTAATATACGGGTCCTTAACCTCAATGTTGATGGATTGAGAATAATACGTATTGACATAATCCTGACTTACATCCTGGCGCATGGCAACACGAACCGAAACAGACGCAAAACCTTCAGCAACAGCTGTGATCTTACCGTTTTCATCCACAGTCACAATATTCTCGTTACTGGATTCGAATACCACCTTAGTGTGCTCAGGGAAATAAGCATCCAGCTTGTATCGCAGAGACACGGCTTCGGAGGGATACATGGACAGGCTGTAGTTAGAGCCAACGAACTTGCGCTCATCACCCGTGGAGCCGATCTCGCGTTGAGTGCTGTCCAACTGGTAGTAAGCCTTATCCACATAGTAGCCCTCCAGAACGAAATTGTTGGTCACGGGCTTGTCGTATTTAACAAAACCTTCGTCTCCTTCTCCCAAAACAGTCAGGGGGAAGGTCGCCGTTTTCTTGGTGACAGGGTCGCGGGCAACCACCACGCAAGTACCGGGTGCTACAGCCACCAACTGATTGTTCACCGTGGTTGCTACCGCAGGCTTAGTGGTCGAGAATTCCAACAGTTGAGACCATTCCGTGCCGGGGTATACCAGAGGCTTCAGATCGTAGATCTGATTGGGACTGAGGGTCAGCTCGGTCTCTTCGAAATAAAAGTCAGTGTACTCATCAGGAAGCTCAATCTCATAAGTACCCACGTTCAGCGCATAGTCGTATGCGACCACGGTGAAGGTGTTCTTGTTGATCGCATTTTTGCGGATCTCATCCACATAGTCGGTCAACTCATAAACTACGTAGCTGGTTCCGTTAAATTCGGAATAGATGGGCGTAAGATAATGATCAAAAGTATTGAGCATGGCGCCGGTTTGGGTATTGCCCACGTAACCCACATACATCGCCATAGAATAGTGGTTATCATATACGGCGACTTTGGCGTACAGGCGATCCTTCTTTTCGGTCTTGTCATACTCTGTATAGAACTCGCAGCCGGTGACCGCGGGTGCCTCAAAGTCAGCAACGAAGGGGAATTCAAACTCATTATTCAGGTTGGTATCCGTACCGTCATTGTCCCAATCAAGGTTTGCCTTGAGGTTAACCGTATAGGTAGCATTGTTCCGCAGATTGTACTCCGCGGCATCAAATTCAATTTCCACGTTAGCCGCATAGATGGAGCCACCGTCACCATAAGACTTGCGGATATCCTTCTCCACCGAACTGAAAATCACTTCACCTGTGGCATCATCGGTAATGGTCACCTCAATGGACTTAGCATTACGCAGAAGTCCCGCCCAGACATAGCGCAAAGAGTGAACGGTGCCTTCCTGGTTGGAAAGAGAAATATACTTACGGTCAGCGGAAATTTTCTTAGCCGCGGGATCCTGCTCAAAATAATAGGCACCCAGATAACCCACAAAGTCGCTCTCGATGCCGCCCACAGGACGAGTAGCGTAAGCATCGGGAAGGGTCTTATCAAGGAGGTCGATGGAATCGTCCAGCTCATCCTTGTTGGTTTCGTAGTAGTCGATATCAAAGATAGGCGCTACAGACCAGTCACCGTAGAAACCAAGGTAGGGAACATTCAGATCGATACCGCTTTCTTCGGTGCAGTCCAGCGTGACAAAACCTTCTACGTACATACCGTTTTCAAAGGAATCGTCCATATACTTCTTATCGGCGTCGCTCAACGTGATGGTTACCACTACATCAGCTATGCTGTTGCCGTTCACAGTCAGCGTTGTTCCCTCCACTGCACCGTTCGTAGCCGTAACGGTGATCGAGGCTCCCGTCAGCTGATAGCCCTGCTCGGTAACCGTGGTTTCGCCATCATTGGTCTTGGTGTCGCTGACCCCTTCGGTCATTACCCATGCCCCCACGTTATAGGAAAGAGCGGAGCCGCCGAAATTGTTGACGGAGAATTTCAAGGTATAGATACCTGTCTTAGTGGGATCGTCGCCCAGCTCGATTTTTGCCTTGTCCATCAACTCACCGCTCTTGCGGTCATACGTCATGATATAAGCCTTGGTGGCGGCGGTAGCATTAAGGTTTGCCAGACCCGCGCCTTGCTTTCTGACAGAATAAGGCAGACCGTTGGAGTTGATCACGATATCCGCAGTGGACATGAGCAGGCGGTTGACCAGCGCTGCCACTTTGACGTTATCATCGGCGATATCCTTGAAGTTTTCCTTGACATACTGGCGCACGAGGGCAACCACGCCTGCCATGTTGGGACAAGCCATGGACGTACCCGAAATGCGGTCGTAATCCTGTCCCGGAATAGATGACAGGATGGAACCGCCGTGCGCGGTGATCTCAGGTTTGATCTGGAGATCGGGGGTAGGTCCCCAAGAAGAGAAGTCGGACATGAAGGGACCTGAGGACTGCTTCTCGCCTACAGTGATCGAACCCGTACCTGCCTCAGCCATCATCTCACCGTCATCCTGCGGAATGGAGCAAACCGCGATGGTGGTGTCACCCACGTTCATCTTGATCTCACCGGAGACGTTATTATAAATGATAATACCCGCCGCCCCCATGGTCTGCGCCACGTTTGCCTTTTCTTCGAAAGTTGTTGAACCTCTGGCAACCAAAACGATTTTGCCGCTTACGTCAATACCTGAATAGTCGGCATTACGACCGGCACCGGGGATGGTCACATACTCAAAAGTGTATGTCCCGTCTGCGTTCTGCTTGGAGATATCCACGCTCTTCAAAAGATCTTCCACAAAGTTTTTCTCCTCAGACACGCGGTCGGAGGACTCGGTGAAATACAGGATCTTCCCATTATATAGAATATAGGGTGTATTAGCACCGTTGATGGAGGAAACCGACAAAGCGCCCTGATAAGTACCGGGAGAACCAACAGTCGCAGTGTCGGGATTAGACGTCAAACCCAGGTTACCGTTCTTTTCAGAACCGTATGCCGAGCTGAAGCTATTGGAGGCAGCCACCACCATGCTGATGCCCGCGGCGCGGATGCGATCGTACACGCCCGACATCTGTTCTTTATCGGTCTCGCGAGAGAAGCCGCAGCCCGTACCCAAAGACATATTGATGACGTCTACGCCCAGCACCACGCAATCTTCCAAAGCGGACAGAATCCAGGATGCGCGAGCCGTCGACTGAATGTCGGAGAAGGTCTTCATGATGACCAACTGCGCGTTGGGTGCAACGCCGGTGATAACGTCGTCCTTACCTGCCACAACACCCGCCACATGGGTACCGTGATCTTGGGAGATGGGGTACACATCAGCATCGCCGTCTGCATAGTCAAAGCCAAAGGGAACCTTTTCGCTGATATAGACGTCAGATGCCGTGAGACCGCTCTGCATATCTGCAGCCTTGGTGCCGCTCACAAGGGAGGCTATATTATCAAAGGTCATGCCCAACTTTGAGCGGTCGGCAGTGAAATTCGAGGTGGAAAAAGCAGTATGGTTATAGTCAAGACCCGTATCCAGGACAGCGACCACAATGCCCGTTCCGTCATAGGCATAATCCGAACTGTCAAAAATACCCGTGTCATATACGTCTACGGCATTCTCTACCAGCTGATTCTCCCACGCGTGAATATCTTCATACCCTGCCACGTCGCCCATATCATCCGCCTTATAGACTTCACCGACGATAGGCGTAGCGTTCTTTGGAAGCTCATCGCACACCGTTTCAAAATCGCCTGCTTTAATAACGATTTCAAAACCGCTGAGCACAGCTGAATAATCCGCGCCTGACTGATAAGAAAGATTGGCGCTGTCCAAGTCAGACAGAATCGCTTTCTTTTCTGCGGCAATAGCATCGCGGATAGCTTGTGCCTCAGATGAGGTTACGTAATCGGCAAAGCTCCCCTCGGGGTTGCTCTGAGCATATACGTCTAGCAAAGGCGCCTGCTCCAGCTTGATGATGACCGATATATCATCACTATCCTTTACGGTATCCGGTAACGGCTGAACAATCTGACCGTCAAAATAGTCAGAAATATCCAAGCCCAGATCTTTCAGCGTTCCTTCATATTTTGTAATGAAGGAATCCACCGCCTTGTCACCAACCTTGGCGATCAGTACAGAGACGGTAATCACTGCGGAAATGACCATTGCCAGTGTCAAAAGACAGGCGGTCACCCGTAAAAATCTTGCATTTTTTTTCATTGTTTCACTTGCCTTTCACGAGTTAATCACACAAAATGTACACAAGCTAAAAATGTCCATACATAACTGGTATTTTATCATAAATCATTGTCAATTTCAAGAGCAAATTGTAAACATATCGTAATATATGATGTTTCTTTCAACACTTAATAAAATATTTTCAATATGGTCTTGATTTATTTTCGTTTTTGTGGTATGCTGAATAAAATTGTAACAACTATGTTGGCACTAAGGGTTAATTACCCGATATGCCCCGTCTTTTTTATGAAATTTTACACAGGAGTGAAAAAATGAAAGCAAACAAGAAAATCCTTGCCCTGTTTTTGGCTATGGTTATGACGCTTACAGCCGTGATCTCTGTCTTTACAGGCTGTACGCAAGATCCCTCAACCGAGGAAACCACTGTCGGAGACACAATCAGCACCGATCACGAAGAAACAACCCCTCCCTCTGATAGCAAAGTCAGCTACAGCGTGAAGCTACAAACCATCGGCGGTATGCTGATGAAAGGTGTCAACGTCTACGTCTACAACAACGAAATGTTGGACGAAATGGTAGAATATACCACCACCGATGAAAACGGTATAGCCCAGTTCTCCCTGAAATACAGCGCCGATTACCGCGTTGTTCTGTCCGGTGTCCCCGAAGGCTACAACACCGAAGACAGCTACACCTTCGACAATGCCCGCACAGCCAATATCACACTGACTTCTTCGGTTATTGCCGATAACGACTTAACCGGTGTTAAGTATAAATTGGGAAGCGTCATGCACGATTTCACCGTCGTGGATTCCGACGGCACAAGCCACACCCTTTCCGAGATTCTCAAAGAGAAAAAAGCTTGTGTCCTGAACTTCTGGTACACTACCTGTTCCTACTGCATCGAAGAGTTTCCCTATTTGAACGCCACCTATGAAGATTACAAGGATAAGGTGGAGGTTCTTGCCCTGAACAACTACGGCAATGATGACGAGGAGGCCGTTGAGCTCTTCAAATCTTCCTATGGATTGACTTTCCCCATGGCAAAGGATTACTCTGCTTTGGGTAACGCCATTGGTCTGGAAGGCTACCCCACCACCGTGGTCATTGACCGATACGGTGTCATCGTTCTGTCTATTACCGGTGGTACCTCCGAAGCAGTTTTCCGTGCCGCTTTTGATTACGTATCCGGCGACGAATACCAACAAAAGCTTTTTGAGAACATGGATGACCTTATTCCCGCCGAAAAGCCCAACGTTCAAATGCCTTCCTCCGAGGACATGGCGGCTGTTCTGAACAAGGGCGACATCACCGTTACCTATAGTCCCGAAACAGTTATGCCCGACGCAGAATTCTCCTGGCCTTTCATCATCGGCGAGAAAAACGGCGCAAGTTGCATCTACCCCTCTAACAAGGGAAAAGATAATTCCTTCGCCACTCTTTACGCTAACGTTACCCTCAAGAAGGGTGATGCTCTGGCATTTGACTTCCTGTCCTCTACCGAATCCGCCACGGACATCCTGTTCGTGTTGATTGACCGTAAGGACATTTATCAAATTTCCGGCGAGAGTGACGATTGGAGTACTTGTTATCCTTTCGTTGCGATTGAAGACGGCACCTACGAGCTTTCCCTCTGCTACTTCAAGGATGAATCCACCAACACCGGTGACGATACCGTTTACCTGAAGGATTTGCGCGTGGTCTCCGCAGAAAGCATCGATGCACCCACCTATATTCCCCGATACGCCGCCAATCACCTGCGCGAGGACGGATTTGGCTACGAAAGCTACGCTTCCGTCGTTTACAGCGAAGCTGATGGCTACTATCACGTAGGTACTGTGGACGGTCCTATTCTGTTGGCAGACCTCATGGGCTCTACCCGCTTCTCCGGAGAATCCGTTTATAGCCTGGCTTACAACGGCAAAATGGTGGTAGATGGCAAAAACTACTACGACGAGATTCTTCCCTTCTGCACCATGGCATCCAATGCTACCATCAACGGTCTGTGCAGCGTTACCAAGGAGCTGGCCGAGCTGCTCAAGATCATGGCCATCGCCGAGGGCATTGAGTCCGGAAACGAAAATCAGTGGCTCCAGATGTGTTGCTACTATGATGCCTACGGCACAGGCGGCGTTCAACTTGCCAGCCCCGTACAGGGTCTGTCCCCTGAAACCGCGTACAAAGCTCAGCTCGGTGACGAAAACTACGTCACTTATACTCGTGTGATTATGCCCAGAGGTCTGTGGTACGAATTTATCCCCGAAACCTCCGGCGCTTATCGCATCACCTCCCACAGCGATATCATGGTGGAGGGTTGGATATTCCTTGGTGATAAGACCCAGTATTACGAGTACGGCGGAGGCGAGCGTCTCTACTTCATGAACCAGCCCGAAGCCTACAGCACCAACGTCTCCATGGTCGTCTATATGGAGGCAGGTACGCCTTACTATATCGACATCGCATACGGCGACGTATACCAGGTGGGTAGTTTCAACTTCAGCGTTGAATACTTGGGCGAATCCTACAAGCAGTTAACTGCCGCCTCCCCCGGTTACTATACCGTTCCCGATGATGGCGTTGTCTCCGATGATCCCGCAGTCATTGAGGCTCTGGGTATCGACGTCATGATGGGTAGCGATGGCTACTACCACGAAAAATTGGCAGACGGTACCGAAGGTTCCATCGTCTATGCCGACTTCACTTATGCGACAGGACTCTTTAACCTGAGCATCAATGAGATGATCGAGCTCGGTGCTTTTGATTTCTCCCGCACAGAAGCGGACCAAGAAATTCAGACTTATATTAACCAATATGGCGATCAGACCAAAGAAAAGCTGAAAGAGATCTACGGCGACAGCTTTGAGGCATGGGCTGAAATCGTTAAGTTGGATGAGTGCCTTGCCGGAATCACCCATGGTCGTGGTGAAGACAAAACCGATGCAATCAAGGCTTACGCAGCAAAGGTCATCACCGACGGTTCCGCTCCCGAGCTTGTAGGCTGTGTCCCCGTAGATGCAGAGCTGATGGAGCTTTTGCAGAGTTTGGTGGGTAAATATTCCTTTGACGTAGAAAACGCTTGGGTCAAGATGTGTTATTACTACAGAAACGTTGACCGTGCAGGCGCATAATTCTTAATAAACCCCTTCCCGACAGCCCGATGGCTGTCGGGATTTTGTGTCGGAATCAGATTTTTCTGAAAGTTCTGTGGCAGTTTTCGTAAATTTACAAAAAGGTCTTGCATTATCAAAAATTTAATGCTATAATAATGCGCGTATCCAAAAAGAACTATTCCCCTTCGAAATGCGATAATAGGAGGCGCCCATATGAAGCATTTTCCCGGTTTTTCATTTTTTTTGGCGATAGGTCTGTTGACCACCGCCCTTTTGACCGGCTGTAACGGTGAAAGTCCTCTCCCCGAGCAAACACAACCCGATGCCGGAACCGTTGAGGCCGCCACCACCGAAGCCTCCGTCATGTCCTGCACGGTAACCGTCGTGGACTATGCAGGCTCCCCGATGGCAGACGTGGTCGTATCGGTCGGCAAAGATGGCGAGGAAATCAAAAAGAACGTATCAAAAGCTGACGGTGTTGTAAAATTCACCTTGGATAAAGACACGTACGCCGTATCCGCCACATCTACCACCGGCGAATATTATTTTGATGCTCAAGCAGCTGTGCTTTCCCCCGACGCCACAGAACTGACCCTAACACTTTATAACAAAGCAGATACGGCACACGCTGTCACCATCTGGACGTCCAACGGCGAGAAGCAAGCCGTTCCCGTAAATGAGGGCGCCACGTATATTGAATTGACCGACGTGATGACCTATGCAGTCTTCCGCCCCGACCGCGATGGTGTTTATGAGATTTCCTATATTTCCGACAGCAACATCGACATCGGATATTATGGCTCGCCCATGGTCGTCTTCGATACCAAAATGCTGGATACCATAGACAATAAGGTAACCCTGTCCGTCCACGCTTCCAGCATCAACAATGAGGGCGGTGCCACCGCTATGTTCGTTTTCGGTCTTGAACCCGAAACGGCTACGGAAGGCTGTATCGTTACCGTGACCCGCATAGGCAATCCCGAAAAAACACCCGCCGACGAACCTTGGGTTGAATATAATCCTACCCAAGTCAAGGCTTATGAAGGGACGATCAGCGGCACCTTTAAGGATATTGACGTAACCAATCCAGCCACCACCGTGGTCTATAACGAAGCCGACGGTTATTACCATTACGGCACCGCAGACGGTCCCGTGGTCTTCATTCGCATCACCACCGACAGCCCCTACCTCGCCGCTCTCACTACCGTGGCGGAAAAGAGCCGCGTGGGTGTCTATCACTATGACGAAAACGGCAAGTTCACAGGCAAGGAAAGCTTCCACGACATGATCGCAGCTTATGCCGCTATTGTCAACGCCGACGGCGTTTGCCCCTTGACCCCCGAGCTGGAGTACATGATCAAGACCTTCGGCGAATATCAAAAGTGGTGGGATATGTCCTTCAGCGGTAATATTTTCCCCGAGAAGATTGTTGCCCCCGAAACAGCCTGGCTGTTCATCTGCGGTTACTACAGCTGACCGCACATTCCATTTTGTAGCTTAACAGCTAAAAATACAAGAAATTTCATATGGAGGTTCATGCAATGAACAAGAAAACACTTACCGGCCTTCTGTCCGTCCTGTGTGTTCTTCTGTGTGCTCTCGTGCTCCTTTGTGCCTGTGGCGGCGATAATCCCCCCGCAGAGACTGAGGCGCCCGAAGTTACCACCGAAGCACCCGCAACCGTGACCGATCCCGAAACCGACCCCGAAACCGATCCCGCAACTAACGCTCCCGAAACCGACCCCACGACCGAAGGCGATGCACTTCTCACCTACACGATCATAGTCGTTGACAAGGATGGCAACCCCATCGAAGGCGTTGACGTCCAGATGTGTGCCGCCGATGGCACTTGCTACCTCCCCGTCAAGACCGGCGCCAACGGTGCGGCTGCCTTCCAGAAGGAAGCGGGCGAGTATTACGTTACGATTCCTGCTTGTCCCGAAGGCTTTGTTACCAACAGCGAAACCAAGTACACCTTCGAAGGCACTGCCACCGAGTTGACCATCACCCTTGAAAAGGCTTCCGTTCCTACCGAAGAACCTACTGAGGAACCCACCGAAGCACCCACCGAGCCCGAGACCAAGGATCCCCTCCGCGAGGAATACGACATCGAGGCTAACGAGGCTTCCGTTGAGTTCTCCGCCGCAGGCTATCCCGGCAAGGTGTTCCAGCTCTTCAACTACGACAACCATATTCTCCTGGGCGACTTGGATCTGTCCAAATACGAATCCATGATCGTGGTCTACGGCTCCGATGGCGGTGCCATGCTGGGTGACGTCGGCTCCGAAATGCTCCTGACCGCCAACGGTGCCATTTACGACAACAACAAGACTCCCGTCGAAGGTGCCGAGGTTCTGGCTTCCGCTCCCCTCTCCAACCCCACCGCAGCTTGGTATGCCGGTGACCGCGAGGTCGTCATCAACATCGACTCTGACTATAACGGCCCCGTCTATCTCTGCCACAAGATGGGTGGTAGCGACGGTGTCGCCGTTTCCGCCATTATTCTTGTGAAGAAGCAGACGCCCATCGTCTACGTAGCCAACGATGCCATCACCATCGTCACCCCCGGCCTTCAGGTTATTGAAAACGTCTATCCCGCAGGCGGTTACGACGAGTGGAACAAGACCTTCACCATCAAGGTAGGCGAGACCGGCGGTTACTGGGATATGGGTTGGATCGCCATTAACACTGACGTATATGAGTTTGGCTATCTCTTCGGTGGCGCAAGCCCCCTGAACAACGGCGCGTACTTCTTCCCCGGCCCCGCATATACCGTTCCCGCCACACCCGAGCAGATTGCTGCTGCTCAGGATATGGGCGCTACCACCGCAGCTGCGTTTTTGTGCGCTTGCGCCGAGGCCGCTCTGGGCGTTGGCGAAAACACCGTTCAGGTGGTTGTCAAGCTTAACGGCGATGACAACCAGATCTACGTTCTCCGCGAATACACCGTTATTCTTGAAGCCTAATCTTTGATGCCCTCCAAGCGCCATCCTTTGAGATGGCGCTTTTTGGCGCTAAAAACCATAAAACTTCATAGATTCTTACATGACGCGATAAGAAATTTGTCAAAAATATAGGCGTTTTAACCACAGGTTGAAGTATATTTACAAATTTGTGTCACGCCGTTCACAATTTTGGTGTATGATATGAATGCAAAATCATCCTCAAGGGGGGGATGATTCCACTCAAATTTTTTTGGAGGAAAAAAACCATGAAAAAGATTCTTGCGATTGCTCTGAGCGTAGTTATGTTGCTCTCTCTGGGCGTTGTATTCGCATCTGCCGCAAGTGCTCCCGGCACTTACGTAACCAGCGAAGACACCTATCAGTCCGTTGGTAATCTGCCCATCACTTGGGACCCCGAAGCTTCTGAGAAGCTCGACCTCAAGAATGGTGAAATGAGCGACTGGGTTGATGCAGGCTACACCCTGTTCACCATTTCTCCCGAGAACATGATTTCTTGGGTTGACGTTGCTAAATCCGCTGACCCCAACACCACCAGCATGCCCGAGAACTGGAACCTGACCGCTTACTTTGTTGCTGATAAGGATTACCTCTACATCGGCTTCTACATCGTTGACGACGACGTAGTGCTGGTTAGCAATCCTGCCGGCTACGACGGTGACGCCTTCCAGATGGCTATCGACTTCGACTATGCTCTCGGTAAGTTCATGGAGGCAGATCCCGATCTGTTCCCTGATACCCAGTGCATTTTCTACTCCTTCGGTCCCACTAGCACCGAGGCTGCTCCCATCACCCTCCAGACCCAGAATACTGATGGTAACGACAGCCTTCTGAGCGAAGAGAACGGTGACGGCGTTATCGGTTCCACCGGTATGACCGAGAACGGCTGGTGCGCAGAGTTTGCTATCTCTTGGGAACAGCTGTACGGCGACTTCACCTTCAAGGCATACGCTGATGATTACACCGTATACGTAGGTCAGGACGACAACCTCGACGTTGGTTGCGCTCTGTACTACCTGAACCGTGACTCCAACGAGGATGGTACCCCCAACAGAGCTGTTACCTGGGCTGCAGGTACCCTGAAGGGTCAGGAAGCCGGCGTTGCTCCCGAGGTTACTTGGGGTCCCCGCGATAACGGTATGAACATGTTCCTTGAGTGGAGCGCTGAGCTCGAGTTCACCTGCGAGAACATCTACGTTCTTGAGATTGACGAGACTCGTCCTCCCGAGACCGAGGCTCCTACTGAGGAACCCACCGAGGCTCCCGAGACCGAGGAACCCACCGATGCTCCCGAGACCGAAGCTCCCACCGAAGCAGGCACTTCTGTTGAGAACAAGACCGAGGCCGGTACTCAGGCTGAAGAAGGCGGTTGCGCTTCCGTGATCGGTTCTGTAGCTGTCATCCTGACTGCTGCTGCAGCTGCTGTTGTTCTGAAGAAGAAGGACTAATTCCTCGTCTTACATAACAAAGAAACCCCCACCTGCCCCTTGCAGGTGGGGGCTTCTTTTACTAGAGGCTTGACTACTCACCTTTTGGTTTTTTTTGCCATAACAGCTATCAAAATTTCCCTTGTTTATTTTTCATGACAATTTCCATACTATCCACAGAGCCGCATCACACGTCAAAAAAGACTGCTCGCACATCAGCAGAAGCCGCCGGAGCGATATGATACAGCGGAAAGATCAGCGTGTAAGGGATCAATGAGCCATCTTCGGCGCGTCTTGCGACTCAGCGCGATTACGCGCAGGATGCAATCATGAAAGGTATGGTCATACGAATGAACGCAAGGAAAAACGGCAAAAATGTCGGTCAAAAGCCTCGCCGTGTTTGGGGCATGACCCTTCGCACCGGACTTTTGGGCATCATGGCGGCATCGGTCTTATGTCTCGGCGTTGCCTGCACCCGAAACAACATGGAGGACGGCACGGTTGCGGATAGCAACGTGGGATCCGTCACTTCGGATGCAAGCACGGAAAAGCATACCGATAAAGTCACCGACAGAGTCACCGAAAAAGTGACCGAAGCCAAGACGACCACCACAGAGCCGGGGAGCAGTGTAGTCACCACCCCCGGTACCACACCGGGCACTATGCCCGGAACCGACGCCGATACGTCTAAGGTCACAGAGCATCAAACCTCTGCTACCACGACAGTACCCGGCACGGGTACCGGTACACCCGGCACAGCCGCCAAATCCAGAGGCGGCAAGGGCTAAAAAACACAAGCCCCCTCCCTCACGGACTTTTCCGTGAGGGATTTTTCTTTGTGTATCAACACTTTTTATCCGTTTCCAAATATTGTGGGTTGCAAACCGTTCGGTAATCTGTTACAATATAGGCAAGGACAGCAAATGTCCCATTACACAGGTAAGCCCCGCATACTCCACGTATCCCCGTTGGCCAACGGCAAAAGCTTCTGACGTCTGCAGTCATGCGGCGGTATTACCGGAAAGGCAAACGGTTATGAATCTGAAACGACCATATAAAAACAACCAAGTAATTTTGAAAGGCGTTGGCGCTTTTCTATCCGCCTCCGTGCTGTTTTTGACCGCTATGCTTCCTCTTTCTGCCGCAACTTATATCAGCGAAAGCAGTACGCCTGTGGCAGATACAGCGTATGTCTCCCACAGCACCGAAAACGAATCATCCCCTGAAATCGATTTGACACCCCCCATCGCCTACCGCACCTCCGCACCTTCGGTGACAACACCCCGTATCAGCATGACGGCGGACACGCCCGTAGGACGCTCCCGTATTTATTATCCTTACCCTTGGGGCGCCATGGCTGTAACCCTGTTTTTAAACGGAAAACGTATTCTTCCCGGCGAGGTGGCTGACATTGGCGGTACGGTTTACGTACCCGTGCAAAGATATGCGGACTTGTTTGGCAATTTTAAAACCACGTACGAAGCCGCCACCGAGCAGGTCACCATCATTGGCACCAATTTGAGGATCATCGTCCGTGTGGGTGATCCGTATATCACCGTCAATGACCGTATTTTCTATACAGGAAACAAGGTCCTGAGCCTTGGCGGATGGATATTTGTCCCTCTGACAGCCATGTCCAAAGCGTTGGATGCCACGGTCTACATCAAAAAGGGCTACTACGAGGCATACGTCACCTCGGGTGATCCCACCTCTGTTGCCTCCGCCGATGCTTATTATAACAGCACGGATCTTTACTGGCTGTCCCGCATCATTTCTGCCGAAGCCAAAGGAGAACCGTTGGCAGGACAAATCGCGGTAGGGAACGTGGTGCTTAACAGAAAAAGAAACGTCTCATTTCCCAATACGGTCAAGGACGTTATTTTTGACAAAAAATACGGCGTGCAATTCTCACCCGTGTCCAACGGAACCATTTATCAGACCCCGGTAGCTTCCGCGGTAATCGCCGCCAAAGCCTGTCTGGAAGGGTATTCATTATCCACACAAGCGTTGTATTTCTTCAACCCATCTTTAACATCAGCCACGTGGATCTCAAACAACCGCCCTTACATCATGACCATTGGCAATCACAAATTTTACGGATAAAAAACGGGTCGCCTCAAAATGAGGCGACCCGTTTTTTTACATATTACAAATAGAATTCGGTTTTAATCGTTCTATCAAACAAGCTGTGCAATGCCGTCATAGGGTCTGCCTGCTCGTAGAGAATCGCATATACGGCTTGACAAATCGGCAATTCCACATGATACTTCTCGCCCAAAAGCACCATGGCTTTGGTCGTGGCGTACCCTTCTGCCAATGCCCCAAAGGATTCCCCCTTAACAAACGCCTCACCAAACGCGCGGTTGTGACTGAAACGCGAGAAAACGGTGGCTTCGTAATCTCCCAAATGGCAAAGGCCATAAGCAGAAAGCTCGTTTCCGCCCATCGCCGCAATCAAACGGGCAATTTCTCTGGTGCCACGGGACATCAGAGCACCTTTCAGGGTGGACAGTCCCTTTCCGTCCAGCATTCCTGCCGCGATACCGATCACGTTTTTGGATGCCGCGCCGATCTCGCTGCCGATAAGATCTTCTCCATAATAGAAACGAATGAGATCGCTGGAAAACTCTTCTACCAGATACTTTTTCGTCGCCTCATCCAAGCTGTCGATAACCATGCAATTGGGAACGCCCGCATAGAATTCTTGCACGTGTCCGGGACCTACCCATACGGCGATCTTGACAGAAGCGTCCAAGGTCTCCGATGCAATTTCGGACAAACGTTTACCCGTTTCCGCTTCGATACCCTTCATGCAGAGGACAACGTTTTTGTTTTTGATACCCAAGGGTTTTAGTTCCTCCATCAATCCACGGAGTCCTTGAGAACCAATGGAAATGATCAACGTTTCACAGGTATCCGTTGCCTCTTTGATATCCGTGCAGAGCTTGACACGCTCAGGCAGCACCAGCAAATCATTGCGTCGTTCCTTCAAAAAACGTTGCATATGCGGGGTATCCGCAGGACCATACATGGTCACGTCATGCCCTTTCTGCGAGGACAAATACCATCCGATAAGCGACCCCCAACGTCCGCAACCAATGACAGTGATTTTCATATCTTTTCTCCTTACATTTGCGTATCACGCTTTATTCAGCTCTTGCCGTCATTTGCTTTAAAATTTTTGTCATTTTTTCATCCGGCGGAATGACAACCACCGAATCTTCCTCAGGAATCAAGATATACAAGCCTTTCCCGGGAAGCGGGGTGTTCACGTATTTGAAAATCTTTTTGATGTCGCACACAAAAGCCGTTTCTTCGGCTTTTTCCTTTTTGGCATCGATCAACGCCACCCGAGCAATATCCCGCACCAAAACGCGGGTTACCACACGACGTCGATTTCCCGAAAATTCTGTAATAATCAATTCCTGCTGAGAATTTCCCTCGGCATCCGTAATTCCGCTCGAAGTAATTTCATATTGGTACATCTTCAAGACATATCTCACCAGGAAATACACGCCGACCGTCAAAAGCAGCACAGCAGAAAACTGATACAGTACAGGATACGGCATGCCCTCAACCCCCGCCAGAGCAAACAGCAATAACGCCGCTACAAAGCAACCTATCGTCAGCACATGAATAGCACTCTTACGAGGAGATGATTGAAACATATACATAGATCAACCACCCTCTCTTATCAAAGCTTCCAAGGAGAGAATAAACTCCTCAGCTTCACTGCGTCCAAATTTTAAAGCCCTTCTGTAGTATTTCAAGGCTTCAATCCGATCTGAGCGATCCACGCCAACACCATCCAGATGGCATCGTGCCAACAGGAATGCCGCTTCTCCGTGATATTTGGCGGCGGCAGTCAACCACCGCACCGCTTCCACAGGATCTTGCTTGGTTCCCAAACCATGCAAAAGACAATAACCCAAACTATATTGTGCCCACGCAATACCGCCGGGGGGCTGTGTCCCTCTTGGGACGGTTACTTGGGCAGCACGTCGATAGCAGATTACCGCTGCGCTCTCGCTTCTGTTGATATCCTGACCGTAGAAATACCGGTCGCCCAAACGGTTCAAGGCTTCCGCCTTCTGCATATCCGTCAAGGGAGCGCGAAACATCTCCGGCAACATGTCGTTGTTTTGACGCGGCATCATGGATTCCAGTGTGAAAGGCTTCGGTAACAGCCTCAATCCACCATAATACAGTTTTCCGAAGGCTTGATAATACGTCGTGGATGCCTGCTCTTCGGCTACACTCTGTGCTTTTTTCTTAAACAATCGTTTTGGCTCAACGGGGTTCGATGACGTTGATGTTCGAGCATGACTTTCTTGCTCTTTCTGATAGAGATATAGTCTGGTAAGATCTTCCGTCGCTTGGGTATGCTCAGATAAAACTGCCGCGCCCATCGGCTCCAGAATCTGCTTCAGCGTCATCATATGGTTAAAATGCAGCAATCCCAGCACCGCCAGACGGTATTGCGCCTCTGCCTTGGCTTTTTCCTCCGAAGCGCGGCGTTTTTGCAATCGAGGCGGTAAGAGATATAAGGTATCTTCCACCGATGTCAACGGTGCCGACACAGCTTCTGTATATGCCCCATACGCCGCCTTGAAGCAAGCCGTCTGGCTGCTGACTGTCGCGCGCGTCTCAGGTGCTGACAAGTACAGATCTCCCAACCAAAGCGCAGCCAACGTATTCTTGTGAGCACCTTTTGTCGCGCGGTATTGGTCATCCGCCAATCCGTTGGCACGACGCAAATAATCATAAGCAAGGTTTCGGTTTTTTTTGACACCGTATCCAAACCATAAGCATCCGGCAAGTCCTATCAATGCGTACACGGACCCTAATTTTGCGCCTCGTACAAGGCAACCATGTGCCAGCCGACGATACTCCTCAGCACGATCCCCCTCGCCGACAGCTGTCGCTTCCTGTGCCATAGTCTCATAGCCTGTCGCCAACGACAAAAGCGCATCCACGTGAGACTGCTCTGCCGCCGCTTCATAGGCTTGAAAAGCCATCGCCCGATCTTCTGCCACAACGCCGGTGCTGATTAAACCGAAGGTATAAAGATCGCCCACGGCAGTCATCGCTTCTCTGCATTCATATATTGCTGCCTCACGGAAATAGGCTAAAGCCTCGGTTGCATCCTTCCCGTCCCGGATCTGACCGTATCCCAGCATATAATAAGCCTTACCAACGGTTTCTTTGAGGGTCATACCGTCTGTAGGATACAGGCGGTCGTGATTTTCTACAGCCCGCCGGCTCATGGCTTTATAAAGCTCTATACATCGAGCAAAACAGTCATCCGCAAGGGCACGGTTGCGGATGACAGCCTTGCCCTCAAGGTATGCCATACCCAACCAATAGCAACCTTGTACGCTTCCCCACTGAGCCGCTTTCTTCAACCATTCCAAGCTCTCCTGGAGATTCTTTCGAATGCCTCTGCCTTCCTGACAGCAAAGCGCCATCGCATATGCCGCATCTCCCACACCGCCTGTTGCGGCTCTTTCATAGAGGTGCGCCGCGTAAGCCACTTGTGCATTCACCGTAACGCCTCTGTCATAGAAAAGTCCCAAGCGATATAGTGCGTATGGATGTTTCTGACGCGCAGCGTCTTCATAAAGTCTAAACGCGCGTTCTTCATTTTGCGGTACGCCGCGACCGTTTTCATAGCATAATCCCAAGCGACAGATCGCATTGGGCTCCCCTTCGGCCGAGGCGCGGTTATACCATTCCACAGCCGCCAAAAAATCTTCGGGAACGCCTATACCGTTTTCATAACAACCACCCAAATTATTCTGAGCAGGGGCATAACCGCCCTTTGCTGCCAGCTCGTACCAACGGACTGCCTCTTTAGGATCATAGGCAATACCGTCTCCGCGTTCGCAGCAAACGCCCAAAGCGAACTGGCCGCGTCGACTACCCAACTCTGCTGCCCGGCGGAACAATTTGACGCCCTGGTACCGATCCGCAGGCACGCCTGCGCCGCTTCGATAAGCATCGCCCAATCTGAAAACAGCCCCTACGTGACCATGGATCAAAGAACGGCGATACCACATCAGCGCGCCGCGCGAGGATGGATGAATGCCTTCTTTCACACTGCCTACTTCCAACAAACGTCCGAGAGCGCTTTCTGCCCAAGCAGGATTCCATGTTTGATGACTGTAGTCGTTTTTCTTGGAGATCTCCTTATCATCTGCGCTTTGACTCAACCACAGATCTTCAGGATAGGAAGACCGCTGGGCTTTGGCATACACTTTGCAGAATCTAAAGGAATCATCTCCCACTTGCCGTTCACCCGACATCCCCATACCCGTCTTCGGCTCTTCACGCAAACGAGCGTTCAATTTTTTCTGGCGCATAAACCGCATAGACACGCAAGTAAATTTCTTTTTTCCCCGCTCCTTGTCAGGGGCTAACCGCGGACCGTACAAATAAGGCGGGTGCTCTTCGCGTCCTACAGCGGCGATGTATAAATATTTGATTGCCAAGCGGCGGTTCGCCTCGGTTCCCAATCCGTCGCGATACAATAGTCCCAACCGATAGTAAGCGGGAATATATCCTGCTCCCGCCGCGGCGCGAAAATACCGCAAGGCCATTTCGGGATCCTTCATCACACCGTATCCGTAAAGGCAACAGATCCCCTTGCAAAACTGTCCGCGAGCATCGCCCAGCTGTGCTGCTGTGGAAAACAACCGCAAGGCTTCTGCAGGATCGCGTTCCACACCCTCACCGTCAAGGCGTAGCTCTCCCATGCGGATCAACGCATCCGCATGCTTCGCCTGTGCCGCCTGTCCAATCCAATATCCGGCTTCGCTTTCCAGCACAGGAACACCCGTGCCATTAGCATAGGCTTGTCCCAGCGCATATTGCGCCTCAGCGTCGCCCAAGCGTGCCTTGTGGGCATAGGTTATCGCACGTCCATAGGCATCATCCACACAACGCACAGACGAAAAACAGTCGATCAGACAACTGAGTCGCTTGATATATAAACGATGGATGAACAACGCCTCAGAGCGTTCATCGGGCGTATCCGTCTCTCCTGCGGGATAGGGAATGATGGAGATCACCTCGTCAGCCTCTCCAAACCGATCATCCAACTCGTTTTTGGCGAGACTGATACAAACGCAAGGGCGACCACTACCCGCCGCTCGGCGAATATCGGTAGCACAGAAACCCATTGCCGCAGCAACGGGAGAGGTCAGCACAAGGAGCATTTCACAGCCTTCAAACAGGGTATCCCGTTCATCCTTTGGCGTGGTTTCATCCATGCAAACATGATGAAACCCATATTTATTCAATTCTCGGCTGAATCGTTCGGCAAGAACTTGATCACCCTTGGCATGGCTGATACATAAATAGGACATGGCGACTCCTTTCTTTTCTGCTTTGAGACAACGGATCCATAAAGCAAACAAAAAAACGGCGTTTTTTCAACTGCGTTTGCGTTACGTGCATGTTATGATTTCCACTTTTTCTTTTCTTTTAAAATGCTGTAGAGTGTTTTATAGGATTCATGTCTGGACACCGAGATCTCCTTACGCCGTACTGCCTCCACCACAGCACAGCCTTCTTCGCAAAGATGGGTACAGTCGGTGTAGCGGCAGGTGGTTGTTAGTCCTTCAAACTCGGGGAAAGTAGCTGACAGATCATCCAGTGCAAAAAAATCAAAACGTTCAAAATCCAACAGGGAAAACCCCGCTGTATCGGCTATATAGCAATGCTGATCCGACAAAGAGAATAGTTCCGTGTGCCGCGTGGTATTTTTTCCTCGATTGATCCTTCGGCTGATCTCCCCGGACACAGGGGCTGTCTTACTTCGCAAGGCAACTTCGGGGAACAGCGTATTAAGCAGGGTGGATTTTCCCACACCCGATGCTCCCGCAAGACCCACCATCTCTCCCGAACCAAGAGAGAGAATATGCGCTTTCAAGGCATCCAGACCTTCCCCTGTATAGCAACTGACAGGATATACGGCATATCCCGCTTTGCTATAGATTTTTGTGATGCGCTTGACCATTTTTTCATTCAGCTCACTCTTGCCGATAACAATCACAGGCTTGATACGATTGAATTCAAGAATGCACAAAAGCTTATCAATCGTAGGCAGATCAGGCTCGGGCGCTTCGGATGCGAGCACCACCAGCATTTCATCCATGTTGGCAAGGGGAGGGCGGATGAGCGCGTTTTTTCGCGGCAAGATCTCGGCGATCATCAAGCCCGTGCGATCCGCGCTCGGCACAAACGAACCGTCCGCGGACACCGTATATGAATGATCATCGTACTGTACCGCAACAAGATCTCCAACCAATGGCGTCATGCCCTCATGCCGAAAATTGCCACGCGCGCGACATTCTACCGTTTGACCGTCCAATGGGGTTGCAGACGATGATGTATACAGCTGTACCGTATAAAGTCCGCCGGTCATTTTAATGATCCGACCTGTTTGTTTATATTCCATGTAATCTTCACTTTCGTTTTTTATGTCTTAAGACGTGTATCCTCAAGCTTTGGGAAATCGTCGTACGTCAAAGGA
This sequence comes from Eubacteriales bacterium, assembly GCA_045531965.1. GTDB lineage: Bacteria > Bacillota > Clostridia > Oscillospirales > CAG-272 > CAMEON01. The sequence goes on from JAZSFA010000164.1 coordinate 55,679, forward strand.
CAATCGCTCTCCTGAAACGGCGGATTTGATCACCCTGCGAACCTCCGTTTCGGTTTCGACGGTGAAAATATAGTGCCGTTGCCAAATACCGAGTTGCTCCAGCCGATCCGCCTTGTCAACCATGGATAAAGGCAGACTGTTCACCACGATATTGCGGTGAGGATATTCCCGAAGCACAGGAAAAATCATGCCGCGCCGATCTACCATAGCTGCTTGGTCCTTGCGGCAGACAGCACACGCTTCTCCACACTTTCCCCAAGGAAGCGGTTGCCCTTCTTTGGGCTTGATTCCCGTAGGATACAGGGAGGTGATCACACACTTTTCCAAAAGCATCAAAGGCATTCGTCCGTAAACCACCGCCCCCGCCGCGCGCGGAAGCGCCCGGCACAGATCCCTGAGACGAGGTTCTGTCAGTTCAGGAGATAGCAAAAGATCGTTATAGCCTTGCTCCAGCAGGTGCGCGGCAGACAAACGATTACCCACGTTCAGGCGGAAATCTCCATGAAAGACCAACGTCTCGGGCATCACGTGAGGTCGTGTTTTCAAAATTTCCCGAAGCATAGGCAGATGCCCTTCGTTGGACAGAAGAAAATGCTTCGCTCCCTGCTCGAGCACCTCCGCCACGCGAGACTTCACCCCATCCATTTCCCGATCAAAAATCACGGGAGGCAAAATCACGCCGCGCGGAGCCTGCCCCTCTTTGGTGGGCATCCACGTATCCAAGGGAAGATAGATCAAGGCGAAAAAGTCGTCCGCTTCGGGAGGAATCTGCTCAGGTCTGCGAAAACGCGCAGTATGGAAAGGCTTGACAGAATCGATGCCCCATTCCGCAGATACAACATCTCGTAACGCCCCCCGACGGTTTCTTTGCGCCCTCACTTTGGATATTGCCTTCCGACGAGTCTCGTCCAGTCCCTCCACAACCATTCGGCGCATTGCGTTTAGTTTGGATACCGGGATCATCAAACCGTCATCCAGTTCGGCGGACAGTTGTCCCATCGTATAATCGCTGCCCCCTAATCGGGACAGCTGCTTTTTCAAAATTTCTGCGTCAGTAGGACAATTCAGCGCTATCTCCGGGATCTCGCCTTCTACAACAAAACTGACAGAACGCTGACACTCCGTCCCCTGTCGAAACAGCGGTGCCTTTGCACAAATCCTCAAGGGTTGATCTTTCTTCGCTGTTACAGAAAAATCTATCGGTAAATAACCTGCCGCTTTAGCTGTACGCACCTGCTTTTCAGCTTGGAGCGTCTTGGTCTTGGCTTCCTCGGAACGCATGCCCAACATATTGGGGGAGATACTTTGACAAAAATAGCCGTCTGTAAAACCATCACGTGAGAAAAGCTCGGATAAATAAGCCATTTCTTCATCAGTAGCGCCTCTATGTTCGTCCAAAAGGCGGCGAAAGACAGACACAACGCCCCCTACATATTCAGACGATTTCATACGCCCCTCGATTTTCAACGAGGCAACTCCCGCCTCAATCAAAGCAGGTATGTGCCGTGCCAGAGAAAGATCCTTGAGCGATAGCGGATATTCGGCTTCTGCTTTCCCCCTCCTGTTTTGCGCTGTATACGGCAAGCGGCAGGGCTGGGCGCAGAATCCGCGATTACCGCTTCTCCCACCCACCAGCGAGGAAAAAAGGCATTGCCCCGAATGGCTGACACAGAGCGCGCCGTGGACAAAAACCTCCACCTCAATACCGCTGTTTTTAACAGCCGCCTTGATATCCTCAAGGGAGGCTTCCCGCGCCAGAACATAGCGACAAAACCCCCGCTCGGCGAGGGCTTGTCCACCTAACGCATTATGGGCAGCTGCCTGTGTGCTGGCGTGAAGCGAAAGTTCGGGAAACATCTGACGGATCGCCAATGCAGCCCCTACATCCGCAATGATCAGCCCATCCACACCACATATAGCCGCCTCTTCGGCAGCCGTGAGCGCCTCCGTCAATTCACGGTCGTACACCATGGTGTTGAGGGTCATATATACGCGCGCACCTGCCTTATGGGCATAGTCCACCCCGGCTTCCAGAGCTTCTCGATCAAAATTTCGGGCGTTCATGCGGGCATTGAGATGACTGCCACCCAAATACACCGCATCAGCACCTGCACCCACAGCGGCATACAAGGCATCCAGAGATCCGGCAGGCGCCAACAACTCAGGCATGTTAAAATGATTAGGGTTCATTGAAAGAAAGAAGGTCAAACATTGATCCGACGCGGGAGCGAACCTTTGCCTTGGGCTTCTCCTCCGTCTTTTCTTCCGTTGCTTTTTCAGCTTCGACAGGTGCCTCGGTCTGCGCGTCGGCTACCGCTGCCAAAAACTCTGTGGGACTGACGGGATTGATCTCAGGCACAGCTTCCTCGGCAGGCACGCTCTTGCCCTCCTTCAAAAGCGATTTCAGTACCGCATTTTCACGGCTCAACTCGTCGATATCCGCCTCTAACTTGGCAGTTTTTGCCTTAAAGCCCTCGATCACAGCATTGTACTTTTTCTCGCGCTCTTCCAAAGTTTGGATACGATCTGTCATCGACAGGCTCTTGGCGCAGTATTCCAAAGCGCAAAGCAGGGCTGCTTCGTTTTTGGAACATGCGCGGCTCTTGAGATTAATCTCACGCATCTTACGATTCAGGATCTCCACCAGTTGGTCGATCTCTTCGGGCGCGGCATCCGAAATGATGTTGACTTGCATGTCGGCAATGGTCAAGGGGTATTTTTTCAGTTCGTTGCTCATACGGATTGTCCTCCTTATATGTTCACATTAAATTTTTTACATAAACTCGAAAAATAGACTTGCAATTATGGAAACATGATAGTATAATAGATGGGGATAGAACCCCTCACCATATATTATAATACAAAAACGCGCAAAAGAAAAGAGCCTTTGCGTAAATTTTCATGAGAAAGTGTAAATTTTATGAGTATGCTTGAAAATAGTCGCCGCATTGTTGTGAAAGTTGGGTCCTCCACCCTGACACACGCCACCGGCGCTTTGAATCTTCGTCGTATCGGTAGCCTTGTCCGCGTGCTTTCCGACTTCAAAAACGCAGGAAAAGAAATCGTCCTGGTCTCCTCAGGTGCCGTTAGCGCGGGTGTCGCCAAAATCGGTGGTATACATCCCGAATCCGTTGCGGAAAAACAGGCAATGGCGGCGATTGGGCAAAGTGAGTTAATGAAACTGTATGACCAGCTTTTCTCCGCATACGGTCATACCGTTGCCCAGATCCTGCTGACCCGTGACGTGCTAGACAACCCCCATCGCCGAGAATTGGCAGAAAACACGTTTGCCTCTCTGCTCTCTCGCGGATGTGTCCCCGTTGTCAATGAAAACGACCCGGTTTCCACCGATGAGCTGACCAAGTTCGGCGGTAACGATATTCTCTCCGCCTACGTTGCGACCGTCTGCCACGCAGACGTGCTGATCAACCTCTCGGACGTGGACGGTCTTTATGACAGCGATCCCCGAAAGAATCCCCAAGCCCGGCTCATCAGCCGTGTGGATGATCTGACCGAAGAAATGCTCTCAGCCGCCGGTGGTGCAGGCACCAGCCGAGGCACAGGCGGTATGATCGCCAAACTGACCGCTGCCAATATCTCCACCAAGGCGGGGATTCCTATGTTTATCATGAACGGTCAGGATCCCGAGATTCTCTATCGTCTTATGGACGGCGAAAAGGTGGGTACATATTTTGCAGTCAACAGCGGAAAGGATTCTGTATGAAGATCCTGATTGCCTCCGACATCCACGGTGACGCCCAAAGCTGCACCGCGCTCCTGTCTCTGTTTGACATCCACAAGCCCGATCTGCTTCTCCTGCTGGGAGACCTGTTGTATCATGGTCCTCGCAACCCCATACCCGAGCATTACGATCCCCGCAGCGTGGCTGGGCTGCTATCGTCTCACCGAGAACATATCCTCTGCGTACGGGGCAACTGCGATGGCGAAGTGGATCAGATGATGATTGATTTTCCCATCCTGTCCGAAACCGCCATGCTGTTTGTTGACGGCAAGGTTTGGATGGCAGCCCACGGGCACAGAGCCGGTGCCAATCCAACCGCCAACGATCTGCCTGCTCTCCCTACAGGTGGCGTATTTTTATCCGGACATACCCATGTCCCTGTCAACGAAATAGACGAAAACGGCATACACCGCATCAATCCCGGCTCGGTGACCTTTCCCAAGGGCGGAAGCGTGAAACAGTGCGTATTATATGAGGACGGTATGTTTCATACAATAGAGTTAGGCTGCTAAAAATGATCATATCTACAGAAAAAGCACGGAACATCCGTGCTTTTTCTTATTTGAATCAATAATTGTAGTTGGGACTGATCTCGCCCATTTTGGGCATGGCGGCAAAAATAGCTTCATCTACTACGATAGCATCCATTTTGTCTTTGCACTTGTTGTAGAAAAGATACTTCATCACACGAGTCTGAATATCCGAGAACCAGTCTTTATAGGCGTCATCAGAGGTAGCATTAGAAGGAATGGCATACTTCATCACCACGTTATAGCCGTATTCAGACTTGATCATGGCTGTCTCGCCCACGTCTACGTCTGCCAGGGCATCGGCAATATCGTTCAGATAGTCATAGCCGTTATCACCTGTGGTGTAAAGGAAGCAAAGTTCATTGTCCCCCAGAAATTTGTCTTCGCCGCTGTCCACGTATTCGCTGACTGCCGCCTCAAAACCCGCAAAATCTCCCGCTTTGACGTTGTTCATCACGCTCTCGGCAATTTCCAGATTTTCGGACAGCTCTTCAGTGCTGAGGTTTTGAGTCACAGGATTACCTGACTTATCGTAAGTCAGCGCGCGCACGCCTTTTTCCTTGTCATAAGCAATGTCGCCGTTCGCAAGATAGTAAATCTTATCTCCGTTTTTATCTGTGATGATCTTGCCAAACTCATCGTTGCGGGTGTATCCGTTGATGGTATCATAAGCAATATTATTGGTCTTACCATTGTTTTCATCGGTAAGATAGTAGATCTCATCGCCGTTCAGATCCGTCTCGTACACGTACTTATAGGAGCGAATCAACAACTGCTTGAACGCCACGGCATGATCCTTCAGATACTCTTGTGTCGCACTTTCTGCCAGCTTGGAGCCATTCTCGCCGTACAGATACGCCTGAACGTAATCATATTTCGCCTCAAAAATATACTGCTCTTCCAGCATTTTCACGTTGAAGCCATAGGCAGCAAGAATACTGTTAAATTCGGATTTGGAGCCGTCGCCATGATACTCGATCAGCTCGTCAATATCTTTCGCAATGGCGTCCTTGGTCTCGTCGGGAAGGCGCAGACCCAGTTCATCAAACAGAGCCACACCTGCCAGCATCAGTTTAGCTTCCTGCAGTACCTGTTGGCGAACGTAAATATCATAGGTCGTTCCGTTCAGATCAATGTAAGTATCCCAGTCTTTGACCGTAAAGCCCGAATGTTCGTAGGCTGCTTTGGCGCGGGAGAGGAGAAACTGGAACTGATTTTCGGTCATGCTATGATTTCCTAAGGTCATCATAACTTTTGCCTCTGCCGCACAAGATGCTGTACTGATCACCAACGTGAGCAGCATGATAACACTAAGCAGAAGACACAAAAGGCGTTTTACGAAGGTTTTCATGTATATTTTCCTTTCTTCATCTTAACGTAACACTATATTATACCATATGTTCGTCAAATAATCTACCCTTATTTGTGTGTGAAAGCAAGATATTTTACGAATATTTTGTGAATTATTCCAAGCATATCCTCACTCTCCCGAAGGTTCAGGCGGATAGACGGTTCCCCGCTGAGCACAAAGCGCAGCCGCCCCTTCACCAGCGCAGAGATATCACTCCACGCGTCAATATCGGGATGATCTGACAGGAAGATCACGGTATGGTTTTCTTCTCTGATGGACTTGATCCCACAAGCGATGGCTTCCGCGCGGATCAAAGCGATCATCAATAAGTTATACGCGGCTCGGGGAAGATCACCGTATCGATCTGCCAACTCATCTACCATATCTTCAAAATCCGCTTTATTGCGAATGAGCGCAATCCGTTTGTAAAGCGCCATTCGCTGGGAAGGATAGCGCACATAATCCTCAGGCAGATATGCGTCCAAATTGACGTTGATCACGCACTCGGGTTCCTCCGGAGGAAGCTCGCCGCGCTCCTCCAACACAGCCATGTTCAGAAGCTTGATATACAAGTCATATCCAACCGCTTCCATATGCCCATGCTGTTCTGCACCCAAAAGGTTGCCCGAGCCTCGGATCTCCATATCTCGCAATGCAATACGGAAGCCCGCGCCAAACTCGGCATATTCCTTGATGGCATTAAGACGTTTTTCTGCGATTTCGGTGAGGGCTTTATCCTTGCGATAGGTAAAATACGCATAGGCGCGCCGTGAAGAGCGCCCCACACGACCGCGCAACTGATGGAGCTGTGACAAACCCAGGCGATCCGCCCGATCCACGATGAGGGTGTTGGCATTGGGAATATCCACACCTGTCTCAATGATGGTGGTGCAAACCAAAATGTCGATCTCCCCCGCCAACATATGCTCCCAGATAACCTCCAAGGTATCCTTGTCCATCTTGCCGTGAGCAACCGTGATGCGCGCCTCGGGAATACTCTTGCGCAGCTTCGATGACAATTCCTCGATGTTGTCCACCACGTTATGCAAATAGAACACCTGACCGCCACGGCGCAGTTCCCGTCGGATCGCTTCATGAATGATCAAATCGTCATGTTCCAGCACATAGGTCTGCACGGGAAGACGGTCCACGGGTGCTTCGTCCAAAAGGGAGATGTCACGGATCCCGCCCATCGCCATATTCAACGTACGAGGAATCGGGGTTGCCGTCAGCGTCAACACGTCAATGTTCCCCGCCAACTGCTTGAGCTTTTCCTTTTGAGTCACGCCAAACCGCTGTTCCTCGTCAACAATCAAAAGCCCCAGATCCTTGAATCTGATATCCTTCCCCAACATACGGTGCGTACCCACAATGATGTCCACGTCTCCCCGCTCCAATCTACGCAGGGTAACTTCCTGTTGCTTCGGCGTGCGAAAACGGGAAAGCATATCTACGTTGACCGAGAAAGAACGCATTCTACGGGAGATGGTCTGAAAATGCTGCAACGCCAAAATGGTCGTCGGGACAAGCACTGCCACCTGCTTCCCATCCGCCACAGCTTTGAAAGCGGCGCGCAGTGCCACCTCTGTTTTTCCATAGCCCACGTCCCCGCAAAGCAGACGATCCATCGGTACAGGCTTCTCCATATCCGCGCGGATATCCTCGATGGCGGCAAGCTGGGCATCGGTTTCGTCATATTCAAAAGCGGCGGCAAAATCCCGATGGAAATCGTCCTCGGGCGAGAACGCATAGCCCGGCTTTCGCATACGCTCCGCATACAGCTTGATCAGATCCTTTGCCATCTCTCTGACCATCGCCTTCGTCCGTGCTTTGGTTTTCCCCCACGTCTCGGTTCCCAGCTTAGACAGCTTGATCATGCCGTCATCCGCGTGGGCGCCGATATATTTGGAAACCATATCCAGCTTATCCGTGGGAATATACAGCTTATCCGTCCCGGCGTATTGCAGGGCAATATAGTCCCGCTTAACGCCGCCCGTGGCAATATTTTCAATGCCCAAAAAGCGTCCGATACCGTAAGTCTCATGAACCACAATATCCCCCACCTCCAGGTCGTTATAGGAGAGGATGGTCTTGGCATTCTTCTTTTTCTTTTCCGCCAGCTTTTTGGAACGAAGGGCAGCGGCGTGGGGAGATGCTGTACGAGCATCGGGATTGGTAGACAAAACCGCGATCCGCGGCGTGATCATCTCAAAGCCAAACAGGTACTCCTTCCAAAGAATGGTCACTTCACCGGGATGCAAAAGTGCCGCGGAGGTTGCCTTGTCAGGAGGTGGCAACGCCGTATCAAAGCCCGCCTCATCCAACATTTCGGAAAGATTCTTCGCCGCAGCCTCGTTTTCCGCGATGACCGCAAGGCGGTGACCCGAACGCATATACGCAGTAAGATCTTCGCATAAAAGCTTGAAATTTTCAGCATAAGAGACCATGTGACGGGTACGGAAGCCGAAAATGCCACCTAAGCGCTTCCCCGACATGCCGTAGGAAAGCGAGTCCACGTGCAAGGTAACCTGAGACCCCAAGAATCCTTCAAATTCATCCGAAGGCTTGGTAAATTCCGCATATTTGCCCTGCAATGTGCCCTGAGAGATTAGATCCTTCACCGTCTCATTCATTTGATATTCGGCAGCACGGAGGCGATCCTGCACACTACCCGTAGCGCGCACAAAAACAAGGGACCGACCTGTGAAATAGTCTAAAAGACAGGCAGGCTCAGGATAAATAAGCTTAATGTATTTGTCCATGAAGGAAAGCTCTGCCCCTGTGGGGTGCTGTGCCTTTTTGGCAGAAGCGATCGCCATGAGTTCATGGCGCAAAGTTTCTGCCGCCTCTGGATTTTTCTTTGCCATAGCCTGCATTTGTGTAAAGGCAGCCGCTTCCATGCGAGCCAACCCTTGACCATCGGTCAAAAGCTCGCGCGCAGGCAGTAAATCGCAAGCATCAATGGCACAAGTCATCCGCTGGGACTCGGTATCAAAAAGCCCCATGCGGTCAATCTCATCACCAAACAGCTCCACCCGCAAAGGATGAGAGCCATCGTGAATTTCTCCCTCATCGTCTACGAAAGTGCCAAACGGCGGGCAAATATCCACAATACCGCCTCTGATGGCAAACTGTCCTCTCCCCTCCACCAGATCCACGCGGGCGTACCCGGCAGAAATCAGTCGATCGCAAAGAACCGTTGTATCCACGGAAGTGTGGAAACCCAAATGAATCGACGTTTTCTCCAACGTTTCAGGGGGAATGGTATAACTGAGTGCGGCATCAGGGGTAGTCACCACAGCATCATACGTGCCCGTAGCCAGTCCGGACAGCACTTTCAACCGTTCATGCTCATATTCATGAGAGGCGGTTACATGATAGAAAGACAGGTCTCTTGCTACAAAAAATCCGCAACGCAGACCAAAGCGGCGCAAGGTGTCTTTCATACGAACGCAGTCTTTTTCCTCCGGGCAAACGATCAGCGCGGCAGGGGCAGTGCCCTTGCTGTCTCGCTGTATATCTTCAATCAAGGAAATGATAAACGCTTCAGACGCGCCGTCACAAAGCCCATTGACCAGAAACGGTAAGGGTTTTGTAGTAGGCTTAAGACTCTCGCGCACAGCATCATGAAGTTGTGTATACTCGCCATCTGCTCGAATAATATCGGTTAACAGGTTCATGGTTGTTTTCCTTTTCGTTTGGATTGATAGCAAACATGTGATAAACGCCGAAAGACCGGGGAAAACCCCGGTGTCGGTATGAGATTACAGGAAGATTATCCCTTGCGGTTGCAGACCTGCATGGCTTTGTCAAGGTCGCCGCGGAGTAGGCACTCCACACCATCCGCAACAGCAGGATAGAGAGACTTGATCTTATCCAGTTCAGAGGGCGGAAAGGTGGACAGCACCCAATCCGCCAAATCATAGTCGGGATGGGGCTTGGCACCCACCCCAACACGGATACGAGGGAAACCATCCTCGCCACCCATCATTTTGATAATGCTTCTGATACCCCGCTGTCCTCCATCAGAGCCCTTGCCACGAACCCGCAAACCGCCGACAGGCAGGTTGATATCATCACATATGACAATGATATGATCCAACGGAATCTTATAGAAGCTTGCGGCAGCTTCCACCGCGATACCCGATGCATTCATCAAGGTCTGAGGCTTCATACAAAGCACACGGGTACCTGCAATGGTAGCCTCACCCACGAGGGCTTCAAACTTGGCTTTGTTGATAGAAAAACCATACTTTTCCGCCAAAGCATCCATGCACAAGAAACCCGCGTTATGACGGGTGTAGGCATATTGCTTGCCGGGGTTACCGAGTCCCACCAACAGGTGGGTGATGGGCTGGGTCGAAACCGTCTTACGTTCGGTCTCCAGCTTCTTGAAAATGTCAAAAATATCTGCCATAATTCCTCTTGTAAATTGTTGTTTACCAGGGGGCTTAGCCCCCTGGACCCCACCAAGAACCTTTTTGAAAAAAGGTTCTTGGGGTTCCAAAAACTTTTCAAAAAACATATATTCATCAATGCTTTTTTTCTTTTTGAAAGTTCTTGGAGGTGGTTTGGAGGCAAATCATGCCGCAGGCATATTTGGCCGAGCTTGCGAGGCGACCTCCTTGCAAGAAGGTTCCTCCAAGCGTACCCCTCCAAGCGTACCCCTTCAAACAACATTTTATCGTTTAAGCAACATTTTTTTGGTGTCCTTGAGGAGTTCGAAAACAGGACGTGCGTTTACGACCAGCATCAGCAGGAAAACACCACCTGCGATAACATACATCAGCAACGTACGGGCGGGGTCATACTCCGAAAATGTGACGATCGCGGTCAAAGCGCCAAGCAGCAGGGTGTTGACCAGTCCCCTCCCCCATTCCTGCGTAAAGGGAATCAGGCGGCGGGTCGTGATCAGACGGAGCATGCAAACGGCGAAGTAACTGACAAAGGTAGCAACCGACGCCCCCATCGCCCCCCATGTAGGGATCAGCAACAGGTTCAGGAGAAGATTCAGTACCGCACCCACAAATGCGGTAATCATAGAGCCTACGGTCTTTTTGCTGCTGAAATATACCGACCCCAAGAACGTACAAAGCGCGGTAAATACGGTGGCTGTCGTCAAGACCGGAATATAAACCCATGCGGCTTGATATGCCTCAGCGAACAGAATTTTCGCAAACAGGCGGGCAGCAAGGATCAAAACGCCGCCACCGAGGAAAGCCACGGTGGTATAGACACGCCACACGCGAGAATAAAACGTGCGGCAAGCTTCAGGATCTTCTTCAGCGGACACAGAAAGCTTCCATGCGCTGTCAAAAATACTCACGGCATAGATCAAAAGATTGGGAATCTTATATGCCACGGTGTAGAGACCGTTCATCTCTCCCGAGCACAGCCAAGTGACCATATAGCGGTCTGACACCCCTGTGATCCACCAAAAAATGGTCGTGGGCACCAAAGGCAAACAGAATTTCAGCATGGCAATGATCGTCTGCCACGACAAACTTTTCGGCTTAAACGCGCGCCACAAACGGGTAAAGAGGATCAAAAACAGGGTCGTTACAAGATCCGCCAACACCGTGGACAGCACATAGCCCGTAACACCATAATCCAACACAGGCAAGAACAGGATATTGAAAGCGATTACCAGCGCCGTGTTCAAAATTCCCTGCCCCGCAAACAGCTTGGTGCGCCCCACGGCGCAAAGGTACTGAGAAACCACCGAATGAAGGTTTGCCACCACGACGTAAACCGCAATGAGCCATACCGAACCATCAAACAGAGGGATCAGACACAAAAGTGGAGACAGTGCCAAAAAAATGACAGAGCCGGCACCGTATACTGCCAAGCCGTTGGTAAAGAAGGCCTCTTTATCTCCTGTTTTGGCAGCAGCAGAGCGGAAAATGCCTTCACTGATACCGAGACACGCCAAAGGAATCAGCAGATTTGCCATATTGGCAATCAGTTCAGCTGTACTATACTCTTCAGGTGAGAGGCAGGCGGTATAAAGACCGATCATGAAGAACACAAGCAGCTTGGAAAGCAGCTTGCCAAGTGCAAACACTAACGTATTGGATACCAGACCTTTATATCGATTCACAAACTCACCACCTAAGTCCAAATTGATCTATGAAATCTCTGAAAATATCTCACGGCTATTCTCTGAAAGCGTTTTAGAGACATCTATAATTATTGTAACAGATTCCAAAGCTTTCGTCAAGAGTCACCGTCAAAGTTTCCTCAACTTTTAGTTTGATCGCCATGGAACCTTTCTATGATACCATCAACCGTCCTCCCAAAAAAGAAAAATGCCAAGCCTTAGGCTTGGCATTTTTCTTTTATCATCAGGGCTTGGTTTCGGAAACGTATTTGTTGGAAATATAGGCGGTCTGACCATTGAACTCAATACGCCACCAACCCTTCTCATCCTGGTCGAACACCTCGACGACATCGCCCTTAGAGAGGGTTCCGATAATATTGTCGGAGGTGGAGGTATCCGAAGAGGTACGGACATTGAGGGAGGAAGCAGTGATGAACATGAGCCGTCCGCCGTTGGGACCGACACCGTGTGCCAGTATGTCACACGCCGATACCATCATGGTATAGCAGTAGTAATCGTTGTCATAGCCCTTGTCCACAGTATTTTCAAAGGTCGCCGTAATCTTGACGCTATCACCGTAAAGGGGGGTGGTCACACCGTCCGGGCAATAGTAGTAGAACACACCGTACTCACCGGCATTGATCACAGGCACGCCCAGCATTTCATCCTCACTGACCGTACCGTAGATCGTAAAAGTCTTGCCCGCATAAGCTGAGGAATAAAATGAGAGCATCATGTACTGGTCGTCTGCGCTGTATTCGCTACCCTCAGCGCCAATGATATAGCTGTCCTGATCCAAGGGAAGACCTGCCATTGCGGCAGACTCGCTGTCGGGGGTGATCATGAAATAGCTTTCAAAGGATTCCTCCTCAAACTGGTTCTCACCCGAAGGAGCGGACACCGTGATGTTGTCGTAGGTGGCGGAAATGGATGCTTTCATGTTGGCAGTGATGTCCATAGAGATGCCCTCTTCCTGGATCGAACCGCTCATGTCCATATCCAGATTCATACGGCTGAGCAGCCCTTCGGAACTGATGGTGAGGGTGCAGGCTTTAACGGTCAGCGTCATCTGCATAGACTCGTCATCCATGCCGCCCATCAATTCGGACATCAAAGCTTCATCAAGCCCCTCTGCCGTGATGGTCACCGAGCCGTCAATTTCTTTGACACCGCTGACGCCGACGAAGTTATCGGGAGAGAAATCCATGCTTCCGCCTTCTTCATCCGAAACGTACAAGCTAACGACCCAAGCGCGCTGCTCGGCAGTCAGGGGAACGACAGACAGAGATTTAAAGTCTTCCTCTTCATAGATGTCGGAAAAATATGCCTTGTCATCAAGGATGACCGCCTGGGTCAACATGCCTTCGGCTTCCTCAATAAAAATATAGTTCTTGCCGTCGAAGATCTCGGTAGAAGTGGATTTACCCATATCCATGCCCATGGCAGATGCCTGCATTTCCATCACGGTATGATAGGCTGTCTTTTCTTTGGTGGCAGCAATGGCATTGGCAAGAACTTCCATGGCCTGTTCTGCGGTCAGCTTTTCGGGCTGGGGAGCCTGGGTCTCCGCATCTGTCTCTGCAGGGGGATCCGTTTCCTGAAGGTCGGGCGTTGTGGTGACCTCAGAGGACTGTATATCAGTACCTGCTGTGGTTTCCGCAGGGTCTTGTGTTGGCTGACAAGCGGTGAAAAGCAGGGCTGTTACCATCAGAAGCAGGGTAACCAGCCAAAGCTTACGGTTCATTTTTTTCATGATTAGATTTCCTTTCAAAAGATGGGATATGGGTATAGTATAGCACGGTTTGTTTGGTTTGTCAAGAAGATCAACGGTTTAATTTATCGGATCATAAAAAGAGAGATCCCGAAAAGCTATCGGGATCTCTCTTGAAACCACATTATCTTTCTTTTCCGAGGAAAAACAGCGCCATGGTACCGGGACCGGAATGAGCTCCGATAACAGGCCCCACGTAGGTGATCAAACGAACGTCGGGCGCGCCTTTGGCTTTGAGCATTCCCTCCAGTTCGCGGGCATCTTCCTCGCAATCACCATGAGAAATAAAGATCACACTACCCTCGCGATCCAGTGCCAGAGATTCATAGTAATCCGCCAATGCCTTCAAGGAGTTCTTTCTGCCGCGCGCCGTGCCCACCTTAATTAAGTGTCCATCGTTATCCACGTGCATAACAGGCTTAATGTTCAGCATACCGCCCAGCAAAGCCACAGCGGGGCTGACACGTCCGCCTCGCTTGAGGTAAACCAGATCATCTACCGTAAACCAGTGGCACAGATTCAACTTGATGCTTTCGATATAGGCAGCAACTTCCTCAATCGTCGCACCTTCTCTTTGCTTTTCTACCGCCAAATAGACCAAAAGTCCTTGACCTGCAGAAGCGCAGAGGGTATCCACGGACAAGAGCTTGCGATCGGGATATGCCTCAGACAGCTCCTCACAAGCTAAACGACCCGAGTTGTAGGTGGTAGACAGTCCCGAAGAAAAGCCAAGATACAAAAGATCCTTGCCCTCGGAAACATCCTTTTCGAACGCTTTTTTGAAGGTATCCACATTCACAGCCGCGGTTTTGGCAACCTGACCTTGTCTCATCTGATCATAGAAATCGTGAGGGGGCATATCATTGCTGAAATACTCCTTCTCAGAGCCGTCAAAACGGAAGGACAAGCTCTGTGCCTTAACGCCCAACTCAGCAAGAAAAGTTTCAGGCAAATCGCAACCGGAATCCGTGTATATGACATAAGGGTTCATAGGGTTTCTCCTTTGAAAGTTGATTTGTCAATTTTTATGTGATGATTATACCACACTTTGGCGTTTTGGTCAAGAGAAAATGGAAAATTTCTTTCTATACCCCTGTATCCAAAGGTGTAGAATCCGTACAATCGGACTCTACCATCGGTAGAATCCATCAAAAAAGCCTTGCCCTCCAAGATTCTTTATCTTCTTTTTTTGCTCAAAATATCCAGTTGGGCTATCGCGGGAATGTGCAAATTGCCTATTGAACAAAGTTGCGTTTTATGGTATAATATAGGCATCATAGAACAAAGGAGGTGCGCCATGGAAGATATGCGAATGATCATCGCCAAGAATTTGTCCGACCTGCGTAAGCGTCAAGGCATGACCCAGCTGGAGCTTGCGGAGCGGTTAAACTATTCTGACAAGGCGGTCTCCAAGTGGGAGCGGGGCGAGTCTCTGCCCGACATCACGGTCATCAAGGCCATTGCGGATCTCTTTGGTGTCACCGTGGACTATCTGATCACAGAGGAGCATGAGGAACCCATCGTCGAGTCTGCGCCAGCACCTCGCAAGCGTGTCTCTCGGCGAACGGCAGCCGCTATCACGGGCATGAGCATTCTTTTGGTTGTACTGATTGCCACGTTCCTGTTTTTCATCCTTTGTTATGCGATTCCCCAATCCCATATCATTTATCGCTTGTTGCCCTATATCTTCGCTTTTCCCACATCCTGTATTGTTTGGCTGGTCATGAACTCCATTTGGTTCAACCGCCGTCGGAATTATCTCATCATTTCCCTGCTCATGTGGTCTCTCCTGCTTGCTATATGGCTGACAGTCTTGCCTGCTTTTAATTTGTGGCTAATCTTTATGTTGGGCATTCCCGGAGAAGCGATCATTCTGCTTTGGTCGGGCATGAAATTCAAGAAACCTAAGTCTGCCACGTCCACCCACAATACATCTGAAAACGGAGCCGCCTCCTGATAGGCGACTCCGTTTTTTCATTTTTTTCATTGCGGGATGGGCACAAGAAAAGCCCGCACCACCGACAGCGCGTATAGCACTTCGGGCACGGGCTTTTCTGAGGGGAGATGCTGAATATCGGTAGTCAGCCGTGTCAGCGGATCTCCACATTCACTTTTTTGCCACCGGGAGCGGCGGCGGCCTTGATGACTGTACGGATAGCCTTGGCGATCTTACCGTGGCGACCGATGACCATACCCATATCGTCGGGAGCGACGTTCAGGGTCATGGTAATGGTATCATCGTCCTCCTCGTAGAGCACCTTGACCTCATCGGGACTGTCCACGATGGCGGCGGCTATGTCGTGCAGGGTCTTCTGAAGCTCTGTCATGACAAATCTCCGAAAGGGATCAGTCAATGATGCCGTTCTTCTTGAACAGGGACTTGACAGTCTCGGTGGGCTGTGCGCCGTTCTTCAGCCAGGTCTGAGCCTTCTCTGCGTCGATCTTTACCTCAGCAGGGTTGGTCATGGGGTTGTAGTAGCCGATCTCGTCGATGAAACGGCCATCGCGGGGGTAGCGGCTGTCGGCAACGACAACGCGGTAGCTGGGAGCCTTCTTCTGGCCCATTCTGGTCAGTCTGATCTTAACCATGGTTTTTTCCTCCAAAAATTTTAAATATTTTCTTCATTTATATTGTCTTCGTTCATCGCCCTCAGGCATCAGAACGGAAACTTCATCTTGCCGCGCTTTCCAAACGCGTTTCTCTTTTTGCCGTTCCCCATATCAGAGAACTGCTTCATGAGCTTTTTGATCTGCTCAAACTGCTTGAGCAACTTGTTGATCTCCTCCACGGTAGTACCGCTACCTGCGGCGATGCGCTTTTTGCGGGAGGCGTTGAGAAGCGCCTCGGGGCGGCGACGCTCCTCGGGAGTCATAGATGTGATGATGGCTTGCTGATGTGCCAGTGCCTTTTCATCAATCTGGGCATCCTTGAGGGCACCCGGCTTGATCCCGGGAATCATGCCTGCTAACTGTTCAAGATTACCCATATTCTTAATCTGTTCAAACTGTTCAAGGTAATCGTCCAACGTGAAGGTGGACTGGCGGATCTTCTGCTCCAGCTCGGCAGCCTTCTTCTCGTCAAACTGCTGCTGGGCTTTATCGATGAGGGTCAGAACGTCGCCCATGCCCAGAATACGTCCTGCCATACGGTCAGGATGGAAGGGCTCGATGGCATCCATTTTTTCGCCCACACCAATGAACTTGATAGGTTTACCCGTCACGTAGCGGATGGACAGTGCCGCACCGCCTCGGGTATCGCCGTCCAGCTTGGTGAGGATAACACCCGTGATATCCAGCTTTTGATTGAAAGTATCCGCCACGTTGACGGATTCCTGACCGATCATAGCATCTACCGTAAGCAGAATCTCGATGGGCTTGACCTTTTCCTTGATCTGAATCAGCTCATCCATGAGCTGCTCGTCGATTTGGAGACGACCTGCCGTATCCACGAAAACCATATCATAGCCCTTTTGCATGGCATACTTTACGCCTTCGGCGGCAATTTTGACAGGGCTTTCCTTGTCGCCCATCTGGAACACGGGAATGTCCAGCTGTGCGCCCAATACCTCCAACTGCTTGATAGCAGCGGGACGGTAAACGTCACAAGCGACCAGTAGCGGACGTTTGCCCTGCTTCTTATACATACCTGCCAATTTACCGGCATGAGTGGTTTTACCCGCGCCCTGCAAACCGACCATCATGATGACGGTGGGGGGCTTGGAATCGATTTCCAACTTGGCTTGGGTTCCACCCATGAGGCGTGTCAGCTCCTCGTTGACGATCTTAACCACCTGTTGACCGGGGAGCAAGGATTCCATGACCTCGGCACCCACAGCGCGCTCGGAGACGATCTTGATGAAATCCTTCACCACCTTGAAGTTGACGTCAGCTTCAAGAAGCGCCAGCTTGATCTCTCTCATGCCCGCCTTGACGTCTGCCTCGGTAAGCTTACCTTTATTCTTGAATTTTTTAAACGCGTTTTCCAGTTTTTCGCCCAGACTCTCAAACATGGGGATATTCCTCCTTTCTCGGACGGTTGCGACCCTGTGGGTCGGCTAATCTATATATAAGTGATGTTTTTTGTGAGATCCTTCGACTCGAGCTTTGCTCTCGCTCAGGATGACCGGGGTTATGCCGACGGTCTTCGCTCAGGATGACCGTATCACGATAGCCCTTCGGGGGTGGTGACAACGGTGCAAAGCGCTTTGATCTCCTTTCGAAGTTCCTCGGGGATACTCCCCTCCTCCTCGCACAAAACAAGCGCCCGCTTGGCATGGGCTTCCGCTTCCTTGAAGCGGCGGAGAAGCCCCAGCTTTTCTTCATAAAAGTGAAGCTCTGCTTCGGTTTTTTTGACCGTCTCACGCACTGCTTGACGGGTGATGTCAAAGGTTTCGGCAATCTCAGCCAAGGAGAGATCGTCATTATAGTAGAGATCCATGATCTCGCGGCGGCGAGTTGGAAGCACTTCACCGTAAAAATCCAAAAGATAGCCGATCATGAGATCCTTTTCAAACATGGACAGCCTCCTTGGACGGTAAAAATGGGTGTAAAGCTTTTTGCTTTACAGATTATATCATAGGTCGGAGTTTTTGTCAAGAGGTTTTTTTATATTTTTTGCACGAATGAGCACATTTTTTCTTGTGCAATCACAACAAAAACAATCCAACAAAAAAACTTTTCCAAAAATTTAATTTTTTTCGATTTGAGCGAAACTTTTTCTGTCAAAAAATCGTCTTATATAGTGAAGGACACACCGAAAGGAGATATCCCATGGAAGACAGCCGCATCGTGGAGCTATACTGGCGTCGAGACGAGCAAGCCATCCGCGAGACCGATAAAAAATACGGCAGCCACTGTCAGCAGATCGCCCGAAACATCCTGCAGAATACCCAGGATGCGGAGGAGTGCGTCAACGACACGTATCTGCGTACCTGGCACAGCATCCCGCCCCAGCGCCCCACCCGGCTGGGGGCATTTGTCAGCAAGATCACCCGTTGTCTGGCGCTGGACAGGTACAAAGCCCTGAACGCCGAAAAACGCAAGGGAGACCGTTTCGGGCTATCTTTAGAGGAACTTAGCGACTGTCTGCCCTCTTTTGAGGCTGAAGCCAATGTGGATGCGCTGGTCATCAGCGAAGCCATCGGGTCTTTTTTGAAGCGCGAGTTGCCCACGGCGAGGAAGATCTTCGTTTGCCGTTACTTTTACGGTGACAGTATTGAGGAGATCTGTGAGCGTTTTTCCATGACCGAGAGCAAGGTCAAGTCCTCCCTGTTTCGCTCAAGAAATCGTTTGAAAGCACATCTTTTGAAGGAGGGGATTGGCATATGACGGACAAGGCCCTGCTTTTGGCAGAAGCACTTAATGAATTGGATGATAAATATCTGGAAGAGGCGCACCCCGAAGCGCGTGGGATTTCCTTGCGGGTGGCGCAACGCCAACGCACCGTCCGCCAGATCGCTGCGGTGGCTTGTCTCTGCCTGGTTGGCATCGGTGTGGCACAGCTCTCTCCTTTACGCGATGCAAGCGGCACGGGCGAGGCGGCACCCATGTCACCTCCGCCCTCTGTCGGTCAAATTTTTATGGACGGCAACAGCGAAACCTCCAACAGCCCTTCTTCGGCCGCAGGACTTGGCACGCGGGTGGACGGGGCACATGGCTCTCTTTACTTTGCCGACGAAACCGACACCACGGTAACCGTTATCCTCACGCTGAACGAGCACGTAGACACCCCGCTTTACGTTTATTTTGAAGGATACAACACGGTCCTTGCCGCCACAGAGCCGGGTGTCGGTCATGAAGGACGTCTGCAAATCACGGTGGACGGTGCGATCTGCACAGGGTCTTTGCCCACGGTGGCAGGCAAATACGAAATTGTTATTGACTTTTCCCGTGTGTTGACTTTGGACGCCCCTATAGGACAACGCTTCGCTATCTCGGGATTCCCTGCTCTGTGCCGCCAGGTCTCCTGCGGTACTGTCAGCGGCGCTTTGACCTGTGGAGAGGGCAATGGCACCGGGCGCTGGTGGCAAGAGGGATATCACACCGTCTATACCGAGGACAAAGCCCCCTTCTCGGAAATTGATCTCACCGACGGACAGTTTGACACCCACGATTTCGACGTGATGGGCTATACGTTCCGCATCCCTTTGTCCCATCGACCGAGCAAATTCCCCAAGCGGCTCTGTGCCGCCTTGGATGATCTGACCCCCACGGCGGTCTATGCCTGCTTTACGGACGGCGAGGGCGGCGTAAGCGTCAGCGAACCATTACCCACCACCACCTTGGAGGGTAAGACATTCTATGATCTGGATCTGACCGTTCAGGACCTGCACGCAGGACAGTATATCACCCTTTTGTTCGTTTTCCCCGCCGACACATTGAAGACAGATCCCTT
This sequence comes from Eubacteriales bacterium, assembly GCA_045531965.1. Classification (GTDB taxonomy): domain Bacteria; phylum Bacillota; class Clostridia; order Oscillospirales; family CAG-272; genus CAMEON01. The sequence goes on from JAZSFA010000164.1 coordinate 75,567, forward strand.
GACCCAGCTCTATCCCATAGAACGCATGACGGTTTATCTGGACGGCACCGACAAGGCGCACCGCCACCGTCAGCAATGGCTACGGCAGGTCAATCGCCCCTTTGATTGGCACATCATGGACACGTAAATCTAACCATTTCTCATCAAGAAAGGAGCTCTCTGATGAAACACAAGATCACAACCGCACTATCTCTTCTGCTGGCACTGGTCATGCTTGCCGGCGCAACCCTGCCCATGGCGGGCTGTGCCATCACCGTTAAGGCAGAGGAACTGTCCGCCGACTACACCCGCAAGACCACCGAAACGGGTGAGGTCACCGACGCCTTCGTTGCCGCCATGTCGGATTTTTCCATGACGTTGTTCAACACCACCGTGGCAAAAGACAAGGAAGACGGCAAAGAGAACCATTTGGTCTCCCCCCTGTCTGCCATGATCTGCCTTGCCATGATCGCCAACGGTGCGAAGGGCGAGACCCTGACACAGATGGAAACTGCGTTGGGCATGGACATCCAGTCCCTCAATAAGGCACTCTACGCCTACACAAGTACGCTCTATACGGGAGAGGACTGCAAGGTATCTTTGGCGGATTCCATCTGGTATCGCGACGACGAAAGCCTCAAGATCAAAGAGGAATTTTTGCAAACCTGCGCTGACTGGTACGAGGCACAGCAATACAAAGCCCCCTTCGATGAGTCCACCCGCAAGGATATCAACAACTGGGTCAAGAAATACACTGACGGCATGATCGAGAGCATTCTGGATCAGCCAATCAGTCCTGCTGTAATGATGTACGTCATCAACGCCCTGGTGTTCGACGCCAAGTGGCTGGAGGAATACGAAAAATCCGACGTAGCAGCACGGGAATTTGTATCGATTGACGGCGCTGCCGCCATGGTTGAGACACTTCATTCAGAAGAGCGGATGTATCTGACGGTGGACGGCGGCTTTGGCGTCGCCAAGCAGTACAAAGGCGGTGCCTACAGCTTCGTAGGGTTGCTTCCCAACGAAGGCACCGACGTATACGCCTTTGCCGCTTCGTTGAACGGAGACACCTGGAAAAACATGTGGGCGCAGAAATCCTACGAGACCGTCTACACCCGCATTCCCGAGTTCACCTATGACAGCACCATGGATCTGACCCCTGTTCTCCAAGAGATGGGCATGGTAGATCTGTTCAACGGAACCGCCGCCGATCTGACAGGACTGGGAACTTGCGACCTGGGCAATCTTTTCTGCTCGGGTGTGTATCAAAAGACCTTCATTGAAGTCAGCCGTCACGGCACCAAAGCCGCCGCGGTCACGTGGGGCAGTAACGAATGCGGTTCTGCCGCGCCCATGGAGCCCAAGTACGTCTATTTGGACCGTCCCTTCGTGTACGCCATCGTAGACAACGCCACGGGACTCCCCCTGTTTATGGGTGTAGTAACCCGACTTTCATAAAAAAAAAGAGCTTGCCGCGTGCAAGCTCTTTTTTGTTTGATCACATCAATTGCTTTCTGACATAGGCAATCTGCTTTTCCACAGACCCCACCGAGGTACCACCCTCGGAGATGCGCTTGGCTACGCAGGTCTCAAGGCTGATCTCGTGGTAGAGGTCGGCTTCAAAGAGGGGGGAAAAGGTTTGGTAGACGTCCAGAGGCAGCTCTTCCAGCACAGTCTTATCGGCAATACAACGCGCCACGATCTGACCCGAGATCTTATAGGCACTACGGAAAGGCAGTCCTTTCTTCACCAGATAATCCGCAAGGTCTGTGGCGTTGATGAAGCCCTCCCCTGCCGCGCGCTTCATGTTGTCGGAGCGGACGGTCATGGTCGCCACCATGGGAATGGCCACCTGCAGGCACATCTTGACGGTATCCACCGCGTCAAAGACGCTTTCCTTGTCCTCCTGCATATCCTTATTGTACGCGAGGGGCAGACCCTTTAGGGTGGTGAGCAGAGCCATGAGGTCGCCGTAGACACGCCCCGTCTTGCCGCGGATCAGCTCTGCCATATCGGGATTTTTCTTTTGGGGCATGATGGAGGAACCTGTGGTATAGGCATCCGACAGCTCCACAAATTTGAACTCCCAGCTTGACCAAAGGATCAGCTCCTCGGAGAAGCGGGACAGGTGCATCATCAGCGTGGCACAGGAGGACAAAAACTCCACGGCGAAGTCGCGGTCGGACACGCCGTCCAAAGAGTTGAGACAGATGCTGTCAAAGCCCAGCTTTTCCGCCTCGAAACGGCGATCGGTGTCGTAAGTCGTTCCCGCCAGGGCGCAAGAGCCGATGGGAGACACGTTCATACGGTCAGCGGTATCGGTAAATCTGTCAAGATCACGGAGCAGCATCATGGCATATGCCATGAGGTGATGACCGAAGACGATGGGCTGGGCGCGCTGGAGGTGGGTATATCCGGGGAGGATCACGTCTTTGTGCGCCTCGGCTTGATTTGTCAGCGCTTCGATAAGGTCTTTGATGAGGGACTTGATCGTGGTGATCTCGTCGCGGAGATACATACGGAGATCCAGCGCCACCTGGTCGTTACGGCTTCTGGCGGTGTGGAGCTTTTTGCCCACGTCCCCCAGCCGTTCAGTCAATACCTGCTCTACGAACATATGGATATCCTCGCAGGTCATGTCGATGGCCAGCTTACCGCTGTCGATGTCATTGAGGATGCCCTCCAGCCCTGCAATGAGGGTATCGGCATCCTCGGTGCTGATGATGTTTTTGGATGCCAGCATGGCGGCGTGCGCCATGGAGCCCGTGATGTCCTGACGGTACATACGGGAGTCAAAGTGAATGGATGAATTAAAATCATCGGCGATACGGTCGGTCTCACCCGCCGTTCTGCCTGCCCACATTTTTGCCATGGTATTTCCTTTCAGGAGTACGCAAGGGGGACTTTTGAAAAAGTCCCCCTTGACCCCTCAAAACTTTTAACAAAAATATTGATTGAATGACCAAAAGCCCCAACGAACCTTGATCAAGATATTTGCTTTTTTAAAGTTCTTGAAAGAGGGTACGGGAGAAAACTTCTTCCAAGAAGTTTTCTCCCGGTAAAGCAAACGATTATTTCTTATTCTTGGCATCCACCATAGCCTTAACCTTAATGGGCAGGCCGTAGAGGTTGATGAAGCCTGCGGAGTCGGCCTGGTTGTAGTCGGACTCGCCGAAGGTGGCGATCTCCTCGGAGTAGAGGGAGTAATCCGACCAAACGCCCGCGTTGATCATGTTGCCCTTGTAGAGCTTCAGGCGCACCTTACCGGTGACGGTCTCCTGGGTCTTGTCCACGAAAGCGGCCAAAGCCCCGCGCAGGGGGGTGAACCACTGACCGTTGTAGACCAGCTCGGCGTAGGTGATGGCCAGCTTCTGCTTCTCGTGGAGGGTCATCTTGTCGAGACAAATGCTCTCCAGGACGGAGTGAGCCTTGTAGAGGATGGTTCCACCGGGGGTCTCGTAGACGCCACGGCACTTCATGCCAACCAGACGGTTCTCCACGATGTCCAAAAGACCGATACCGTTCTTGCCGCCCAGCTCGTTGAGGGCGAGGATGATCTCCTTGGCGGACATCTTTTTGCCGTCCAGAGCCACGGGAACACCCTGCTCAAAATCCAGCTCGATGTAGGTGGGAACGTCGGGTGCCTGGATGGGGGAAACGCCCATCTCCAGGAAGCCGGGCTTCTCGTACTGGGGCTCGTTGCCCGTATCCTCCAGGTCAAGACCCTCGTGGGACAGATGCCACAGGTTCTTATCCTTGGAGTAGTTGGTCTCGCGGTTGATCTTCAGAGGGACGTTGTGTGCCTCGGCGTAGTCGGTCTCCTCCTCGCGGGACTTGATATCCCACTCTCTCCAAGGAGCGATGATGGGCATATCGGGGCAGAAGTGCTTGAGGGTCAGCTCAAAGCGCACCTGGTCGTTGCCCTTACCGGTGCAGCCGTGGCAGATGGCGTCGGCTCCCTCCTTGATGGCGATCTCGGCCAGACCCTTGGCGGTGCAGGGACGGGCGTGGGAGGTACCCAGCAGGTACTCCTCGTAGATGGGGCCCGCCTTCATGCAGGGGATGATGTACTCGTCCACGTACTCCTCGGTGAGGTCGAGGACGTAGAGCTTGGACGCGCCGGTCTTGAGGGCCTTTTCCTCCAGACCCTCCAGCTCGTCGGCCTGACCTACGTTACCCGAGACAGCGATGACCTCGCAGTTGTTGTAGTTTTCCTTCAGCCACGGAATGATGATGGACGTATCCAGACCGCCCGAATAGGCGAGAACGACTTTTTTGATGTTTTCCTTGTTGATCATGATAAACCTCCGATTACATACTGAATATATTCAGCGAAATTTCAAAATATGCGGTTATTATACAACATATATGCAGAATTGTCAAGGGGTTTTCTGCATATTTATTCAGAAAGCGCAAAATTATTTCTGTGCAATATGACGTACAGGCAGGGCAAGCCCCCGTGGGGATAAAGAATGACTCACGGGGGCCTCCTCACTTCCCTTTTCTTTTGGCTTTTTTAAAGGTTCTTGGAGGGGGTCAAGGGGGAACCTTCTTGCAAGAAGATTCCCCCTTGCGTACCCCTTATTCTAATTCAAACGCGCCCGTATAGAGCTGATAGTAGGTGCCTTTTTCGTCGATGAGCTTTTGGTGGTCGCCGCGCTCGATGATGCGGCCGTGGTCAAGCACCATGATGACGTCGGAGTTCATGATGGTGGACAGACGGTGGGCGATGACAAACACGGTGCGTCCCTTCATGAGACGATCCATGCCCGCCTGCACGATGGCCTCGGTGCGGGTGTCAATGGAGGAGGTAGCCTCGTCCAGGATCATGACGGGGGGATCGGCAACCGCCGCGCGGGCGATGGCCAAAAGCTGACGCTGACCCTGGGACAGATTGGCACCGTTGTTGGTCAGCTCGCTCTGATAGCCACCGGGGAGACGGGTAATGAAGTCGTGGGCTCCTGCCAGCTTGGCGGCGGCGATGCACTCCTCGTCGGTGGCGTCCAGCTTGCCGTAGCGGATGTTATCCATGACCGTGCCCGTGAACAGGTTGGTTTCCTGCAGCACGATGCCCAGGGAGCGGCGGAGATCCGCCTTTTTGATCTTGTTGATGTTGATGCCGTCGTAGCGGATCTTACCGTCGGCAATATCGTAGAAACGGTTGATGAGGTTAGTGATGGTAGTCTTGCCCGCGCCCGTAGCACCCACAAACGCCACCTTTTGACTGGGTTCGGCGTAGAGAGTCACGTCGTGGAGGACGGTCTTCCCTTCCTCGTAGGCAAAGTCCATATGCTCCATGCGGACGTCGCCGCGCAGAGGGGTATAGGTCAGCGTACCGTCGCCGTGGGGATGCTTCCATGCCCACTGCCCCGTATGCTCGACCGTCTCGGTCACGTTGCCCTCACCGTCAATCCGGGCGTTGACCAGAGTCACATAGCCCTCGTCGGCTTCAGGTTGTTGATCCATGAGTTTGAAGATACGGTCGGCACCTGCCAGCGCCATAACGATGGAGTTGATCTGCTGGGAAAACTGGTTGACGTTGCCTGTAAACTGCTTGGTCATGTTCAAGAACGGAATGGCTATGTCAATCGACAGTGCGCCGATACCCAAGAACAGCGCGCTGATACTGTAGTTCCGAATTCCCGTCAGGATGAACAGACCACCCGCCGCCGCCACGATAACATACAGAATGTTGCCAATGTTCATGATGATGGGTCCCAGCATATTGGCATAGGCGTTGGCACGATAACTGGTCTTGAACAGCTCATCATTGATCTCATGGAACTGTTCCTTGACCTTTTCTTCGTGGGAAAAGACCTTAACTACCTTCTGACCACTCATCATCTCCTGAATAAAGCCCTCGATCTTACCCACATGGGACTGAAGTCGAACGAAATACTTGGCAGAGCCGCCACCGATCTTGCCCGACACCAGTATCATGAGCAAAACGCCGAGAAGCACCACCAAAGTCATCCAAACACTGTACCACAGCATGATGCAAAGAACCGTCACAACAATGATACTGGACTGCAAAAGCACAGGGAGCGACTGGGATACCAGCTGACGCAAGGTGTCAATATCGTTGGTATAATAGCTCATGATATCGCCGTGCTTGTTGGTATCAAAGTATCGAATGGGAAGATTCTGCATACCGTCAAACATTTTGCGGCGCATTTTGCAAAGGAAACCTTGGGTAATGTATGCCATCAGCTGGGTCTGAATCGTGGTAAAGGTAATAGAAAGCAAATACAAACACGCCAGGATGATCACCATGGGGATGATCTCCTTGGAGGCAGCGTTCCAGTCTGTGATGCCGTTATCCATGTAGCTCGTCACTACCGCCAGCGTCTTTTGCACAAAGATGGCAGGAATTGCGGACACCGCGGCGGAAAACGCGATGCAGATCATAGCGAGGGGCATGAGACGAGGATAAGACTGGAACAGCAGCTTGACTACGCGAAAAAGGACCTTCCAGTTGATCTTTCGTTTGCCATGCTCCATGCCTGCAGGGGCTTTTTTAGCGCTCGTCTGACTCATGTTCCTCACCTCCCTTGGTCTGTTGTTCGTAAATCTCACGGTAAATATCGCAAGAGGTCAAAAGCTCGTCATGGGTTCCCTGCGCTACTACGGCACCATTTTCCATCACAAGGATCAGATCAGCATCCTGCACCGAGGACACACGTTGAGCAATGATGATCTTGGTGGTCTCGGGTATGTAGGACTTGAATCCCGCACGAATAAGCGCGTCCGTCTTGGTATCCACCGCCGAGGTGGAGTCGTCCAAAATAAGGATCTTGGGCTTTTTGAGCAGTGCGCGGGCAATGCAAAGCCGCTGCTTCTGACCGCCGGATACGTTGGTACCGCCCTGCTCGATGTGGGTTTCGTATCCATCGGGGAAAGTCGAAACAAAATCATGCGCCTGCGCCAGTTTGCAAGCCTCGATCAGCTCCTCGTCGGTGGCGTTCTCGTTACCCCAGCGGAGATTCTCCTTGATCGTACCTGAGAACAGCAGATTCTTCTGCAAAACCATGGCAACCTGACCGCGCAAGGTGTCCAAATCATACTCACGGACATCCACGCCGCCCACCTTGACCGATCCTTCGGTCACGTCGTACAGACGAGGAATCAGCTGAACAAGGGTGGATTTACTGGAGCCTGTGCCGCCCAGAATACCCACAGTCATGCCCGACTCGATATGGAGTTCCACATCTGCCAACGCAAACCTGTCTGCCTTTTCGGAGTACTTAAAGCTGACCGCGTGGAAATCCACCGACCCGTCCTTCACTTCGGTCACCGCGTTGGCTGGCGACACCAGATTGGACTGCTCATCCAGCACTTCACCGACACGTTTCATAGATTCTGAGGACATGGTGATGATCACGTAGATCATGTTGAGCATCATCAGCTGCATGAGGATCGCCATACCATAAGTCAGCATGGCGGACATATCGCCCACATTCAAAGCAGTTCCGCCCGATTTGATGATCATCTGAGAACCAACAGACAGCACAAAAATCATGTTAGCGTTTACGCAGAGCTGCATCAGAGGGTTGTTGCAGGCGACGATCCGTTCGGCGCGGGTAAAATCGCCGCGAATGTCTTCAGCGGCAGCACCAAACTTTTCCTTTTCGTGATCTTCACGGGAGAAACCCTTGACCACACGAGCGCCGCGAACGTTTTCTTCAATAGACTCGTTCAGTCTGTCATATTTTCGGAATACCGCCCTGAAAGCTGGCATGGCTTTGCGGCTGACGATGAACAGTCCCATGCCCAAAAGAGGCACCAACACCACAAAGGACATCGCCAGAAGTCCGCCCATATAAAACGCCATGATGATGGAGAATATCAGCATCAGAGGCGCGCGGATCGCGGTTCGGATGATCATCATGTAGGACATCTGTATGTTATTGACATCCGTGGTCAGACGGGTGACCAAGGAGGTCGCAGAAAACTTGTCCACGTTTTGGAAGGAGAAGGCTTGAATCCGATCAAAGATGTCATTTCGCAGGTTGCGTGCAAAGCCCGATGAAGCTTTGGCACACGTATACGCGGCAACACCGCCGCAAGTCAAGGAAAGCGCAGCCATTCCCACAAGAAGCAAACCCGTCAAGAGAATCCGCTTCATCTCCAATGCATCTCCCGCATCTCTGATATAGTTGATCAGGTCGGCGGTGATGAAAGGAATGAACGTCTCAACGATCGCTTCTGCCACGATGAAAATCAACGTCAGAATCGAAGCTGTTTTAAACTCTCTGACGCTCGCAATTAAGCGTTTCAGCATGATAACATCCTTTCTTTACTCTTGGAATATCTGAAATCTTACGGTTATTTTGAATGTCTTGCAACCACCATTCAGACAACCGTTAACCTTTTAATTATATAACATTTTCAGAAAGATGTCAAGTGTTTCGTTCCAAGAAACACAGAATCTTCACAATAAAAAGAAAACCCGGACAGGCAGTGTCCGGGTTAGGTGTATGTTTATTGATTGTATATGTCAGAAGCGCACGTGGACAGACAAAAAAGATCCCCGCCGGAGCCCGATACAGGATCGGGACGGCGGGGGGGTGAATATCCTGTGAAGTTATATTAAATTCAGAACATTCATAACAAGCATGTTTCCACCGACACCGAAGATCAAGATCAAAACGGCAAGCCATCCCCATTTTCTACCATTATCCGGAATGATAAACAAATCGTCAGCGACAATATGTAAAACGAAACCGGACAGAATGAAGGTAAAAAACGAAATGTTGGCGTTTATGAGAAATAACCAGTTTGGAACGGTGTCTTGCGATAATGTAAGCACTCCACACCAAAAGACAATGCCTAACATGCTGCTGCTGCAAAAATATATTCGTCTGAAAGGAATAACATCTTCCCGTGTAAGCGCAATATCGTCCTTTACGCTCTCCTTATAACTTTTAAAAGACGACCGCGGATGTGGACTATAAGTGCAGTGTATATGGCATAAAGCAAAAATATCTTTTTTTAACCACCGTTTCATGAGGAAATGACCTATAATCCAAAAGATTATCGCTATATACGGCATGAAAAACAGGCTCGCAAGCGAGGTATATAGAAAAGAGACAGCAATCAGCTTGAAACGAATCAGGTCAGTGATCGTTTCGTGCCGCCATCTTTTGGATATGCGTCGGATGCCGATGATGATAAACACGACGAAAGAAAATACCAGAAATAACCCACCCAGCAGGATCAGCATCTGCGTCAGGCTTTCCCATGAGGTGAACGTAAAGATCCACCGCGGTATATTTTTCAAAAAGTTACCACTGTATTGGATAGCGTTCATCTTTTTTTCTCCGCAACCGAAATTTTCGTTCTTGGCAAATAATAAATCAAATAGTGCCGCTCATTTTCAACATCCTGATCCGTTTCGATTCTGATCAGCTCATCCGTCTGCAAATTTTTAATGATCGGGGTACGATGTGTTGTGGGAGGCTCTGCGCCATCATCTTCATCATAAAAAGTGACAACAACACCATCTATGACTGTATATTTCTTCTCTTTCAGCAATCTGTAATCACGAATATATGGAAGCAAAGCGATAAATGTTCCTAACAAAACGCCTGCCTCGAAAATCCCACAAACACATAAGCTCAGCAACTTGGTATTTTCCTTCATATCCACGATTGTGACTATTTCGTAATAAGCTAACAGAGAAGCTACAAGCAAAAATGTTGCTATCAAAATAAGTATGGTCATTGCACCCAGTGTAGTTACAAAACTTTCCTTCCATCTATTATATAGCTTTTCTTCCATCTATTCTCCGTTTCTTGCGTGAGTTTTACGGCATAGACTCATAATCGATCACATTTTTCCCGTATAGTGCAAAACAAATCCGATCCAAAAGAGGATCGGAACACCGATGAAAAACAGGCTGACGAATATTTTGAATTTCAATCGATTGTATTCATGATCCTGAATGTCCTGCCCCCATTTTTTCACCGCGCTTTTGTGGACGCGATCCTCTATAGAAAGTCCCACGCGCATGACGGCAAAATAGGCGGCGAACCATAGGATGTGGGCTAAAACGATATAAAATATGTCCATGATTATCCCTCAACAAGTCCTCTGCGACGACAGCGGATATTTTCTGCAAGATTGTTTCAGGTATACACTTGACAACACACGACAATCTCTGTGTTTTTTCCATATATAACGATTCCTTCATGAGTTCCATCGGGAATTGTATACGCAGCAACAGACAACGTCTTCTTTTCCCCATCTTCGCTTACGATGTGAAGCTTCCGATTTTCGTAAGTAAATGTTCCGGTATAAACAACATAATTTTGATTGCTTATATCTGACACGGTGGAATAGATCGAATGTGCGCCTATGATGGTCGCGCCTACAATAAAAATACTGCAAACCAAAGCAATCATTTTATGTTTGCTTTTTTCAAATTGTTTTTTGGCGAATGGATAGATAATAACAGCAGCAGCGATAATAAGCAAACAGATGATGACCATGATCCAACAAGACTTCGTCAGAATACCTGCATATGCATCAAAATCGTTCATGGGTATCTCCTTTTATTATGTGACTATCATCGAGCTGATAGTATAATATATTGTCCTTTCACTTATGCAGACGATATTTTCAAAAGAATCTTACAGCCTTTTGCATTTTAGTTTATTATATCATATTTTTTAGAATCTGTCAAACCCATAGAAAAAGAAAAAAGACCCTTCCGAAGAAGCGTCTCGTCTCTATTCTCTTTCCAACCAAAAGAAGAAGATTCAAGTTTGAAAAAGAAACTCAAACCATTTTGTAGAAACTCAAACCTGTCACGGTTAGGTGACAGAAGTTCAAGCCCTCGGTCAATTAGTATCGGTCAGCTGAATGCATTACTGCACTTACACCTCCGACCTATCAACTTGTAGTCTACAAGTGACCTTACCCATTTAAAATGGGGGATATCTCATCTTGAAGCACGTTTCACGCTTAGATGCCTTCAGCGTTTATCGCAACCGCACGCGGCTACCC
>JAZSFA010000099.1:0-11128 GCA_045531965.1 Eubacteriales bacterium
TGCTGAGTGGACCCATCCCACCGAGCAGCCCGTGATTGACGCGGCTGTGGGCGGCGGCGCTGACAGCGGCTCCCGCTTCAAGATCGCTATCTCCGTAGCAGGCCTTGAGGGCGAGAACTCTGTTCGCGTGCTCTACAAGACCGCTGACGGTATTGCAGTCTGCCTCAACGAGTTCACCGTAAAGATGCCCGTTCTTAGCGCTGAAACTTCCATGAACGTTACCGTCAACGCTTCAGGTAACTTTGACGCCAATGCCGCGGTTGACGCAACCGTGAATCTGACCGACTCCAACCTGCAGGACATTTTTACTAACGTAACCCATGCTGCCGGCGACCAGGGCGTGGCTATTAACAGTGCTGATGGCGCTTACTACAAAGCTCAGGGCTTCTCCGAGGCCTTCGTCAAGATGGACGGTAAGTACGCTTACGGTTTCCATATCCTCACATCTGCTCAGAAGCAGATGGCCTCCTTCTTTATCCGTGGTTCTCAAGTGGTTCACTCTGCTGAACTCTCCGAACCCGATCCTGACGCAGGTCTTTATCCCATCAATAACTACTACGAGACCGATGGTCAGTCCAAGGGGCACGCAGGAGCAGGTATTCAGATCTGGGCGCAGAAGAGAGTTTTCCTCGGCATCAAGTACTACGATCCTAACGCTCGTACCAAGATCGGCACCGCATACTTCCTCATCGAGTCTGATGCCAGAGATGCTGATGTCATGATCATCGACAATGAGTCTGTGATCTATGTTACTGTCAATGGTGATCTGGTCGCCAGCATCGAGCTGGTTGGCATAGGCAAAGCCTATGACGACGTTACTACCGGCGACGGTGCAACCTTCTGTGAGAAGGCTATCGTTACTCTCCACAAGCCTCTGAAGGAGGGAACTGCTGACGAGTATGGCTTCCATCCTGATGAAAACGGTCAGTGCGTCATTGAGAACACTCTGGTCGTCGATACCCCTATGTCCGATATCGGTGTGGCTACCCGAACCGGTACTTTGGAGTTCTCCGAGATTTTTGTAAAGCCTGTTTCTGCTGTTGAAATCCCCGAGAACAAGCCTGATATGCCTACTTTTGAGGGAGATCCCAACAAATTCTCCATCTGTGCTGACAACGTCAGCTACTGGATTGGCGACGTAAAAACTGACTGGTGCACTCAGGTGGCACATGAGTATATGGCGTCCATCAATGGCACCATCAACGTTGACGGCTACGATTTTATTTCCTTCCGTGGTTGGGCTAACCCCGCAGGCTTTGAGATTGATCAGTTCGGCTATCAGATTGGAAATAATGAGCCTGTGTTTGATGCGTCCTTTGCTGTTGATGAGCCTACGTTGAACGTTGCACTGGGTAATGACCCCGACGTCAAGCGTTATGATTGCATCAAGATCCCCGTGGCAGAGCTGGCAGCTGGCACCTACGACATCTACCTCCTCGTCAGAGACGTAAACGGCGTTGTTTATTGCATGAATGGCTCATGGAGCGGTGCCATCAAATTCGTTAAGACCACCGTCCTCCCGTAGTGCCCGAACTTGAGACCATCGTGATTTCTCCCGTTGCTCACGTTTTTTAGGACGAAATGTACTTTATTGATGGCAATTTCGCTAAGATCAAAGGGTGCCGATGTTTACACTTCCGGTCAATACGATACTTTCACCGGCGTTGTCAACTACACCCAGGGCACTCACCCTGCTCTCGCTGACTGGGGTTGGGTCGCTCTTAACATTGAGAACTACCAGTTCGGTTACATCATCAACGGCAGCGATATCACCGTTAATCCCGACTACACGGTTGAGGCAAGCGATGAAGTGAAGGGTGTTGCTGCTCAACTGGGCGCTTCCACCGCTTCTCGCTTCAAGGGCAGAGTTCTTGTTTCTTGGCGGCCTGTAGGCGAACACAATATTAAGTTCGTGCTTTAGCTTGAGGATGGCTCTACTATCACTCTCCGCGAGTATACCGTTATCGTTACTGCGGCTTGATTTTGTTTCATACAGAATAAACTTGTTTTATACCCTTCGGGGCTGTTTCGTTAAGAAACAGCCCCTCTTTGTTTTGAAGAACAGAAAGCAACATACAATTGTAAAAATCTTGCGATTTTTTAAAGAGTTTTTTAATTTCTCTTGTTATTCCATCTTCTTTGTGCTATAATTAGATGTAATATGTGTCAATGCACTTAACCATGGAAATATAGTCACAGCGCCTTCAAAAAAAGAAAGAGGGGATTGTCATGTCATCAATTTTTCGTTTGAAAAGCGACTATACTCCGACAGGAGATCAGCCGGCGGCGATTCAAGCCTTAGTAAATGGCATTCGTCAGGGAGAAAAAATGCAAACCCTTCTTGGCGTTACAGGCTCAGGCAAAACCTTTACCATGGCAAATGTGATTGCCCAATGTGATCGCCCTGTCCTTATTCTAGAACCCAATAAGACCCTGGCTTCCCAGCTCTGTTCTGAATTCCGAGCCTTCTTTCCAGATGCAGCCGTGGAGTATTTCGTCTCCTATTACGACTATTACCAGCCAGAGGCGTATATTCCGGGCAAGGATATGTATATCGAAAAAGATGCCCTTATCAACGACGAAATCGACCGTCTCCGCCACTCGGCGACCTCTGCGCTTTTTGAAAGACGAGATGTAATTATTGTGGCATCTGTATCCTGTATTTACTCTCTCGGTGATCCTTCAGAGTACAAAGATTTGGTGATTCCTCTACGACCGGGCATGACCATGAGCCGAGAAGAATTCATTCGAAAATTGGTGTTCAACAGCTACACCCGCAACGATATGCAGCTTGTCCGTGACAGTTTTCGTGTTCGCGGCGATACAGTAGAGGTGATTCCTGCCAATCAGGCGGAGACCGCTATCCGTGTTGAGTTTTTTGATGACGAGATCGACCGTCTATCCGAGATCAATATCGTTACAGGCGAGCTGATTCGAGTGTTGTCCTATGCTGCTGTCTATCCCGCTACCCACTATGCTGTATCCGATGAAAAAAGAGAAGCAGCGCTGGCAGAGATTGTTCACGAAATGGAAGAACGGGAGGCTTGGTTCAAGTCCCAAAATAAGTTGATCGAAGCCCAACGCATCCGTGAGCGCGTGCTGTATGACCTGGAAATGCTTCGCGAAGTGGGCTTTTGCTCGGGCGTGGAAAACTATTCTCGTATCCTGACGGGCAGAGAGCCCGGCGCAACCCCTTATACGTTGCTGAACTATTTCCCCGACGATTATCTTATGTTCATCGATGAGTCCCACGTCACCGTCCCCCAGGTGCGTGGCATGAGTGGCGGCGACACGGCGAGAAAAAAGAACCTCATTGACTATGGTTTCCGTCTTCCTTCGGCATATGACAATCGCCCCTTGTATTTTGAAGAATTTGAGGAACGCATGGGGCAGACTGTCTTTGTTTCAGCTACCCCCGGAGACTATGAAAATGAGCATTCTGATAGCGTGGTGGAACAGATTATCCGCCCTACGGGACTTCTTGATCCCATCATCCACGTCCGTCCCATCGAGGGCCAGGTGGACGATCTCATGGGAGAAATCAAAGCCCGGACGTCCAAAGGCGATCGTGTGCTTGTCACCACTCTAACCAAAAAAATGGCTGAGGATCTGACCGATTATTTAGACGAAAACGGCGTAAAAGTGCGCTACCTCCACCACGACGTGGATACCCTGGAACGAATGCAGATCATCCGCGATCTGCGTCTCGGCGTGTTCGACGTGCTGGTGGGCATCAACCTGCTTCGAGAGGGTCTTGACCTGCCCGAGGTCTCCCTCGTTGCTATCCTGGACGCCGATAAAGAGGGATTCCTCCGCGCCGAGCGTTCCCTCATCCAGACCATCGGACGTGCCGCGAGAAACGAAAACGGTACAGTCATCATGTATGCTGATAAGATCACCCGCTCCATGGAGGTAGCCATCAGCGAGACTGCCCGCCGCCGCGCTATTCAGGATGCCTACAATAAGGAACACGGTATTACTCCAAAGACTGTCATCAAAGACATCCGCGATGTTATCGAGATCGGTCTAGGAGAAGAAGATACTCGCCATAAGCGCCGCGGTACGGGCATCGATATGGTGGAGGACAAGACTCCCAAGAAGGCGCTTTCTTCCAAGGATCGTGAGGTCATGATCGAAAAGCTCACCCGCGAGATGAAGCAGGCCGCCAAGGATCTGGAGTTCGAAAAGGCGGCGTTTATCCGCGACGAGATCGCAAGGATCAAGTCGGGAAAATGAAAGGAGCGACCATGAAAAAACTGCGCATCCACCTGTTAAACACCATTCTGTGGTATATCGTTTCAGCCATGTGGACGGTCACGCTTGTTTTCCGCGTCACCGCCGAGGAAAAGGCATGGGTCCTCATTGGCATTACCTGCCTTACCCTGCTGGCCTCGCTAGCCTGCGCCATCATCAATCATCGCAACTATCTGAAAGCCAAGAGATCCCCCGAGGATCATGAGGGCGATCAGACGTAAAGACGGATACGGGAGGATTGTTTGCAAATTGGGGTTTAGCGGTGGGGTTCCTCGTCGTAAGGCGGGGGCTTGCTCCCGCCGAAAAGCCCTCTCACCCGCTTCGCGGGAGCTGTCTCGCTTCGGCTCGGTCACGACACGGCTCTGACTGCCACCGGCAGTCATTCACTACCGTGTCGCCGCTTCGCTACCCAGAGGGAGAGCCTTTCGTCTTGCCCCGCGGAAATCCGTTGCCCGATAAGTGATTCTTGCCCGCCCTCCTAAGGCTCCCCCGCCGGGGGAGCCCCGCGAAGCGGTGAGAGGGCAAATATCGCGAACAAGGCACAAACAAACAGTTCGACAACCCCAAATTCAAAGTCCTCCGCAAAAACAAAGATCACATCAACAAAGGAGCCATACGCTATGAAGCACTACCTCATCCCCGAGTCCGGCCGCTTCTACAAGGCCAATCTCCACACCCACACCACCATCTCCGATGGCGCCTATACCCCCGAGCAGATCAAGGAGCATTACAAGGCGCACGGCTATAGCGTCATCGCCTATACCGACCACGACGTTATGATCGACCATTCTGATCTCAACGACGAGGAATTTCTCGCCATCACCTCCCACGAGGTGGAGACCAACGGTCCTTCCGTGGGGAACTCCTTCACGGCGACCCCCTGCTATCATTTGAATTTCTACGCCAAGAACCCTCACGAGACGAGCTACGTCTGCCCTAACCCTAATTACTGCTTCGCCAACGCGCCCAAGTACGCTGCCGAGCAGGACTACTACAAGGGGGACTACGTCCGCCGCTATTCGGTGGAAGGGCAGAACGAAATGATCGCCGAGGCGAAAGCCAAGGGCTATCTCGTCAGCTACAACCACCCCGACTGGTCGCTCCAATCCTATCCCGACTACATAGGTTTGGAGGGTGTTACCGCTGTGGAGGTTTACAACACGGGCTGTGTGGTGGCAGGCTGGGTGTTGGACGAGGGCGACCACGTCCTTGACCATTTTCTCAAGGCGGGCAAGCGGGTCTATCCCGTGGCCACCGACGACAACCACGGTGCCCACGATATGTGCGGCGGTTGGGTGCGCTTCAAGTCCCCCGAGCTGTCCTACGATGCCATCATGACCGCCTACGAGAAGGGGGATTTCTACGCCTCCTGGGGACCTGAATTTGAATCCCTATATCTTGAGGACGGTGTCCTAAAGATGGATTTCCCCGCCGACTCCCGCGTGGTCTCCGCCGAAATCCACACCGCCGTTCGTTGCTGTGACGTGCGGACAGGTACTGATATGACCCACGCAGAATTTGACCTGAACCCCTTCATGGCTGAGATAGAGCGCATCGGCTATCCCATTGACCGTGCCTACTTCCGCGTGGTGCTAACCGATGCTGTCGGCAACCGCGCCCTGACCCGCGGCTATTTTCTGGATGAATTGGAGAACGATCATGAGTAAAAAAGCAAAAAAGCTCATCCGTATCCCTCTCATTGACTGGCTATCCTTTTGGTTGACGCTGGGCTTGGTAGCCATTTTATGTGCGTTGATGGTGTGTATTTACTTATTGGGCTGGGATGAAGGAATTATTGGAAGTATTTTATCTTTAGTTTTGGCTGTGATCTGTTGCACTCTGTTTATTGATTTGGGCTTGCTCCTGACTGCCTGTATCACGGTGGGCGATGGTGCTGTCAACGCGGGGAAGGACGAGCAGGGAAGTCTCATGGTCTTCCACGCCGATAAAGTAGAGCGCATCGAGATCCGAGACCTGGCATGCCATCCCTTGCCCGAGGACAAAAAGACCTACCGCCGCGTCAAGCTCACCTTTATCATGGAGAGCGGTCGCGCCCATGAGCGCAAGGTCAACCGATTGACGCAAAAGCAGATTGACCGTGTCCGCGAGGCGGTATCGGCGGAGAAGGCTTTTAAGGCATGAACGGGATCATGCAGATCAAATGGGATCTTTGGTGGAGCGGGCAGTTGCCTGTCTACAAAAAATCCTTATCGGATGGAGACTTTTCAGTTCTTGCCGACATCTACGCTATCTTTGGTGACAGCCGTGGAGTCCATAGCCGTAAGCGATTTAAAAAACAGGTCGCTACTCTCATTTGCGCCTGTCTGGACGGCTTGGAACCTGACAGACTCCTGCGTGTCTTCGACCGCTTCGGCTACAGCACCCGCATGGAATGGTTCTCAGACTGGCGGGAGCAGGATCCCCATGACTTTCTGATGCCTGACATGACTCCCGCCGAGCGGTTCTGGGTGCTGGCGTTAGCTACGGTCCACCCCTGTGGCTTTCTGCGGGAGAAGGCGTTTTACGCGCTGGAACACGAAAATGACCGACGAATCGTAGGCATGTCTCTCTTAGGGCTGTGCGACCACGTGGGGCAGGTGCGGAGGGCCGCCGAGGGGCTGTTGACCACCAAACTGAAGACCTCTACCCCCGCCGAGCTGTGGGGGGCGGTTCCCTATGCCATTCCCGTTCTGCGGTCGGAGCATGCAAATCCGCGGGCGACCGATCCTGCTTCGGGCTTTGAGGCATACATCCGCGCTCTGAGGGCCGCCGAGTGCCGTGAGGAATTGGAAAAAGCCTTGACGGGCGGAGATATCCGCGTTAGACGGTTTTGCCTGCGGGCATTAGGCGATTCTGAGGAAAACAGGGATTTGCTGTTGGAACGTCTCTCCCACGAAGCCGACCCAAATCTTCGGAGAGAGATCTTTGTGCGGTTGACCGGGTGGGGCTTTACCCCCACTGCTACTGAGGGCATCCCCGAGGCTGTCACGATCATGCTCTGCGACAGATTCCCCCGCAATCGCTACGAGGGACTTGGGTGGCTCTGCCGCCACTGTCCCGAAAGCGCACAGGATGAGGTCATAAACGCCCTCGCCGATGCCCATGTTGCCGTTCGCGCCGTTGCACAGGAGTGGGCAAAAAAATTGGATGCCGATTTCTTGGTCGCGGCATACTATCGCGAGAAGCTGACCGCCTACGCCGAGAGGGATGATTCTCTGTCTGCGCTGATCTACGGACTCAGCGAAACGGGGAACACCGTCGATCTTGACCGCGTGACTACCTATCTGACCCATGCCCGTGCCGCTGTGGTCTCGGCTGCTTTGACCGCCCTGGTTCGCCTGACCCCTGCCGAGCATATGGAGCAAGTAGCCTCCACATTGACCGAGGCTTTGCTCGATCCCCGCGCGGGGGTGGTCAAGACTGCCGCTCTGCTTTTGTACAAGCTGGGCTGTCCCGACGGAGAGCGGGTGACCGAGATCATGGGGGAGGCTACCTCCGAGCTGACCCGTGTCCGCTGTCTGTCGGTGCTGTCCCGCGCCGGGAAATGGCGGCGGCTGATCGGTATTCTGACCGCCCTGACCCTGGGCGGAGATCACCTCACCCGCAAGGCAACCGCCATGCTGGAGCGGTGGTTTTTTACCTGCAATTACTCCTTCGCCAAGCCCACAACCGCCGAGGCCAATGAGGTGGAAAGGCTCATAAAAAACTGCTCGGAGCGCGAAATGATCACACCCGAGCAAGCAAAACAACTGATATTTATTCTGGGAACAAAATAAAGGAACCGTTATTCAATATGCAAACCTCCATCATCATCAAGGGCGCTCGCGTCCACAATCTCAAAAATATCGAAGTGGAGATCCCCCGAGACAAGTTAGTGGTCCTCACGGGACTCTCAGGCTCGGGTAAGTCTTCCCTGGCCTTCGACACCGTCTACGCCGAGGGACACCGCCGTTTCGTGGAGTCCCTGTCCTCCTACGCCCGTATGTTTTTGGGGCAGATGGACAAGCCCGACGTAGACCTCATCGAGGGTCTGTCCCCCGCCATCTCCATCGACCAGAAGACCACCTCCAAGAACCCCCGCTCCACGGTGGGTACCGTCACCGAGATCTACGACTACCTCCGTCTGCTCTACGCCCGCGTGGGCACCCCTCACTGCCCCGTATGCGGCAAGGAGATCAAGCAACAGACCGTAGATCAGATCATCGATAAGATCCTGACCCTCCCCGAGGGCACCCGCTTCATGGTGCTGTCCCCCGTGGTGCGCGCTCAGAAGGGTATGCATGAGAAGGTCTTTGCCGACGCCAAGAAAAAAGGCTACGTCCGCGTCCGTGTGGATGGTAACATCTACGATCTGACCGAAGAGATCAAGCTGGATAAGAATAAGAAGCACACCATCGAGATCGTGGTGGATCGTCTGGTCATGCGGGAAAACATCCGCGCCAGGCTTTCAGACTCAGTGGAGAACGCCCTGGCTGCCGCCGATGGCTACCTCATGGTGCTGACCGTCCCCAGAGATGGAGAAATCGAGCAGGAGATGGTCTTCTCCCAGCACTACGCCTGCGAGGAGCATGGTATCTCCTTCGGCGAGTTGGAGCCGCGGATGTTCTCTTTCAACAACCCTGTGGGTGCATGCCCTCATTGCGCGGGCATCGGTGATATGCAACGGGTCGCCGTCCATAAACTCATCCCCCATCCCGAAATGACTCTGTGGGAGGGGGCCATTCAGGTCAACGGCTTCAAGACCCTGGATCCTCAAAGTTGGAACGGTCCCCTCTTTGAGGCTGTGGGCAAAAAGCATGGCTTTCGCATGGATCAGCCCATCAGTACCTTTTCCCAAGAGGCAATGAATATCCTGTATTACGGTTCGGGGGAGGACACCTATACCATCACCCGCCATTTTGGCGATCGTGCTACCCATCAGACCGTCAAGTTTGAGGGCGTGGTAGGCATCATGGAGTCCCGCATCCGTCAAGGCGGTTGGGGATCGGATAGCTACGAGGAATTTGTGGAGGACGCCCCCTGCCCCGAGTGCCACGGCAAACGCCTCAACCCCATGGTGCTTGCCGTTACCGTGGGGGGAAAAAACATCGACGATTTCTGTAGTCTGTCCGTCAAGGAAGCCCTGGATTTCGTTAACGGTCTGACCCTCACGGGCAGTGAGGCTGTGATTTCCAAGGAAATCCTCAAGGAAATCAAGGCAAGATTAGGCTTCCTTGTCAGCGTGGGTCTTGATTACCTGACCCTCTCCCGCAAGGCAGGGACTCTGTCGGGCGGCGAGGCACAGCGCATCCGCTTAGCGACCCAGATCGGCTCGGCTTTGGTGGGCGTGCTTTATATTCTGGACGAGCCCTCCATCGGCCTGCACCAGCGGGACAACACCAAACTCATCTCCACCCTCAAAAAGCTTCGCGATCTGGGCAACACCGTCATCGTGGTGGAGCATGACGAGGAGACCATGGAGGAGTCCGACTATATCATTGACATTGGTCCCGGGGCGGGCATCCACGGCGGTCGCGTGGTCGCCGCGGGGACGCCTGCCGAGGTAGGGAAGAACTCTAACTCCATTACGGGCGCGTATCTGTCAGGGCGCAAGTCCATCGACGTGCCCGAGACGAGACGGGCAGGGAACGGTCACACCCTGACGGTCTACGGTGCAGCCGAGCATAACCTGCGCCACCTCCGAGTGGATATTCCTCTTGGAAAATTCGTCTGCGTCACGGGCGTGTCTGGCTCGGGTAAGTCTTCTCTTGTCAATGGGATCATCTATCCCGCACTGGCAAAGCAGCTGAACCGTGCCTCCACCTATCCCGGTCATCATGATCGCATAGAAGGCGTGGAGCATCTGGACAAGGTCATTGCCATTGACCAAAGTCCCATTGGACGCACCCCCCGCTCCAACCCAGCCACCTACACGTCTCTTTTCAACGACATCCGTGATTTGTTTGCCAAGACCCGCGACGCCAATGCCAAGGGCTTTGGCCCCGGGCGGTTCTCCTTCAATGTCAAGGGCGGCCGCTGTGAGGCCTGCGAGGGTGACGGCGTTAAGAAGATCGAAATGCACTTTTTGTCCGATGTGTACGTCACTTGCGACGTGTGCAAGGGCAAGCGATATAACCGTGACACCCTGGAGGTCAAGTACAACGGCAAGAATATTTTCGACGTGCTGGACATGACCGTGGAGGAGGGTCTGACCTTCTTCGATGGCCTGCCCAAGATCCGCAGAAAGCTCCAGACCCTCTACGACGTAGGTCTCGGTTACGTCAAGATCGGTCAATCCTCCACCACCCTGTCGGGCGGTGAGGCACAACGTGTCAAGCTGGCGGCAGAGCTGGCTAAGCGGGACACGGGTAAGACCATCTATATTCTGGACGAACCCACCACAGGTCTGCACACCGACGACGTTGCACGCCTGCTGGAGGTGCTGCAACGCTTGGTGGACGCAGGAAATACCGTTCTTGTCATCGAGCATAACCTGGACGTCATCAAGTGCGCCGACCATATCATCGATCTCGGCCCCGAGGGGGGAGACGGAGGCGGGACTGTGGTTGCTGTGGGAACGCCGGAGGAGGTTGCCGAGAATCCCGATTCGCATACGGGAAAATATCTGAGGCGCATTTTATCGAAGGCTTCCGAATAAGCAAATCGATTTATATCTTTTGTACGCTCCGAGCGACTCTTTCTCGGAGCGTGCTTTTTTGTTTTGTCGCTTGCTTTTTTTCTTTTGATTTTCTTCGAAAAAAAGAGTTTTTTCATCAAAACCCTTGACATGCGCACGCCAATAGGTGTATAATACTTTCTATAATTTTATTTTAGTATCTTAATGATTATTATTTTCAAGGGGTTGGCTATGGTAAACGAAAAAATGAGAGAGCTG
>JAZSFA010000028.1:0-10084 GCA_045531965.1 Eubacteriales bacterium
ATGAGGTTTGCAACCTTCTCGTCGTCGTTTGCTCCGCC
The DNA here is from genome assembly GCA_045531965.1 of Eubacteriales bacterium. GTDB lineage: Bacteria > Bacillota > Clostridia > Oscillospirales > CAG-272 > CAMEON01. The sequence goes on from JAZSFA010000028.1 coordinate 39, forward strand.
AAGTCCCATGTAGTCAGCAATGACACCGTAACGCTTCTTTGCTGTCTCATCCTTTGCATTGAAGGCGATAACCTTGGGAAGGTACATAGCGTTAGCTGCGCCGTGGATGATGTGTGCGCCAAGATCCTCAAATACAGCACCGGTCTTGTGTGCCATAGAGTGAACGATACCGAGAAGCGCGTTAGAGAATGCCATACCTGCAAGGCACTGAGCGTTATGCATAGAAGCACGCTTGGTCATATCGCCGTTATAGGAGTCAACGAGATCGTTCTGGATCATCTTGATAGCGAAGATAGCGAGAGGATCGGTGAAGTCGCAGTTGCAAGTAGAAACGTATGCTTCGATTGCGTGAGTCATAGCATCCATACCGGTGTGAGCGGTAAGCTTCTTGGGCATGGTCTCTGCAAGCTCGGGGTCAACGATCGCAACGTCGGGCGTGATCTCGAAGTCAGCGAGAGGATACTTGATACCCTTCTCGTAGTCGGTGATAACAGAGAATGCGGTAACCTCGGTAGCAGTACCGGAGGTAGAGGGGATTGCACAGAAGCGAGCCTTCTTACGAAGCTCGGGAATGCCGAATACGACGCACATCTGCTCGAAGGTGATTTCGGGATACTCGTACTTGATCCACATAGCCTTGGCAGCGTCGATAGGCGAACCGCCGCCGATGGCAACGATCCAGTCGGGCTGGAACTTTGCCATAGCCTCAGCACCCTTCATAACGGTGGTAACGGAAGGATCGGGCTCGATGCCTTCAAAGAGCTCAACCTCCATGCCAGCTTCCTTAAGGTAGGAAACAACCTTATCAAGGAAACCGAAGCGCTTCATAGAACCGCCACCTACGCAAACCATTGCGCGCTCTCCCTTAAGATTCTTCAGCGCCTCAAGAGCACCCTTGCCATGATAGAGATCACGGGGTAATGTAAAACGTGCCATATTTTTTTCTCCTTGTGAGTATGTATTTTTTCTTTACGGCTACATTATATCACAACCCGGGGAGCTTGGGAATAATTAAAATATTATATCGGTATTATCAATATCGATATATGCCGTATCAAAGCAAAAAATGGCTCTGTGTATTGCAAAGCCATTTTTGCTTTATTTACTTAATAAACTTTCTTCTCGCATTGCAAAGCGCGGTAATGAAATCCTTATCGAGCTTAGTAAGCTTATATCCTTTATGATAGATGAGAACATCCCTATATACCTTTTTGTTTCCCTCGCACACACGCTGAACCAGATTGTACCTGTCGAGAATCTGCTGCGATGCGGGAGATACCCACATGAAGGTTTTGGGATTGTCGGAGAGAAGGTCAAACTGACTTGCTCTTTCAAACACAAATATTCTCTGTCCAATGTTATCGGGAAGCTCCTCACGGAATACCTTGGACATTGAAAGAGTCGGAACGTAAGGATCTGCGTGCGCAATCTCGATATAATCGGAAAGATCCTCGTAAGTGATCGTTTCCTTTTCTGCGAGCGGATTATCTCGGCTCATAATAAGAACGTAGGAGAACTCAGCTACAAGCTCATAGGTAAGCCCTTTTTCCTCAAGCATATCCTTGTAATACTTATCATAGTTGTCCGAGTAACGAATGATACCGAGCTTGTATTCGTTTTCAAGAAGCTTTTTTATGGTCTTTTTGGAGTTGGTTTCCTTGTAGTATATTTCTACGGGCGTATCACCGATGTTTTTTGAAAATTCCGCCATTGCAGCGGAGATATAGCACGCGCGTGGAACGGAGATTGAAAATTTGCGCTTTTTATGCGAGCCGTCACGGTAGGACTGCTCGATCTTATCGATACGGTGAAGAATATCCCGCGCATAATCCATAAACTCCTCACCATCGGGCGTCAAAACCATTCCTTTGGCGCTTCGTTGGAATATGGTAATTCCAAGATCGGCTTCAAGCTCTTTGATAGATCGGCTGATGTTCGGTTGCGCGATCATCAGGGTTTCCGCCGCTTTATTCAGCGAGCCGAGTCGTGCAACCTCGACCGCGTATTTCATATGCAAAATATTCATATACAAGTCCTCCTCTCATTGCATGGCTTACATATCTATATTTATTATATCACAAAACTGTGAATTATTCAAGGCGTTTTTTTCGGTTGCTTTGATAGGCATCGGTATTGCCCCAGCGTGCGCGAGCTTCGGATTCGTAATCGTTTATCATATCAATTCTCCATATCACTTGAAAAACGCCATCAGCAAGGTGCCTGCGACCATTAGGCACAGCCCAAGGAAGGATTTTTTCGAAAGCTTTTCCTTGAACACGAAATAAGAAAACGCAACTGTCACGATGATACTCAGCTTGTCGATTGGCACAACTACGCTGACAAGTCCGTGACCGATCGCGTAATAATAACACAACCACGATGCTCCCGTAGCAATGCCCGAAAGCGAAATGAATAGCAATTCCTTTTTGTCAAGCGACAGCAGCTGCTTCTGCTTTCCGCGCGCAAGAACGATTCCCCAAGCCATAACCAGCACGACGCACGTGCGGATTGCCGTGCCAAGATTGGACTCCACACCCGAAATGCCCACCTTGGCAAGTATCGAGGTGAGTGCGGCAAAAACAGCTGACAGCACCGCGTAGATCATCCACGAGCGCCCCTTCGACTGTCCATCGGTCTTTTTCTTTTCGACCATGAGAAAGATGCCAAGCGCAAGAATGGCAGTGGCGATCAGCTTGAATGCAAGATTCGACGTCTCACCAAAACAAATGATAGCGAGCAGGACGGTGAGTATCGTGCTTGACTTATCAATGGGAACAACCTTGTTGATATCCCCCATCGAAAGCGCCTTGAAGTAGCAGATCCACGAAGCGCCCGTGGCAAGCCCCGAGAGAATCAAAAAGATCAGTGGTTTGGGCTGTATTTCCACAATCGTGCCTTGCGATCCGACGACGAACACCATCACCCACGAAAAGATCAGCACCACCATGGTGCGAATCGCCGTAGCGAGGTCGGAGTCAGTTTTTTTGATACCGCATTTGGCAAGAATTGTGGTCACCCCTGCAAACACAGCGGAAAGTATAGCGGCAATAATCCAAAGCATAGTCATACCTTTTTCTTATGTAAAAAATGATTTTTTTGATCGGCAGCAGCATTCTTGTCTGCTTTTTGTATTCTGCAAAGCCGTCCTTGCGGGACTGGCGCTTGTCTGCCATGGGAATGCTGACCAGTTCGCCGTCAAGCGGATTGCCCCAAAGGACACGCCCACACGCAGAAGAACACTCAGAACGGTCATCTTGCCAATTATAGCATAGGTTAATAGGATTGTCAATACATGGGTTCCCCACGCTCCCCTCCACCGATACCCATGTAGGCTTGAATGAATACAAGCAGGGTTCATCTCCACCCTAAAAAGCCGTTGGAACTACAGTTCCAACGGCTTAACTTTTCTTTTAATACGCAAGGCTTTTTTTGCATTTAGTGAGGACGATAATTCATTCTCCCTAAATGTACTATGGGATGTATGTTACGTTACTTTTTCGGATATTACGCAATTTACTAATTGTATTTTAATATCATCTTATATGAGTTTTTTTCTTAAAGATGAACACTCCGCCCACAATAAGTACAACCAACACGATCACTATGGACACCGTGACAATTACCTTGCCTCCGCCATGGCTCGCCGTATCGGATTCAGTTTTTTCGGAATCACTGTTGATCGAAACGTCCTCAACAGTATCGCTATCCACAGGATTACCGTCTACAGGATCGCTATCCACGGAATCACTGTCTACAGGATCACTATCCACGGGATCACTGTCTGCAGGATCGCTATCCACGGGATCACTGTCTACAGGATCGCTATCCACAGGATTACTGTCTACAGGATCGCTATCCACGGGATCACTGTCTGCAGGTCCTGGCTCAATGGTGGCAGACCTTACCTTAAAAGTTACGTTAACCGTTACCTCGGATGCCGGCATGGTAAAGTAAATATTCTTATTGCTTACAACTTCGATGGGAGCGCCATCAGCATCGGCAACAGATATCGTGTCGATCTCGTACCCATCGTTGGGTTCTACGGTAATATATACGATTTCGTTTTCATACCAATTATCTTTATCTACAGTCGCCGTACCGTTTTCTGCCTTGACAACGGTAATTCCAAACATCTTTTCTGCTACGGTAACATTGGTGAGGGCGTACTTTTCACCATGAGAATCGTGGCAAGCTGTTATATACTCATTTCGCAATGTGTCAAACGAGATGATCTCCATCGGTGCATCGTCTGTATAGCTTCCGTCGGGGTTGCACATGACAACGGCTATGGTCTTTACTCCGGTCATTTGGGGAGTTATAGCCGCATAATAAATACCATCTCCGTCCTCGTCAAGAAGCTCAATCACGTCGCTTATCTGTTCTCTTGTTTCTAAATCAATCGCTTTTACGTAATAACCTGCCTTCTTAAAGGTTACGGAAACTGTTACATCTGCCTCAGGCGTGACGAACATGCCGTCAACCACCCGGACAGGATCGCCGCCGGCGGTCGTTACCGTAACGGTGTCTATCACATATCCCTCCCTCGGAACAGCATCAATAATTACGGAAACACCGGCTATACCGCTTTCCCTGCTAAGCTCAACTGTGCCGTTTTCGACAGCGTCTGCGGTAATAGAGTAGACCGTGGGATCCTCATCGGAGAGAATTACGTTGAGCTCCATAAAGTGATCGGTCAGAACGTAATATCCATCGATGCTATAAGCAAGAAAGAGTTTTCCAGATGCATAAAACTTTTCATAGCTGAGGATATACGTCGCTTTTGTTCCCTCTTCATTGATGTTGATGGGATATATACCTGTCCATTGATCATTGTCGGAAGAAATAGCCAGCCAAGGCAGATTCCCACCAATTTCATTTAGCCTTATACCCTCTATCGTTATCACGACAGGATTTGAGGGCGAAACGGTAACCGTGTCCGTTACCGGATCATACGTGTGTTTCTCATTGCTAATGGATATGCCCGCGATCTGAGGTTCGGTGGTGACTACAAATTCCGCCGATACCGTAACGTCGGATGCCGGCATATTGAAAAAGCAGTATTGGGAAGAAACATATACCTCTACGGGATTTCCTGCATCATCGGTTACAGTGATGGCGTCAAACACATATCCGAGCGCACCAACACAAGCAACGCATATCAGGTCACCTTCATCCGCACTTGTAACGCCAATGTCAAGAGAACCGTTCTCCGAGTTTCCGAGTGTTATCTTATAATCGTGCTCCGGAAGGGGAAGCAACGAATCGTAATCAGGAAGCTCGAAGGAATACACTTCCTCAACACCCGCAGCGTCCGTAATACTAATGAAAAAGGTTCTGTTATACACGCCGCGATCGAAGTCACACAAGAGATCGTGAACCGCATCATAGTAATCCTCGGCGGTGAGCGTGTAGCTGAGCTCGTTTAACGAGAAAGTCACGCTCAGCTTACTACCTTGGATTCCCATCTTAACATTGATAGATTCGGTGCTTGCTATAACGTTCACCGTAACAGTATCGCCAATGTTGATTATTCCGGTACCGTCCAGAGGAAGTTCGGTTTCTCCATTTAAGACAGTTACCTCAAGGGAAGTGTATTCCTTGGTACCGCAGCTGACGGTGACGTTGCCCTCGGGCATTATAAAACCGACTCCGTCGGTATACTTAACGACCTCAACTGGCTGGTTATTTTCGTCGGTTACGGAAAATGTGTCCATATCGAAATAGTAGCCGTCATCCGCGTTGTAAACGATCAGAACCTCTTCTCCTGCGTCGGCATTGGAATTGTATACGAGCATTTCTCCATTTTCGGTACCTACGACCGAAACGGTGTTCTTTTTCAGTTCAAGGCGAAGGGGAATGTAATCTTCATATCCGAGATTTTCGACATCTGTATAGGCAACGTGAGAAACTCTGACATCGGGGTTGTTGCTGACATATGCTTCCATCTCATCTGCGGTTATGGTTATAACGATGGTGTCCCCTACCATCTCGTAGGTTCCGATATCGACCACGTCACAATCACCCATGTTCGTTACCAGCATGATTCTCTGATGTTGGCCGTCCGTTCCTTTAAGATCAAGCAAATCCAGGTGGTCACCCGTAACGGTGATGATCAGAGGCGTCTCATCGGTTATGACAAACTCGCTCGAATATGAATTGTATGCGGAGCTATCGTCATTGATCGATATACCTGTGATCCGAGACTCGGGTATTTTTTTCGCGACGATGTTTTTGACAACAACGTCAGCATCGGGCACATAAAAGAAATACGTACCGTTTTCATCCAGAGCGTTTTCCCTAATCATGACAATTGTTTTACCGTTCGCCCAAATCTCTGCGCTTTCAAAAATGCATGTATCGTCGAACGTGAATTGGAAGGAAACCGTATCGCCTGCTCCGAAATGTTTGTTTTTATCGGGAGATATGCTGACAAGCGAGGGGTCGATCTCTCCGTATTCGATGCTCACGCTGTAAGGCGGGAAAGCTACGTCATAGAGATTCGTTTCGGGATCGTATATCGCGCAATAATCGTTTCGAAGGAAATCGGAAGGATCATAACGGAACGAACCGCCGGTAATATTAGCTTGCTCGGGATTCCCTTCAATCATACCGTCAATCATACCGCCTGTGATCTCAACGGAACCGTAAGGCATACATATGACAGTTTTTGTTGCACAAATATTTCCGCCGCTTAAGGTGACTTGCGAGGTGGGATTATTGCAGAAAATGAGTACTTCCTCCGTTGTAAGGAGCGTTCCTTTTTTCGTGTCACTTGTATCCTTAACGGTGAGCGAAAAGTGCTCGTAAATATCCAATAGATAAATACGGTTTGATTTCAGAGTATATCCGTTAAGGTCAAGCGCAGTATTTATGGGTTTTTCTTCGGTACCTCTCAGTTCAAAATTTTTCTCGCCGGAAGCATCGTAATCGTTTGCAAGCTTGATTTCACCGCCTGCCATAAGCGCGTCTCTTATATACTCGTATGTTGGCTCGCCGTCATCGATCACGCCGTCATTGTTTGTGTCATTCCAAGCGACGATCAAGGGCTTAAAAATAATATTTTTGATAACTGTGTCCCCCTCAGGTCCCCCCAGTACAAAAGCATTATCGGTAAGTATTTCCAAGAAAAAAGACGCAAAATAGTTTCCTGCCTTGAAGGTATCAGCTCTTACAAATTGATAACCTTCATCGGGAATGACCATAAAACGAATGGAAGCGTCGCCGGGATGATAATTATCCAAGATCACAGTGCCACCGGGGCTCTGCTCGATCGTAATAGTATAGGGAGCCTCGGATTCGGACTCCGTTGCGGCTGTGGGAAGTGTTAAAGCGATCACCAATACGGTAAGGATCATAAGCGCCAGCGCGATCACGGTTATCCGGTTTGTTAACGTTGTTTTTTTCATAGCGTTTTTCTCCGTATTTTATTTATTTCGATTTGTTTTTTTCGTTTTTACAAACTCCGATCAGATCATCTCCGCCACAGTAATATTTGCAACTGTGACAGCCATCCTCGGGGCTTCTTCCCTCATAATGCACACATATATCCTGTATGCCCGTTACAAAAGGGTAGCCATCATTTGTGTATTCCGGAGTCTTTTGGAAGTCGGGGTATATGGGCAAAGGGTCGTTGTACTTGCTTTTTCGTTCCATGTCGTCATAATAACCGTAGTATACGAAGAAATCTTTTCCCTCGTGACTTACCACTTTGAAAAGCTCTCCCTCGCGCGGCTTTTTCAGCATAGGCTCCTCCTTTTAGTTGTTTTCCATGACAGATTTTTTACTCAGAAATTGGGAAAAACAAAAAATCTGCCATACCGTTTTTTCTATAAACAGTATAGCAGATAGTTTTAAAAAAAAACACCACCGAGAACCGATTTTTTCGGGTAATATTTTTTGTCCGTCTTTGATCATTAAAGTATGTTCGAAATTTCGGTTCTGTCCTTTATTCCGGTTTTTTGGACAACGCGAAGTATCGTTTGCTTTACGGTGGATTCCGACACGTGCAGCGCCGCTCCGATCTCCTTGTTTGTAAAGCCGAACGCCGCAAGCTTTGCCGCTTCTCTCTCCCTTGCTGTCAGATCAGCCGCAACGTATCTGTTGCGAACGGCACCCGAAAGTCTCGACCAGCCTACGCTGTAGGTTTTATAAAGCTCGAGCACCGCGTGAACCGCATTTTGATCGACAAGCGCAATGCGATCCTCAAGAAGTCCGTCAAAATGACGCACGTATTCAGTAAGAATTCCAAACAGCCCATCAAGAAGCGCAAGATTTATCGCCTTATCAACGTGAAGTATTGCCTTCTCCTTATCGCCCGCGTTGTAATATGCGACCGCACAGGAAAGCCTCATATATATCTCGGGAATGACCGTGCCGTTTGCCACCGCTTGTGTTATCAGCGGCTCGATCGTATAAGGAATAAGTCTCATAAGTGCAAGACCTTGAACGCCCTCGAGCGCTGTTTGCTTGGATGCGATGCCGAATGCCGTCATATACAAATATTTGACGTAAAAAACGTGTGCCGCGGGAAGCGAATCCGACGGAAGAACCTCAAAATTTCCCGTACGAAACCATTCGGGGTAGTCTTTATTGCCATAGACCGAGCTATCAGCGATAGCCAGCGCCAAGGAAATGATCTCGCGCTCAACCTCTGTATTGCATGGTGCGTCACAAATATGTCTTTTGGCCTCGATCCACAAATTGATATCACCCCGCCAGATAGCACACTGTGCAAGAAGCATTCCTCCACCGAGAATAGCGTTAAAACCGGAGTGAGACGCAAGAAAGTACCGCGCGCGGTCATATACCTTGTCTATATTTCCGCGTCTGTAGGCGATCTGTGCCTCAAAAAGCGCGTGTGCCTCAGGATTGTTTATAAGCAACTCCGCGCATTCATCAGCCATACCCGATTTCGTATATAGATTTGTCATATCGAGAAAAGGACTTTTTCTGGGCATGGGTAAAGTGGGGGTCTCCACGTTTGCAGAGCTTGGCAATACCGCGTGCCCGGGAATCATCCACGCGCGACCGAATCTTGTGGCACCTTTTATTCTTCCCTCGTTGCAAAGCCACTGAACTCTTCGCGGAGTAACTCCCCATTTTTCAGCCGCTTCTTTTACAGTAATAAGTTTCAATTTAATCTCCATTCCGCCGTTAAGCGGCGGCACAAAAAAATATAAATTCGACCTTGCCGCTAGGCAAAAAGGAGGGCTTCCCTTTTTAAGGAGAATTGTGCGTGAAATAGTTTTCTTGGGTTTAGGGATCACTGAACTTTCACGTTTCCTCTTTTTCCTAAATCTTCGCAATAGCGAAGTGTTTGTTGAATCCCGCTTCGCAAAAACGAAGTTTTGTTTGGTTTTTTGCTTCGCATAAGCGAAGTCGCAAGATAATTATAACCTTTTTCCTCGTCTTTGTCAATAAGATTTCTAAATATTTACACCATAAAATCATTTTAGATAATTAGTTTGCAGGTTTTGTTAAGTCAGGAATTGACAAAAGGGGTGGCGTGTGACGCAAATTACGGCTGTTTGGGGTAGGATTTGCTTTGGCTAGACAGGACCGGTTTGGACGTGCGTGTATCGGTTTGAGGCAGTAGGGACAGGCGAGGGACGCCGTTGGCGCTCTTCCCTTTCCTTTTGGGAGCCATGATGGCAAGTATAGTAAAAGCGGTGAGCATACGGCTCACCGCTTATGGATTGAGTCTGTGCGGTAACACAGTCCGAGGTTAAGGAAAGGCAGACGTAATTTTACTTACGCCTGCCTAACTTGGTAGTCCAAAGGGTCTGTGCGTACATTGTGCGTCGCAGGCTCTTTTTATTTAGTTTTGGTTTTCCGTCGGATTGCCATCGGCATCGTAGATCACGACCTTATCTGTCGTGGTGGCATCCAATCCGGTGTAACAGTAGATGGTGCTGTTCTTTACCGAACCACCATCGCCGCAGTTAATGCTGCCGGTAGCGTAAGTGTCACCGGATTCATCCCCCAAATATCCGATATAATCAGAATACGGGTTATATCTAAAGGTGTGAACCTCAGAATCTGAGATG
>JAZSFA010000049.1:0-7759 GCA_045531965.1 Eubacteriales bacterium
GGCACTGAAGGACAGAGTCTGTGCCGTTACCGCCGATTACGTCGAGCCTGTGGAGGGCGCACGTGAACGGCTCAACAACGCACTTGAGGTCATCGTGGTCACCTACTACGCCGCACTCATCAAGCAGCACGCGACAGGTCTTCTGGACCGTCTTGAGGACACGCCCGTATAAATGGGGAAGTGAAAAACAAACAGGGAGCTGCCTCGAATGCAAATTCGGGGCAGCTCCTTTTGGTTATTTCTTTCGTTTCGTTTCGGAAAGCGGATTTTCCGACATTGCCTTTTCGATGGCGTCATTGCTAACATGAGTATAGATTTGGGTGGTGTTCAGCTGCTCGTGTCCCAAAATGTCCTTAAGCACTCGGATGTCCACTTCCCCCGACTGGTACATGAGGGTGGCGGCAGTGTGCCGCAACTTATGGACGGACAGCTTCCGTGCCCCCAGTCCTGCGGCTTCCAAATACTTGTAGACCATGGCTTGCACCGTCTTCACGCTCATGCGTTGCATCCGCGCAGAGAAGAACAGCGCTTTGTCACGGCTCTTACGGTATGCCTCGGACAACCGCACTTTCAGGTATTCCGACAGCGCCAAACGGCAGGCATCGTTGAGGTAGATGATGCGCTCTTTGTTACCCTTACCCAGCACGCGGAGGGAGCGCAGCTCGGGGTCTACGTCGGGGAGACTGATGCCCACAAGCTCTGACAAACGCATCCCGCAGTTGAGAAAAAGGGTAACGATGCAGTAGTCTCGTGTGCGGTTTTTGGAGGATGTGTCCGCGACAATGGTGTTCAGCAGGGTGACGGATTCCTCCAGTGTCAAGAACTTGGGCAGCGCTTTTTTCTTCTTGGGAGAATCAATGTTGGCGGCGGGGTTTTCCTCCAGGAGTCCGCGCTTGTTGATGAGAAACTTATAAAGCCCCTTGATGGCAGACAGCTTTCGCGCCTTGGCGGCGGTTTGGTTGTCGCGATCCATGTCGGTGTAGAGCAGGAAATCGTAGATCTGATCGGTGGTTATGCTTGCGAGATACGAAAGATCCACCGTATGGATAGGGAGCTTGGCGAATGCCTCGGGATCGTGGAGGATCCGCTGGTCACCGTCCGCCAATAGGAAGCGGAAGAAGGTTCGCAGGTCCAAAAGGTACTCCTCCACCGTCCGTTGGGAGCAACCTTGGATGACGGTTTTATAGCTGGCAAATTCCCGCACGATGGGGGAAAACTCTTTGACGTTGATCTCTGAACGCATGACGACCTCCTGCGTGATGATACAAATTCTGCTTCTATTATACAAAATATAACGCAAAAAATCGTGGATAAACTGTAAACATTGCGTTTTTTTCGAAAACTGTTGACAAAACCTTCACAATTATCTGTTATAATAAAAAAAGATTCATCATGTGAGGTGAAAAATGGAAAACATCAAGGATTTTTTTAAGAAATATTCATACGACAGCGTCAAAATGCTGGTGGATCAGTTCGTGCTCGCCATTTTCGGGTTCGGTCTGACCATGGCATCGGTACACGCCAAAAACGACACCCTGCTGTTGGTGACGGGCATCGGCTCCGTGATCTTCTACCTTGCCATGGTATACAGCGTGGCGTGGAAAATGGGCACCACCGATCGCTCCGCCATTGAAATGGGACACCGAAAGTTCAACCCGCTGACGGGCACCCTCGTGTCTCTTGTTGCCAATATCCCCAATCTTTTGGTGGCGATCACCTACATGATCAACAGTTTGGTCAGCGACGGTTCGGGACTTTCGGGCATCATCGGGCGACTCTTCAACGCCATGTACTTGGGACTCATGACCCTGGTGAACTTTAACGGCGATCATCTGCACGCCTACTGGTGGATGTATTTTCTGATCATCCTGCCCGCGCTCCTTGTCTGCACGGTGGGGTACATCATGGGCGCCAAGGGGAAGATGTTTACAAAACTCATGGTCCCCGACCTGCCCGCTTCCGACAGACCCACCCGCAAGGAGATGAAGGACCGTCGGGACGGCGAAAAGGATAAGTGATCACATAGAATCAGCGAAAAATACGGTATATCTCGGAAGAGGTATGCCGTATTTCTTTCTTTGCGAAGAAAGTTACCGCGCTTGTTTTCGGGCGTTGCCCTTGCAAAATTTTATAAACGTATTTACAAACCGAAAAAAATGTGCTATAATAGTCATGCCAAACAAATTTAATAGTAGAATTAGCGGTATTTTTTTCTTTGCGGGATAAATGTACCCTTTTTTCGCCATAATCATTTTAGAATTTGGTAAAAGCGCAAATTCCATTTAAATGATTATGGTAGAGATACTCTAATTCTATTTAAATTTGTTTGGCGACAACTTGGAGTTTGCGTTTTTCGGTGCGTCGACTTCTCTTGATGTCCCATAACGAAGGTTTCAAAAAATAGTGGTAAAGACAATCGATACAGTATATCGCAAATATTTATTTGAATGGAGATACTGTAATGAAAACATTGTATGAAAACCTTGGTGGGACTTATCACGAAGAAAACGGACACCTAATTCCTAACGTAACCCTTCACGAACAGACCGACTTTCAGATCGGCAAGTATGGACGGATGCACCTTGATTACATCAAGAACCATCGTCGCGGAAGGTACACAACCTTGCTGACCGAAGGCAAGTTGAACGCTCGGCTGCACGAAATCGACCTTGAAGCAACCGAAATGCTTGATACCATCATTCCCCGCCTCGCTACCGAAAGAGGTATTGACGAGAATTTGAAAGCTCGCGATATGCTCCGTTGGGTTGCCGAGATGAACAACATCAAGGCAAGCGCGGAAGAAATCGTTTTGCTGGAGGTGGTGTTGGTATGAAGTCGATCATCAATGAACTTTGGCACGGAAATATTATCCCGCAAGAAGATAGCCGAACAAACTCCAAGGAAATGAAAGAATTGCTCGGCTATATGTCAAGGCATCACGAAGACTTGGAGAAAAGCTTTTCCGACGAGCAAAAGGAACCGTTTGAAAAGTTCCACGATTGTTGGAGCGAGTATATGAGCTTGGCAGAAGCTGCTATTTTTGAGTATGCTTTCAAACTCGGTATGCAAATTGCTATTGAAGCATTAACTAATTCAAACTAAATAATTACAAGGGGTGCAGGCAGTTTTGTCTGCACCCTATTTGCTTTATAGACGCACCTATTTACATTAAAATGTGCAAGCTCAAAAATTTTTACAATTATTTTTTCAAAACCTATTGATAAATAGTCACAAAAAGTATATAATATTTGTGACGAGGTGATGATATGGCACGTGTTAATTATTTAGAACAAATATTCTCTCGCATCGAATCAATGACGAAGGGCGAAGTGTTCATAATATCAGATTTTTCAGATCTTGCGGATGAGGCAACCGTTCGCAAGGCTTTGTCGCGTCTTGAAGAAGATGGCAAGATCCGCCGCATTATGCGTGGTGTCTATGAAAATCCAAAATTCAATGATTTTTTGGGAGAATACGTTAAGCCGCACCCCGATAAAATTGCAAAAGCACTTGCGCGCAATTACGGTTGGACTATCGTTCCCTGCGGTGACACGGCTTTGAATATGCTCGGACTTTCCACACAAGTTCCCGCCGTATGGCTTTATGTCAGCGACGGAAATTACCGCGAATATACCTGCGGAAATTTTGTTATACAGTTTAAGCGAACAACGAATAAGGAAATTTCAAAAATTTCTTTTAAAACCGCCCTTGTTATTCAAGCAATTAAAGCATTGGGCAAAGATAAAATCAACGGTGACGTAATAGAGAAAATACGCTCGCTGACTACGGATGAAGAAAAAGAGCAAATGTTTGTCGAGGCAAAATATGCCACGGCGTGGATATATGACGTAATTAAAGAAATTTGCGGAGGCACTAAATGAGAAATATAGCGAGAATTGCAGCGGAAGATAGAGAGGCATTGTTCCATAATACCGCCGAAGCTATGAAAATGACAGATGCTATTATCGAAAAGGATTTTTGGGTGTGTTATATGCTCGACTACCTTTTCCACCGTTGCGAATGGAAGGATCATATCGCGTTCAAGGGTGGAACGAGTCTTTCAAAGGCATACGGACTTATTGAGCGTTTCTCGGAAGATATTGATCTGATACTTGATTGGCGAGTCCTCGGTTATGGAATTGACGAGCCTTGGGAACAACGCAGCAATACGAAACAAGATATTTTCAATAAAGAAGCAAATACACGTGCCGAAGAATTTTTGAAGAATGTTTTTCTTCCCGCTATCATTAAAGACTTGACCGCTGAAATCGGTGCAGAAGTAAAATGCTTTATTGATGAAAAAGATCCGCAAACCGTCAAGATTGCATATCCGAACAGCTTTTACGATTCATCTATTCTTCAAGAGATACGACTTGAGATCGGTGCGCTTGCCGCGTGGACTCCCGTTAAGGTTGCAGATATTACACCTTATGCGGCACAAGCGTACGGAAGATTGTTTAAGCAGCCTTCTACCGATATTTTGACCGTATTACCCGAGCGTACTTTTTGGGAAAAGGTCACGATTTTACATAGAGAAGCCTTCCGTGCAGAGGATAGACCATTCCCAACGAGATACTCACGCCATTATTACGATCTCTATCGTATGATGCAGACACAAGTTAAAGATAACGCTTTGGCGGATAATGACCTTTTGACCAAAGTTGTCGATTTTAAGGACAAGTTTTACCGTTGCCCGTGGGCAAGATATGACCTCGCAAAACGCGGCACGATGCGCTTGATGCCGCCCGATTATAACCTCAGTAAACTCCGCGATGACTATGAGCATATGCAAAATATGCTGTTTGGAGATAAGCCGAGCTTTGAGGAGATTATTGATGGGATTGCGAAATTAGAAGCGGATATAAATGCTTAGAACAGGAGAAAACAATGGCAAAACACAATGTATTTGATAAATATGATGTGCAAAAGCAAAAGGCGCTTCTTGTACAGATTCTAACGAATGAACCCCCGTATAAAACATTAGATTTTGAATACGATTGGTATCTGTGCTTTGGGAACATTGAAAACCTTTGCATCGACGCATATTGTGAAAATTGCAACGGCGAGAAGGTGTTTGATGGTGCAGTAAAAGAGAGTTTTCAATATCTTTACCTTTCTACCATTCAAGTTATAGGAGGACCTCCCGGTTCTCGTAAACCTTCGCCCGAAGAATATTATAACGACAAGGAATATTTTGTGAATATTACGCTGCGTTGTGCAAAATGCGGTGAAGCACATTATTATTCGCTTTTATTTAAGGGGAATACGGTAACTAAAATCGGGCAATACCCTTCATTTTCTAAGAGTGAAGTGCAAAATTTGAGAAAGTACAAGAATCTTATTTCTAAATATTATCCAGAGCTTACGAGATCAGTAAATGCTTATTCTCAGGGAATGGGCGTTGCTGCATTCGTATATTTAAGACGTATTTTAGAGTATCTCGTGGAAAGCAAGTACAATGGTGATACGTCGTGGAAATTCATTGAAAAGTTGAAAGAGGTAGAAAAAACAGAAGAAATCATTCCGGAGGAGCTTTCTCCTGTTAAGGAAGAAATATATTCTGTTTTAAGTAAAGGAATCCACGAGTATGAGGAAGATGAATGTATGGAGCTGTATTTAGCAGTGAAATATGTTATTGAACGAATGCTTGACATTGAGTTGGAAAGGAAAAACCGTTTGTCAAAAGCGAGTGAGGCAATGAAGACTATTAAGAGTAAATTGCAGGAGAGTAAAAATGGCAGCAATTAACGATTTGATCGCTCAGATAGAAAATCCGGAACTTCGTGCAAGGATACAAGCCGAAGTTGACCGAATGAATAAGCAGAAGAAGTTTGGACTCGTGTTCGAGGAGCATCTGCCTGAATGTACGCCTCTTTATGACATTCCTGTTAAGAGAGGTGCTCTTGTTGCGCTTAAAACCGGCAAGGTGAGCGAGGTTTACAGAGTACTGAAAATCAAAGGCGATGAGGCGGAGTGCAAGAAGAAGGATGCGGACGAGATTGCGACTTTTAAGGTGAACGAGCTTGTGACCGTGGCGGAGTTTGGTGACGCCATCTATCCCTATCTCAAGCCGATGGACAGCGTTTGCAATGCTCCCGATAGTGATCTTTGGCACACTCTCATTGAAGCCGACAACTATCACGCGCTTCAACTTCTTGAGTATCTGTATGCCGGAAAAGTGGATTGCATCTACATTGATCCGCCTTATAATACAGGTGCGCGAGATTGGAAGTATAACAACGATTACGTTGATGGTGCGGATACATATCGTCATAGTAAGTGGCTTTCTTTTATGGAGAAACGCTTGAAGTTAGCGAAGAAATTGTTAAATCCTAAAGATTCAGTGCTTATTGTCACCATCGATGAAAAAGAGTATTTGCACTTGGGATGTTTGTTGGAGGAAATATTTAAAGATGCACGAATTCAAATGGTTAGTAGCGTTATCAATCCCAAAGGGCAATCTCGAAATGGTTTGTTTGGGAGAACTGATGAGTATATCTTCTATGTTATGCTTGGAGCGGCAAGCGTACAGAGTTTAGTATTAGACTCACAATGGAGATCAGGTAAAAGCACTACAACTAATGATATTCGATGGCAGTATTTAAGGCGCCCCGGGAAAACAGGGCAAGTTTTTAGGCATAATAGTCCAGGGTGTTTTTATCCGATTTTTGTAAGAGACGATTTAACTCTTCATTCAATCGGCGAAGCAATATCTTTAGATGTTTCCAAAGACACCGTTGTTGCTCCTAAAGGAACAACTGCTATTTGGCCTATGTGTGCTGATGGTCGAGAGGGATGCTACCAAGTGAGCCCTGAAAACCTGAGAAAATTATATAAAGAAGGTTTTTTGCATATCACCGAGGTATCTACAAGTGGAATACATTATCTAAAATCAGGAGAACGTGAAAAAGTTAAAAGTGGCGTATATAAAGTGGTAGGACATCGTGAAAATGATGGCTCGGTAATTGTTGAGGGGGGTTCAGAGACTTGCTTTGTTCCTGGTACTCAATGGAATATTCCTACGCATAATGCAGGAGATTACGGAAAGAAAATAATAAATAATATTTTGGCTGATGCAAGGTTTACGTATCCCAAATCGTTATATGCTGTGGAAGACTGTCTGCGATTTGTTCTTGCGCATAAGTCTGCAGCACTTGTTGTTGACTTCTTTGCAGGATCAGGTACTACACTTCATGCAGTAAATCTTCTCAATGCTGAGGATGGTGGAAGTCGCCGTTGTATTATGGTTACAAATAACGAGGTATCCGCGGATGAGGCAAAGGCTCTTTCGGATAGTGGCTACCATCCCGGTGATGAAGAATGGGAAAAACTCGGTATTGCTCGTTACGTTACATGGCCTCGTACTGTGTGCAGTATCGAAGGACACGACGTAAAAGGCAATCCCCTTAAAGGCAATTATCTCGGAAGTGACAAACCGATGGCTGATGGCTTCAAAGCCAATGCCGCATTCTTCAAGCTCGGATTCCTTGATAAGACTTCGGTTGCTCTTGGCAGACAGTTCAAGGAAATGCTTCCGACCTTGTGGATGAAGGCGGGCGCAATCGGCAAATGTCCTACGGTTAGCGAGGATATTCCCGATATGCTGATCCTTCCCGAAAACAAGTTTGCAGTGTTGATTGATGAAATGTCTTATATGACGTTTGAGAAGCAGATTGCAGAGCATCCCGAGATCGAAACGGTTTATATCGTAACCGCCTCCGAACCCGGATACCGTGAAATGATCGCGGCGTTTGAGGGC
>JAZSFA010000044.1:0-28827 GCA_045531965.1 Eubacteriales bacterium
CCCATGGGGCCCCTGCCCCATTCGTAAATCAAGCGTGCGGGGGTACGCTAAGGGGAATTTTTTGAGAAAAGTTCCCCTTGAACCCCTCAAAAACTTTCAAAAAATCAGATCGTAGGGGCGGATTCCATATCCGCCCGCTGATGGGCTGAAGAAACCATCGGACAGCTCCAAGTCTCTCCTCACCCCCATGGGGCCCCTGCCCCATTCGTAAATCAAGCGTGTGGGGTACGCCAAGGGGAATTTTTTGAAAAAAGTTCCCCTTGAACCCTTCAAAAACTTTCAAAAAATCAGATCGTAGGGGCGGATTCCATATCCGCCCGCTGATAGTAAAAGAAGAGATCGACATCTCCGCATATGTTCCCCCCTTTTCAAGATTCTTGGAAAGGGGTCAAGGGGGAAACCTTCTTGCAAGAAGGTTTCCCCCTTGCGCTTCCTTGCGCTTCCTTGCGCTTCCTTGCGCTCTCCTCAGTTGACCCAGATCATCTCGCCGTCGCCGGGAGCGAGGGTGATCTTATACTGTCCGTCGGCGGGGGTCATATCCGTCCACAGACCGCTCTGCTTGTCATATTTTCTGACCCGCTTGCCATCGGTCACCGTAAAGGTCACGGGCATGGGGTTTTCATAATCCTTGTTGGCAAGCACCATATAGCCCCCTTCAAAGAAGCCCGCGGTGGCGTTAACGGCGGACATGGAGGTGATATCGCCATAGCTTCCCTGCCAGTAGGTCACCTTCTTGTCGGGCACGCGACCAAAGTGATAGACACCGAGGCTCTTGCGGTCCAGCAGGATATTGCCCATGGGGAGCAGCTCACGGTTGATCTCTGCGATCATGTCATAGTGAGCGGTGCGCTCACCCTCCTTGGTCATCATGGCGTTCTTCCAATGCCAGAAGTCCTCCCCCTCATCTCTGTCCACCCCGGGACACCAGTAGGTGAAGTAGGACAGCCGCTTGGTGCCGTAGGTCAGGGACTGGAACACCTCCCAGCGGATCTCGGCCTCGGTGAGGTTACGGTAGGGACCATGCTCCACCACCAAAATGATGATCATAAAGGGCACGCCGTGGGCAAGACAGCAGGCGCGCACGTCCTCGATGTTGTCAAAGAAGCCCGCACGCTCGATTTTGGAGAAGGCCGCCTCGTAGATCTGATTCTGACGCTCGTCTCCCAAATCCTTCTGCTCCATGGGTTCGCCCTTGCAGAAGTGGTAATGATCGTAGCTGAGAATCTCGGGCTTCACGTCTCTGATAAACTGATCCACGTGGTCATAGTAAGAGGGATTGCCCAGCATCTCCAGGGAGGCGTAGTTGGGAAACAGGTTATAGTAGGCCTCGTGGGCGGGGTCAAGCTCGGTGAGGATCTCGCGGATCTCGGCAAGCTTTCCGAACGCGCCGCTGTTGGGCTCGTCCACGATGTGGTAGCCGTGGAGGGCGGGATAGCCTGCGTAGTCGCGCACCACTTCTTTCAAAAGCTCGTATCGCTCCTCTCGGGTCTGTGCGTGATGCACCGCTTTATTGATGCGTCCATCCATGATGTTGACCCGCATCCCCAGCTTCTCGGATGCCGCCAGCATCTCGCAGTTGGTGGCGTAGCCGTAGTCGTAGGCGCTCATGAGGTTGATGCCCGCGTCCAGCATCTCTTGGATGCGCTCCACCGCCAAAGTCCCGTCGGCGTGACGGATGAACTTGTGGGGAATGCCGCACCAGTTGGTAATCATAAATTTCTTCATATCTGCCATTGTGTGTTCTCCTTTATCTTTGGGGTACGCCAAGGGGAACTTTTTGAAAAAAGTTCCCCTTGAACCCTTCAAAAACTTTCAAAAAATCAGATCGTAGGGGCGGATTCCATATCCGCCCGTTGACAGCCCGGAATGTGGCTTTCTTAAAGCACCAAGTCCAACCGTGCGCAACACCACGAAATATAATCGTTGATCTTGATGTCTCCGGGCACAGCCGCATCAAGCTTGATTTTACATTCGCCTACCATTACGGTATCCTGACCAACATATAATCCTGTCATTTCGTATGAATAATGTGTCTCCGATGTTTTTTGTATCGCACATCCTTTTTCATCCGACAAAACAATATCTCTCGCAAATAAAGTTGAAAAACTTGCGTCATGTAAACAGTCGATTTCGCTCTGTGATATGGGGTGCGCATAGCACAGAAAGACTTCACCTTGATTTTTTACCCAAACATCAGCTTCAAGAGCCTCTTCGTCATATTGAGCGATCTCAAATTCCATCATAGTCCTCCTTACTTCCCCGCATCCTCCAGCATCTTAATCTCCTCTTCCGTCAGCATCCGCCACGCCCCTGCCGCCAGCGCGGGGTCAAGGGTGAGAGGACCGAAGGTGACCCGCTTGAGACGGGTGATCTGGTTGTGCCGTGCCTCCATCATGAGCTTGATCTGATGGTATTTCCCTTCGTGGAGGGTGATCTTCCCCGACCGTCCCCGCTCATCGGGTTGGGGCTGGTCAAGCACCACCTTGCAGGGGGCTGTCACATAGCCACCGATGTCCACGCCGCTCTCCAAGGCGGCCACGTCCTCGTCGGAGAGGGGGAATTTCACCGAAAACTCATAGGTCTTGTCCACGTGTCGCGCGGGGGACAGGAGGCGGTGGGAGAGTTGACCGTTGTTGGTGAGGATCATCAGCCCTGTGGTGTGCTTGTCCAGCCGTCCGCAAGGAAACAGGGCAGGACGGACACGGGTAATCTCCTCGGGGAGCAGATCCAGCACCGTCTCCTCTCTGCCGTCCTCGGTGGCACTGACCACCCCGTCGGGTTTGTGCATCATGATGTAGGTAAACTGCCGATAGGTGACCACCTCACCTCGGAAGATGATCTCATCGGTATCGGGGTCAATATTTACGTCGGCTTTCTTTGCGGGAATACCGTTGACCAGCACTCCGCCGCCCCTCACGGCCTTGCCCGCGTCGCTTCGGGAGGCCTTGCCCGTGAGGCTTAAAAATTTATCAAGTCGCATATGTTTTCTCCTATCGTTATCCTTTGTTATTTTACCATAAAAGCGGTAAAAAGTAAAGGGGGATTTTAGATATTTCAGAGAGAAATATACATTTTATATAAGAAAGGTAAATTGTTGTTTGGCGGCAGTGCCGCCTGCCAATACCGGGGATGTTCAACCCATGCGAACAATCTCCCGCGAGGGGTTGTTGGTACGGTAAATTGTTGTTTGGCGGCAGTGCCGCCTGCCAATACCGGGGATGTTCAACCCATGCGAACAATCTCCCGCGAGGGGTTGTTGGTGCGGTAAATTGTTGTTTAGTATAGTTTCGCCCCACCTTGAAATAGTCATCCTGAGCGAGGGCGACGCCCGAGTCGAAGGATCTCGTGATAAACGAAAGTCCTTTTATGATCATGGTTTGGAGAGGCAGAAGGAGATCCTTCGGCGCGGCCAGCGGCCTTGCTCAGGATGACAGCGCGCGGCGGTCGCCACGCTAAACAACAATTTACCGTTGTACATCCCCTCGCGGCGTGAAGTTGGCATGCGTTAAACTTCCCCGAGTAAAAGCCCCACCGCAGGTGGCGAGCCGGAGCCGCCCCGCAGGGGCAAACAACAATTTATTCGCTTGACATTCCCCCTGCCTTATGTTATAATGGCATGTAGAATATGTCAACACAGGAGGCCATCATGCTGAAAGTAGAAAGATCCGCCGTGATGAATATAGACAACGCCATCCGCGGCGCGCGCAACCCCATGAACAGTTGGGACAAATCCGACAGTTATTACGATGAGAATGGCACGTTTGTGGTTGGTCAGACCGACCTGGATCTGGGTCACCGTTTAGCGACAGCAGGCTCGGATCACCGCAAATTTCTCCGCCAGATCTTCGTATCTGTGGACATCACCGCCCCCCTCTACTGGTGGAAGGAATTTGACACCTACAAGGTAGGCACCGTCGCCAACTCCACTTCCACCATGCACAAGATCCACGCCAAAGCCTTTGAGCGTGACGATTTCTCCCACGACCGCATGGACGAGGGCGGTCTCGCACTCCTTGATACCACCATTGCCTATCTGGAAGCCGAGCGTCTGAAATTTTTGGAGGACAAGACCAACCGCCAGCCCTGGCACAACATGATCCAGTCTCTCCCTTCTTCCTACAATCAGATGCGTACCGTGACCCTCAATTATGAGAACCTCATCAACATCTACTACGCCCGCCGTCACCACAAGCTTGCCGAGTGGCATACGCTGTGTGATTGGATTCTGTCTTTGCCCTGCGCCAAGGAGTGGATCTGTGTCAAAGAGTAAGATGTACTGTAGGGGAGGCGTTTCGCCTCCCGTCAAAGCCACCGCTAAGCGGGAGGGGAGACCCCTCCCTTACAATATAAAGTTTCGGAAGGAACCCCCTATGAAATCCATCAGAAGCATCTATAAGATCGGCATCGGTCCCTCCAGCTCCCACACCATGGGTCCCGCCTTTGCCGCCAAGCATATGAAAAAGGCCTACCCCGAGGCGACCCGCTTTGAGGTTATCCTCTACGGCTCCCTATCCAAGACGGGAAAGGGGCACGGCACCGACCGCGCCGTGGCTGACGCGCTCTCCCCCATTCCCGCACACATTATTTTTGACACCGAGGATCGTCCCTTGGCGCATCCCAACACCATTGAGCTGATCGCTTACGGTGACAGTGGTGAGTTGGGTCGCAAGACCTACCTGTCGGTGGGCGGCGGCGAGATCCGTGAAGTGGGCGTGCCCAAGGCGGTGGCAGAGGATATCTATACCGAAAACAGTTTTTCGGAGATCGCTGAGATCTGCCGTTCCCGCAACATCCGCCTGTCGGATTACGTTTTCGAGCATGAGGACGAGGAATTTCCTCATTTCCTTTCCAAGGTGTGGGATACCATGTGTGCCGCCATCCGAGAGGGACTGATCCACACGGGAACCTTGCCCGGCGGGCTTGAGGTGGAGCGCAAGGCGCAAAAACTCTTCAATCAGCGGCACATTGACGAAAGCCCCCAGACCCGCGAGAACCGCATGGTCTGTGCCTACGCCTTTGCCGTCAGCGAGCAGAATGCCGACTGCGGCAAGATCGTCACCGCCCCCACCTGCGGCTCCTGCGGCGTGGTTCCTGCGGTGCTGAAATATATGCAGGACAAGAACGCTTTCTCTGACAAGGCGATCATCCGTGCTTTGGCTGTAGCGGGACTGATCGGTAACATCGTTGCCACCAACGCCTCGGTCAGCGGCGCGGAATGCGGCTGTCAAGCCGAGATCGGCACCGCCTGCTCCATGGCGGCGGCAGGTCTTTGCGAGCTGTTTGAGATGGGCATTGATCAAATCGAGTACGCAGCAGAGATGTCCCTGGAGCATCATTTGGGACTGACCTGCGACCCGGTTTGCGGGCTGGTGCAGATCCCCTGCATTGAGCGCAACGCCGTGGCCGCCATGCGCGCCATCAACGCCTTGTCTCTTGCCAACTTCCTGTCGGGGAGCCGTAAGATCTCCTTTGACCTGGTAGTGGAGACCATGTACCGCACGGGCAAGGATATGTCGGCGCTGTACCGCGAGACCTCCGAGGGCGGTTTGGCGCAACTCTATAGGCATCCTTCAACCGAAGGAGGGGCAAACTGATGACCCCCAAGGATTATACCCTCGTCAAGATCGAGGGAGAATACGCCTACCTCCGCGAGATCGGAGAATCTGACCCTGAAAAGGACATCTACATCGCCTTAGCCCTCCTGCCCGCAGGGGTGGACGTGGGGGACAAACTCCACTATGAGATGTTCGCCTATACCCTGATGGAGGATTGACGCTATGACTGTTGACGAGTCGGTGGCCATGCTCACCGCCAAAGGATTGACCGTCACCCGCCGTGATTTTTCCACCGAAAGGGAGTATTACGCCTCCCTCGGCTGGCCGACCAAGCACGCAAAGGATTACCCCGTCACCCTGCTGACTGCGGAGAATCCCCACCACGCAAAGCATCTGCGCTTCCAATGGAATCACGAAAACGGCGGCTCCCGCCTGTACGACATGGCCTTCGGGGACTACGACTACGAGCTGTTCATCATGGACGTGCCCGACGAGGGCGGGTTGGAATGGCTTGGGGAGATGGTCGAGGAGGTTCTGCGCGGAGATATCCACGTCATCAACCGCACCAATGCCCGCACGGGACGGTGGGAGGCGGATGCTTGCTTTACCCGCTCGGATGACCCCGAAATGGATAATATGGACGAGTACGCCGCCGCCCTCGCCCGCATCCGTATGCGGGATGCATCCCGATTCCATCCCTTCGGACGGAATACCAAATATGAGATCTACTCGTGGGACAGCTACGAGTGCATTGTTGTATAAAAAACACCGCATAGAAAGGAACCCACCATGAAATTCAGAGAAATGCCCTACGTCCGCTCCGACATGGAGGCGGCCAAGACACAAATCGCCGAGCTGACCGAGCAGCTCAAGAACGCCCCCGATTACGCCGCCGCAAAGGCTGTCTTTTTGGAGTACCAAACCGCCGAAAAGCATCTGCAGACCCTCTGCACCCTCGCCGAGGTTCGCCATTCCATCGACACCCGTGACGAGTTCTACGATGCCGAAGTGAAGTACATCAACAACACCATGCCCGAGATCCAGGAGTATGCCCAGGGCTGGACAGCCGCCATGATGGCCTCTCCCTTCCGCGCTGACTTTGCCGCCGAGTACGGCGATCTCATGTTTGTCAACGCCGAGATCGCTCTGAAAACCTTCTCCCCCGAGATCATCCCCGAGATGCAGGCAGAGAACGATCTGTCCACCACCTATTCCAAGCTCATCGCCTCGGCGCAGATCCCCTTTGAGGGCGGCGTCTACACCCTCTCCCAGCTCACTCCTTTCAAGACGGATCCCGACGATGACCGCCGCTTGGCTGCCTGGAAGGCAGAGGGTCAGTGGTACAAGGACAACCAGACCGAGCTGGATCGCATCTACGACGAGCTGACGCACCTCCGCGACAGCATGGGCAAGAAGCTGGGTTACGAGGGCTACACCACTCTGGGCTACTACCGCATGGGACGCAACTGCTACGGAGAGGCTGACGTGAAGAAGTTCCGTGCCTCTGTGGTCAAGTATCTCGTCCCCGTGGCGGACAGCATCTACCGCGAGCAGGCCAAGCGACTGGGCAAGACTTATCCCTTGAGCTTTGCGGATGCCGCCCTCATGTTCCGCTCGGGCAATCCCCGCCCCGCAGGCACCGCCGAGGATATTCTGAAGCAGGGTGATAAGTTCTACGACGAGCTGTCCCCCGAGACCTCCGAGTTCTTCCGCACCATGCGGGCGCGAGAGCTTCTGGACGTCCTCTCCACCGAGGGCAAGCAGGGCGGCGGTTACTGCACGGGCATTATGGACTACGAGGTGCCCTTCATCTTCGCCAACTTCAACGGCACCCAGGGCGACGTGGAGGTGGTCACCCACGAGGCGGGTCACGCCTTCGCCTGCTGGATGAACCGTAACCGCATCCCCGTGGATTACGTTTGGCCCTCCATGGAGGCCTGCGAGGTTCACTCCATGTCCATGGAGTTCTTCGCCTGGCCTTGGGCTGAGGGCTTCTTCGGAGCTGACACCCGCAAGTTCCTCTACAGCCATCTGGCAGGGGCTTTGACCTTCATTCCCTACGGCACCATGGTGGATCACTTCCAGCACGAGGTCTACGCGAGACCCGACATGACCCCCGCCGAGCGTCACGGCGTGTGGAAGGCGCTTCTCGGTGTGTATATGCCTTGGATGAAGCTGGACGGCGAGATCCCCTTCTACGCCGAGGGTGAGGGCTGGCAGCGTCAGCAACACATCTACAACAGCCCCTTCTACTATATCGACTACTGTCTGGCGCAGACCGTGGCTCTCCGCTTCTGGGCGTTGATCCAAAACGATCTGGCCGACGCATGGGCGCACTACATGGCCTACACCAAGGAGGGTGGCAGCAAGACCTTTACCGATCTTCTCAGTCACGCGGGCTTGGAATCCCCCTTCGACGAGGCCTGTCTGCGGGCGGTCTGCGAGGAGGCCAATAAGTGGCTGAGTGAGTTTGACTTGGATGGGATCGTGTAAAGGAGTACGCAAGGGAAACTTTTTGAAAAAAGTTTCCCTTGACCCTTCAAAAACTTTTCAAGCAAAGATAAATTGAGTTAGTGCTTAAACCAGTGGGGCGTGTTTTTATACTCCATTCGTATGTATAGAGAAATGATACCCACCGACAATCCTAAATTTAACAAAATGGCGACCGTCCTCTTGACAGGGGGCGGTCGTCATGCTATAATTAGGACAAAAAAGTCGGGCCCCACACGCCCGGGAAAGGAACAATCCCGAAACCCCTTCGGGAAAGGAAAAAACACTATGGCAAACAAACTGAGAGTCGGTATCGTCGGCGCGGGCAACATCGCCACCTCCGCCCATCTGCCCTCCTACGCAGAGCTTGCGGACCTCGTTGAGGTAGTCGCCATCGCTGACATCGTCCCCGAGCGCGCCAAGGACGCCGCCGAGAAGTTCGGCATCCCCCACTACTTCGCCTCGGTCGAAGAGCTTCTCGAGAACGTGGACGTGGACTACGTGGATATCTGCACCTGGACCGCCGCTCACGCTCCCGTGTGCATCGCCGCCGCCAAGGCAGGCAAGCACATCCTGTGTGAAAAGCCCCTGGCCGCCAACCTGGAGCAGGGTCTGGCCATGGAGAAGGCCGTCCGTGAGGCGGGCGTGCAATTCATGTTGGCCGTGGTGACCCGCTACATGGCAGAGGCCATCAAGTGCCGCGAGCTTTATGAGGAAGGCGTGTTTGGTGAGATCTATGCCGCCAAGTGCCGCTACGTCCGCCGCAGAGGTACCCCCAGCGGTTGGTTCACCGACAAGGAGCTGGCAGGCGGCGGCCCCGTTCTGGACATTGGCGTTCACGCCATCGACCGCACCTGGTATCTCATGGGCAGACCCACCCCTGTGACGGTGTCCGCCGAGACCTCCTACCGCATCGGTGATTTCAAGACCAAGGGCATCACCCGCTGGCATCCCTTCGGTGAGGGCAAGGGCGTGTTCGACACCGAGGACTCCGCGATGATCTTCTTCCGCTTTGAGGGCGGCAAGACCATGACCGCCGAGATCGCCTGGGCCATCAACGGTCAGGAGGCCAACGACGTGGTGCTGTTCGGCAGCAAGGCGGGCTGTACCTTCGATCCCCTCACGGTCTACGGCGAGGACGAGGAGGGATACCTCTCCGACGTCAAGCCCGAGGTCACCCCCAACAATCTGTTCGTGGAGGAGCTTCGCCACTTCGTAGACTGCCTGAACACGGGCAAGACCCCCATCTCTCCCATGGAGGACGCCCTCACCGTTCAGAAGATGCTGGACGCCATCTACCGCAGTGCCGAGGCGCACGCCGAGGTGACGGTCTGATTGAATGTACGAGGCGTACGCAAGGGAAACTTTTTGAAAAAAGTTTCCCTTGACCCTTCAAAAACTTCCAAAGAATTTCTATATTGTAGGGGCGCATTCCATATGCGCCCGCTGATCGACAGCGGAAGGAACCGGACAGCTCCGCGTGCTTCCTTGTCCCATGAGACAGCACTCACACTTGTGGGTGCTGTTTTTTGCGGGGGGAAACCTCTTCCGTTTACGTCAAAACCGGCAGAAATCTGCATCGTTTTTTCCTTTCCGCATCAAGATTTTTTTAAAACCCCTTGCCAAACCTCGCAAAATGTGCTATAATAAAATATCTATGAGCATTTTTTATCCCTCATGTATAAAATCATTCCACATATAGAGAAAAGAAAGGAGACCAACCATGCATTGGTCAGAAGAAATCGCACAAAGAGTCATCGCTCGCAACCCCGACAAGGAAGAGTACGTTTGCGCCGCGGGCATCAGTCCCTCCGGTTCGGTGCATATCGGTAACTTCCGTGATATCGCCACCTCCCTTTTCGTCTGCAAGGCCATCGAGAAGCAGGGCAAGAAGGCTCGCCTGCTTTTCTCCTGGGACGATTTTGACCGTTGCCGCAAGATCCCTGCCAACGTGCAGGCTAAGGTAGGCGACGCATACGACAAGTACATCGGCACCCCCTACGTGGACATTCCCGATCCTTGGGGCTGTCACGAGAACTATGCCGAGCATTTCAAGGCAGAGTTCACCGAGTCCATGAAGAAGTTCGGCATTGAGATGGACTACCGCCATCAGGGTCATATGTACCGCTCGGGCGCTTACACAGACGCCATCATCGAGTCCCTCCGCAAGAGAGAAGAGATCTTTGAGATTCTGGACTCCTTCAAGACCAAGGACATGACCAAGTCCGAGGAAGAACGCAAGGCAGAGCATGACGCAGAGAAGGCAAAGTATTCTCCCGTATCCGTCTTCTGCCCCGAGTGCGGCACCGACTTCACCACCCTGGAAAACATCTCCGAGGACTGCACCGAGGCCGACTACACCTGCCGCTGCGGCTACCACGGTCACATCAATTTCCTTGAGAACTTCAACTGCAAGCTGGGCTGGAAGATTGACTGGCCCATGCGCTGGAGACACGAGGGCGTAGACTTCGAGCCCGGCGGAAAGGATCATGCCGCTCCTACCGGTTCTTACTCCAACGCCAAGATCATCTCTAAGAAGATCTTCGGCTACGAGCCTCCCCTGTTCCAGGGCTACGAGTTCATCGGCATCAAGGGCTTGGCGGGCAAGATGTCCTCCTCCTCGGGTCTGAACCTCACCCCTGACACCATGCTGAAGCTCTACGAGCCCGAGGTCATTCTGTGGCTCTACTCCAAGACCGAACCCACCAAGGCCTTTGATTTCTGCTTTGACGACGGCATCCTGCGCCAGTATTTCGAGTTCGACAAGATGTACGAGGAGTACCGCGCGGGCAAGTCCAACGAGCGCGACGCCGCCATCATGTATAACTGCGACGTGAAGGGTCACGAGGTCAGCACCGTACCCATGGGTCTTCTGGTTCAGTTGGGCTCCATCGTGGATTTCAACGTCCCCATGCTGGAGACTGTCTTTGAGAAGATCGGCACCCCCTACACCGCCGAGCAGTTCATGGGTCGTCTCGACCGCGCCAAGTACTGGCTGGAGCAGTGCGCCCCCGACCAGGTCAACAAGCTGCGCGAGACCCGCAATTTTGAAGTATTCAACACTCTCACCGACGAGGAAAAGCGTGAGATCGCTCTGCTCCACGACTATCTTGCCAAGGGCGGCTACACGTTGGACGAGCTGAACACCGCCCTCTACGCCATCCCCAAGCAGGTCTTTGGCGAGGACAAGCCCGACAAGGAGCTGAAGGGTCTGCAGGGCAACTTCTTCAAAACGGTCTACAAGTTGCTCATCGACAAGGAGCGCGGTCCCCGTCTGTATCTGTTCCTGTACGCCATTGATCCTGCCCGCTACGTAAAGCTGCTTGACTTCTCCTACGGTCAGACCGAGGAAGAGATCGCCGCTGACAAGGCTGTGGCTGACGCTGAGGCTGCCGCCAACGCCCCTGTGGAGAAGGTGTACGGCGAGCCCGATCCCGTAGAGCCCATTTCCACCGACATGGTGACCATGGACGATTTCTCCAAGCTGGACATCCGTGTTTGCAAGATCGTCAAGGTGCAGGAGATCCGCAAGTCCCACTCCTGCTACAAGCTGACCCTATTCGACGGCATTGACGAGCGTGTCATCGTGTCCAGCATCAAGCACGACTACACCGCCGATGAGCTGGTCGGCAAGAAGATCATCGTGCTTGCCAACCTGACCCCCACCCGTATCACGGGCGTCACCTCCAACGGTATGCTCCTCGCCGCCACCAACAACGCCTGCGGCTGTCAGGTCATCTTCGTGGACGAGCGCGTGCCCGAGGGTACGAGATTGCATTAAGGGAGTACGCAAGGGGGAAACTTCTTGAAAGAAGTTTCCCCCTTGACCCCCTTCAAGAACTTTTAATAAAAGGGATTGCTACAGAGATCAGTTGCCCGAACGCTTTCCCGATTCCGTA
This sequence comes from Eubacteriales bacterium, assembly GCA_045531965.1. Classification (GTDB taxonomy): domain Bacteria; phylum Bacillota; class Clostridia; order Oscillospirales; family CAG-272; genus CAMEON01. The sequence continues at coordinate 11,945 of JAZSFA010000044.1, forward strand.
GGGGCGGATTCCATATCCGCCCGAGAATTATCAAAATTCTAAAATTCAAAAATAGCCTGCGCTGTCCAAAAGACAGCGCAGGCCGTTTTGATATTATGTGGGATCGCTTGGAATATTCTTGATCTGGGTCATCAGCGCTTCCACTTCTTCGGGCGGTGCCTGATACCACGGACCATCGTCGATATAGAAATACACGTACTGCTCCCCCCAGAAATGGATGCTCCCGTTGGAGCCGTCGGGGTAGGTGATGTGGATGCCCAGACTGTCACCGCTTCGGATATCCTCGGGGGGACTCGCCTCGGTCACGGTCAGCTTTGTAAAGAAAGCCCACAGCTTTTCGATCTTATTCGCGCTCTTGTAGATGCGCTCATATTGTTCCATAAGCGCCATATCTTCCGTATAGAGGGAGGTATAGACGCTCACGGGCACAGGAAGCTCGGCGAAGGGATGGACTTCGGGGGTCTGTCCTGTTTTATCAACCAGCTCAAAATCCAAGGTGGCTCTGCCAAACTTCACCCGATACCATCCCGGCGTCAGGGTATCTCCCTTAGCTTCCAAGTTACTCTTTGCCCAAACGAGGGATACGCCCGTCTCATAGACCGCGTAAGCATCGGGGGAGGCGGGTTCTTCGTACACGGCAAGATCCACGCTATAGTCGTGGATCAGCTCCTCCTCGTCGCCATGCAGACGGTAGAGACGATAGGATGCAGCGGCGGTCAACACCTTGCCCGGCTCGGTGGCGGTCATGGAGATCTTGAAGTACTTGTCATTGATACCTGCGGTGGGGGTGTGGGGGATCAGGGTGTAGTCATTTGTTTGCCCCATCGTCCCGCGATCCACCAGCTCCACGTCCACATAGGGGCATTCGATGCCCAAGTACGTGTCCGCCAAATAGTACATACGGTACTTTCCCGCCGTCAAAGTCTCGCCCTTTTCCGACAGCACGCGGCGAACTTCCGTCAAATTACACCAAAGGGGCAATGTGGCGTAATCATCTGGACCTGTAGGATAGCTTTCCCCCCAAGGCTCCACAACGTAACTGTAGACCTCGATCTCTCGGTCGCCCTCCAATCGGCACAAGCGATAACTCATGCCATTCCCTTCCCAGGTCTTCCCCGGTTCAGCCGCCACGATGGTGGTCTTGATGTAGTCGGCATCCAGATAGTAGACGGTCTGCTCCGCCACCAAAGTGCAGGCGTAGACGGACTCGGTGGGTTCATAGCGGGTTTCGGGTTCGGATTCTGTTTCGGCGGCTGTAGATTCCTCCTCCGCCTTCCGAAACATTTCCAACCGCAAATGTTCCACAGGCATGGACAGAGACAAGGCAAAAACGAACTCGTCCTTACCGTGGGTTTCAGCATTTTCCCACGTACTTTGCAGGGTCACGTAATAGGTGCCCGCCGAAAGATCGTCGGCAATCGCGGCAACCGAAGCCCACAAAGGAGATCGAAGGATCTCATTCATATCGGCATCGTAAAGGATGACTTCGACGGAGTGACGGGTGTTACTCACGTGGAAGGTCAGCTGATAAGCCTCCTGTGCCACGGGCAGACGTGCCACTTGCTTTTCTTCTCCCACAAATCCCTGTTGCGTTTCAGTCGGAAGCTCATTGCCAAGCGTGGCTGACGAGAACACATACCGATAGGGCATGATTTCACAGTAAAGCGTGGTGTCACCGGGAGAATAGGACACGTGAACATCATCGGCGGCGGGATCATCAGGGATCAAGGTTTCCCCTTCTGTCGGAGGTTCGGTTGCGTGCATGGATGAAACAGGCGGTGTGACAGGCCCCCCTCTCCCCGCCATCATGATGGCTACCACCACACCAAGAGACACCACGGCGCACAGCACCGCCACCATGGCGGGGTGGTTCATAAAGGCGGAAAAGCGGCTTGCTCGCTCCCTTTTGGGCTTAACGGCGACAACGCCGCCAATGTCGCTTTCGTTGATCAGCGAATCACTCATGTCATTCATGAGAGAAAACAAAGCCAATCCCTTGTCGGCGTACATCATATGCGGTACCCCCTTTCGGTGAGATAGACCCGCAATTTCTCGCGGGTGCGGGTCAGCCGTTTGGTTACGGCGTTGGGGGTCAATCCGTAATGCTTGGCCAGGGCGTTCACCTCAAAGGCGTGCCAATAACGCCCCATGAACAGCTTGCGGTTCAGCGGGTCTTCGGTCAGAAGAAAGGCCTCCAAAAGACCCGTCAGGTCGCTTTCCACCGCCTCGGGGGCGGGGAGACATTCAGCCAGCTCGTGCAGGGCGACTTCCAAATCTCGATTCCGCTTGGCGGCGCGGTTGGCGTGGTATCGGTTGATGGACAGGTTTCTCAAAATCTTGCCGAGATAGGCCTTGAGGGACGGGGGATCCTTGGGAGGGACGGTGTTCCACACCTTGAGATATGTATCGTTCACACATTCCTCGGCGTCTTGGCGATTGCCCACGATGCCTTGGGACAGCCCCATGCAGAACTTGCCGTACACGCGGTCGGTCTCTGTAATGGCGCGCTCGTCACGGGCAAAATACAGGGCGATGATGCTCCTGGTGGCTTCTCTTTCGTCCATAAGGGCACCTCCTTTTTGGTTCTTCACTTATTATAACAGATTTCGGAGGAAAAATCTGCCGTGAGATTGAAAAAATTCAGAAAATATATTCAAAAAGCCCACGCAAGACCCATCGGTCAAGCGCAGGCTTTTCTTTTATTGAGTTTTCCATCCCGAAAGCGGATCTTCAATGACCCATTGATACGTAACCGTCTCCCCCGTGTCATTGACCACCGTTCCTTCGTTTTCTGCAAGCTTTTCAACTGCATATACGATCCTTACGGTGTCATATTTTTCAAACCAATCGGTGCTCATTCCTTTGATATAGACGTTTTTCCCCGTATCATCCATCTCTCCGCAAAAGCCTGCTTCATCCCAAGCAAGGACACGCACGATTGCTTCCTTGAGTTCCACGTCGCTTTCATACCGTTCAAACAAATTGTCGATCACCCTATAGGCGTTGTCCTCGAGCTGATACCATTTCTCATTATGCTCAATATACGCTCCCCAATCACCATAAATTTGTGTTGCCCCATTTTCATATGTCAACGTGATCCAATGTGTACCGCCGTACAAAGGCTCCTTCGGCACTTCCGGCGGGTCGGATCTTACCAAAACATCGGTAAGGAAATCTGCAAAAGCATTGATCTTTTCGGGATCCGTATAAATTCTAATATGCTCGGCCTTCGGACCGCCCATACCTACAAAAAAGTAAACACTCACCTCGACGGGCATGGATATGGGGGTATAATCCGCCCCCAGCACTTGTCTGTTTTTCTCGGTACTATAGCTATCGTAGGGCGCCTTGCGGATCAACTCATTGAATTCTTCTTCGGAAATATACGTCTTTTCCTCGCCGACCTGATGATAATAGATGGTTTGAAGATCCTCGGTATGTCCGTCAAGCCCCAAGGCTTCCTCCAACACAAGCTGACCCGTAGTAGCATCCAAGCGATAAATCTCCCGCGAGCTCACGTCAGCCCCACTACTGCCGCAGATGATGATCTGCCCGTTTTCGTTGACGTAGCCTCTCTTGCGATTCCAAAAATCCTCCAGCAAAACGGGCTTACCGTCGTGCTGTGTAAACAACGCGATCAGGGTAAACTCGTCGCTCAGCAGGAGCAATTCCTCCACGCCGTCGCCATTGGCGTCTTTGACGGCGTAGCCCAAATGGGCAACCCCGTTGGTGCGATCACCGGGACAGAGAATAAAGGCCGCATTGCCAACCCTCGTGTACCATTCCCTTGCCTGCTCGTTGGGGAAATAAAACAGCGTCTCCAGCTCTTCATGCTTTTCCGCCCAATCGGGAAGAACCTCCACCATCCTGTGATACATACGGATGATGGACTCGTAGTTTGCGAAATCCGCGGGGATAAGCTCCGAGTCCGTAGGCTCTTGGGTCACGGTTTCTTCTATGTGAGGTGTCTCCGCTACGGGCGGCGTAAAAGGTCCTCCCCTGCCCGCCGTCACGATAGCCACCACCACGCCGAGGGACACCACGGCGCACAGCACCGCCACCATGGCGGGGTGGTTCATAAAGGCGGAAAAGCGGCCTGTCCGCTTGGACTTTGAAAAGAGTATCGTACTCGCGCGAATGTCGCTCTCGCTGATGAGATCCTCGCTCATGTCGGTCATGCGTGCCGCAAGGTTCAGCATTTCATCCTTGACGTAAGTCATACAGTATACCCCCTTTCAGCGAGATAGCCCCGCAATTTTTCTCGGGTACGGATAAGTCTCTTGGTCACGGCGTTCTGCGTGAGTCCATAATATTTTGCCAGCTCCTTGACGCTAAGGGCGTGCCAATACCGCCCCATGAACAGCTTACGGCTGAGGGCATCCTCACTCCGCAAAAAGGTTTCCATAAGAGAGACGACCTCCCCTTGGGTCTCTTCCTCGGCGGGCAGACATTCGGACAGCTCGTGCAAGGCGATCTCAAAATCAATATGCTTGCTCGCCGCACGGTTCTGTCGGTAGCGGTCGATGGATAGGTTGCGAAGAATCTTGGCAAGATAGTTCTTCAGAGACGGCGGGTCTTTGGGCGGGACGGTGTTCCACACCTTTAAATAGGTATCACTCACACATTCCTCGGCATCGGCATGATTTCCCACGATGCCTTGGGACAGTCCCATGCAGAACTTGCCGTACACGCGGTCAGTCTCGGTGATAGCGCGCTCGTCACGGGCAAAATACAAAGCGACGATACTTCGGGTAGTTTCTCTTTCGTCCATGTCGGCACCTCCTTCATCCTTTTGGTGATATCTTCACCCTTTATAACGAATCTCGCGGGGCATTTCTGCCTTGCTTTCTTGTTTTTTGCAAAAAAATTCAAAAAAAAGCCGATGCGGGGCTGTTCAGCCCCGCACGCGGCTCCTGTGTATCTTACTTTCTCGACAGGGTCAGGTTAAAGCGATAGCTGACGTAGCTGTACCCGTCTTCATCCAGATCATCAAGGATGTCCCGGACGTATTCCTGACATGCCTCTTCAAAGTGAGACTGGGCATAGGAACGGGTGTAGAAGCCCGAGTCACTATAACTGATATCAGCTCTGACTTGTACCGTCAGGGTGGATCCGCTGACCGAGGCGCTGAAGTCCGCGCGGTTGAGGCGAAGATTTCCTCCGTCCCAGCCCGAAAAGCGGTTGTGTAGGTCCGAGATACCTGTGCTTAATTTGTAGCAAAGATTTCTGCAATCCATGGTATGTCTCCTTCTTTTAAAATCTTGAGGATAAGATCAGCCTGCAAAAGCAGCGGCATCGTCTTTGGTGTCAAAGAAAGCGATGTACTCGATGTCAAAATACTCTTCGCCGCCGTCAGCGGTAGTGAGCTTGCCGCCGTTACCCGTATAGTCAAAGAAATTGTAGATCAGATACTCGATCGCGGCACCGCCGGTTACGTCGGTATCGGGCGTACCCTCAGAGCCTGCCTTGTTCTTTCTCATGTCCAGAACCAGCACGTTCCAAGAGCCGTCGGTGGCGTAGTAGAACCAGTTGTCACTATCGCGGCGATTACCGTTAAACTCATCCGTGCCGTTGAGCAGGAAGGTGCCCCAGAAGTTGGAGCCATAGGTGCCGCCGTTGGTGCGGTACTTGATGGCGATGATATCGCTGAATCCCTCGCCTTCGGCAACAAGGGTGATGGCGGGATTGGTGGCGGTATCGGCAGTGCCGGTCAGGAAGTGGGCATAGTCACCCTCCAGGGTCACGGTAGCGTTGGTGGCGATCATGGCAGCCAGATCCTCGGCAGAATAAAACGCCTTGGGCTCGACAGGATCAACGGGAGCATCCGTGGGGGCTTCGGTAGGCGCTTCGGTAGGCGCTTCCGTGGGGGCTTCGGTGGGTACCTCAGTAGGTGCCTCGGTGGGCGCCTCGGTGGGTGCCTCGGTGGGTGCCTCGGTAGGTACCTCGGTGGGCGCCTCGGTGGGTGCATTGGTTGAAACCTCGGCGGTGGTCTCGGCGGGCTTGTCGCCCTCGGAGCATGCAACGGCTGTCAGAGTGACTGTCAGCAGAAGCAAGGCGCAGATGAGCAATTTTTTCATGGTTGGACTTCCTTTCATATGATAAAAAATGGTGACGAAATCAACGCGTCCGCGGCAGGAAGGCAAATAACCCTCGCGGATGCTTGGCGGGAGCAGAGATACAGACCTCCGAATAAAATACGCAGCCGTTACTGCCCGGCGTGGTGGTGTCTGATACGTTGGATCACCGCGTACACGCCCAAAACCGCGTACAGGGTCACCTCCACAATACCGACAGCCAAGTGGATCATGGCAAAGCCGCCGTTCAAAAGGTCAAAGAGGACCAGCGGGAGAAAAATCGCCGTCAAAAGCCCCGTCACGGCGGTGATGGAGAGGATACGGTGGAGGAGGCTCGTAAAAGACGTATCCCGCAGATCCTCGCCATATTTACGGCGGGCGCGGCGGGTCAGCTCCCACAGGAGGGTGAGCAAAGAAAGAGAGACTGTTAAAGAAAGCATGGCGATGGCGCCGAGATACACCAAAAACAGATTGAACCACCAATCTCCTTCGATCAGAGTCAGCGCTACCGCCGTACCGATCATGGCAACGGGTGCGAAAACAGCAAAGATGACCGTCAACGCACGGAGGGCACGATAGATTTTGCCGCTTTTATTTGGATTCGTACAGGTGATGGACATGGGCCGGATCTCCCTTCTTCTGTAGATTTCAGTATAGCATATTTTCCGCTGTCTGTCAAGAGAACCGCTTGTATCTTCATATTTTTCATAAAAAATGAAGAGAGCCACGCCCGAACGGGGATGACTCTCTTATAGATCAAGTCACATAGAACCAACGGTTCTGGGGAACATGAGTACGTCGCGGATGTTCTGCACGCCCGTGATGTACATGAGCATACGCTCAAAGCCCAGACCAAAGCCGCTGTGAGGGACGGAGCCATACTTACGGGTATCCAAATACTCGGTGTAGGACTCGAGAGGCATATTACGGGCGGTCATGGCGGCTACCAGCTTATCGTAGTCTGCCTCACGCTCGGAGCAGCCGATGATCTCGCCGATACCGGGAACAAGCAGGTCGGTGGCGGCAACGGTCTTGCCGTCGGGGTTCTGCTTCATGTAGAAGGACTTGATGGCGGCGGGATAGTTGACCACGAAGACGGGGCGACCGAAATGCTCGTCCACCAGGTACTTTTCATGCTCGGTCTGCAGATCGCAGCCCCACTCCACGGGGTACTTGAACTCCTTGCCGCTATTCTTCAGAATCTCGATGGCTTCGGTGTAGTCCAGCTTGACGAAATCGTTCGAAAGCATCTTGTTCAGTTTGTCGATGACACCCTTCTCCACTCTTTCGTTGAAGAAGTTCATCTCCTCGGGACAATGCTCCATGACGTCGCGGACGATATACTTGATGAAGTCCTCGGCGATCTCGATGATGTCGTGGATATCGCAGAAGCAGACCTCAGGCTCTACGTGCCAAAACTCGGCGACGTGGCGGGTGGTGTTGGAATTTTCAGCACGGAAGGTGGGACCGAAGGTATAAATGCGTCCCAGACCCATTGCCGCCATTTCACCCTCCAGCTGGGCGGAAACGGTCAGACCCGCCTTGCGACCGAAAAAGTCGTTTGCGTAGTATTCAGCCTCGCTTTCGGCAGTGGCGTTCCAAGGCAGGGTGGTGACACGGAACATCTCACCGGCACCCTCGCAGTCAGAGCCAGTGATAATGGGGGGATGGACGTAGCGGTAGCCCTTGGATTGAAAATACTGATGGATGGACTGCGCCAACTGGCTACGTACGGCAAAGACCGCCTCGAAATAGCGGGTACGACCACGCAGATGGGGAATGGTTCGCATGAATTCGACCGTCTGGTACTTCTTCTGAAGAGGGTAGTCGGTGGGGCACTTACCCAGCACGGTAAGGGTTTCCACCTGCAGCTCTATCACGTTGCGTTCGGAGGCAACGAGCGTACCTGTAGCGGTGAGGGACGCGCCGACTGCCATAACGTCCTTATACAGCGCCTCGCTGATCTTTTCCTTATCGATGACCAACTGGAGACTTGCAAAGCAAGAGCCATCGTTGACCTCCAGGAAGGAGACGTTCTTAGAGTCGCGAGCGGTACGGACCCAGCCGCAAATGACCACCGAGGTGTTTACGAACTTGTCCGCTTCGGCAAAAAGCACTTTAATATCGGTATGTTTCATGGTATGTCACTCCAATCTTGGGAAATTACAAATCATTATCGTTTATTATAACACATAATCCTTGCGTTTACAAGGGGTTTTGTAAGATTTTTGAAAAAAGTAGCCATGGGCGATTGCGTAAGGTTTCTCATTTGGGTTTATCGGTCTGACGGAACAGAGAGAAAAAGGAAGATCCTCCACTCCGCGGGGAGTGGAGGATGGGTGTGATCAGTTCAGCTGCTCAATGGTGATGGATCCGACGAGATATTCCACGGTAGTCAGACCGTAGAATAAGAGATCGTCGGTGCCGCCGGGGGTGAAATTCTCGAAGGTCACGGTCAACAGACGGCTGTTGTCGGGGTCTGCCTGCACCTTATAGTTGACCTCGCCGGAGTTCTGTACGCCGCCCTGCATATGGAGCAGCACGAACGCGCCGCGAGGCAGAGTGTTTGCCAGGTTACCCAACACATCGTAGACCTGAAGGGTGATGCGGTATTTCTTGCCGCCCGTCAGGTTGTTGGGGAGCGAACCGAAGGTGAAGTTCTCACTCACGTAATAGAAGGTATCGCCGAAGCCCTTCTCGCGGAGGAGGGCGGCGGTCTTCTCGGGCAGGAGGGCGGTAGCGGCGTAGGCACTAACACCCGTGTTCATGAGATTGCCCTCGGTGAAATCGAAGGTGTAGCCCGCCTTCAGCTCCTCGGCGGTGAGGGTGTGGTAGTCGTCGCGAGAGAGGAAGACGTCGGGTTTGAGGGATTTTGCCATGGTAATCACAAAGTCACCGATATAGATGTCGGCATATTCGGTGGGCGTATTGCTCAGGAAGAACTTCAAAGACTTCTCGCCGGTGGCGCCTACCGTCCAGTCCATCTCAAAGTGGTAGAAACCCTCGCCCGTGAAGAGTCCCTCTGCCAACACACGGTTACCGGGGGTCTCGTCCATAGCCAAAAGATAGATCTTTGTGTTGTTATTGGGCACCATGGGGGAAGCGATATAGGCGTCAATGGAGAGGTGGTAGGTCTTACCCTGTACGTAGTATTCCTTCTCGGTCAGACCCGTAAAGTCGCCCATATCTCCCTTGATGTGCAGTACCACGCCCGATTCGAAGCCGGACCGGGCGTTCATGATGGCGTTTCTTACGGTCTCGTCGGCGATCTTATCGTAGGTCAGCGCCTCGCCCCTCTTACCAATGGTCAGGTCTGCAGACCAGATGAAGGTATGACCGTTATAGAGCTGATCTGTGGAGGGGTTCTTGTAGGAGGTAGCGGTGACGTTGACGTTACCGATGTACACCGTAACACCCTCGGGAACGTCGATAAAGAAGCCTGTGTTCCCATTTTCTGCGTTATAGAGACAAGCGGCGGTGGCAATCGTGTTAGCCTCTTCAAACAGCATATCGCGGATGACGGTAGCGGCATCTCCCTTGGCAAATCCTGCGGCACCACCCGTATCCGTGGCGTAGTAGTTGATGGCGAACATATAGGACTTCCCTTCCGTGTGGAAGTGGGGGAGGAAATCGGCGGACAGACCGCCCAGGAAATAGCGTTTGCCGTTCTCCCCGCCCGTCAGCACCAGCACGCGGTCGGCAAAGCCGTCGTTGGCGGTGAGCTTATCGCGGATGGCGGCGTCCTCAATGGCGGAGACGGACAGAAGCTGACCGTACTCCACCTGCATGAGGGTATTGGTCCAATCGTAGGTGACGGTATTGGTGAAATCCAGTTCCTCGGGCTTGACCAGCGTGGGAACTTTGGTCATCTTGCGGTTCTTATAGGTGAACAGACCTTCCTCGGTCCAGGTATCCGACTCGGTGATCGCCACGTTACGTCCCGCCGCGATTCTGGCACCGTCGTTGAAGGTACAGCCCCAGAAGCCGAAGTCTACCATAGCTTTACGAATGGTGGTGCCTGCAGCGCCGATGTCGAGCGTGCCGCCATTGAAGGTGCAGTTGATGTAGTCGACGTTGCCGGGAATGGGACCCTCTACGCTGCCATCCTCGCGGATCCAAGTGATGAGCATATCAAAGATGCAGTTCTCAATGCGGATATCTCTGCGGAAACGGAAGGTACCCGTGAAGCGGGAATTGGTGATGGTGGAGCCGGGGGCGCAGGTGTCGTGGTTGCCCACAAGCCAACCTGCTTCCAGCTTCTTAAAGTTTTCGCCGTAATCCAAGGTCAGCTCAACCGTACCGTTGGGGTTATTGACCACACGGCGGACGGTTGCCACGCCTCCGAACACGCCCTTGGGGCTGAACACGTCAATGACGTCGCCCTCACGGCAGTTGAAGGGATGGTAAGAGCCGTGGGTAAACATCTCGTACTGGGTGACGGTGAACTGGTTGCCGTTCTTTACCGAGGTCACGTAGCCCAGGGTGTTACTGACGTTGAAGACGTCGTCGAACAGAACCCCCACGTCGCACTCGTTCCAATGGAAGGGACGGCGGTTGTCCTTGACGTGATAGCCATCGCGCCAGGAGACCATCTTGATCTCGCGGTCGTTCTGCTCTCCCGGGATGAAGTCCATGTTCTCGAAATAGATCTCGGCGTCGTTGTCGCGGACGTTGGCAATGAAGCTGGGCGCCGCCCAGACCTCGATGTTCTCAAAGACCATACAGCCCGTGTTATCGGCGATATACATGATCTCGCTCAGAACGTTACCGATGCCGGGGTTGGGCACAAAGACCTTATCCCCCACGGCGTACCCGTGGCTCTCGGTCTTGTACTCTACCTGGATCTCCTTAGAGGCGGTCTTTTTCATGAAGTTGATGAACTGGTGAGGTCTCTCCTGCTTACCCTCGTTGTATTCAATGGAGAAATTGGTGAGGTTGCGGGTATCGGCGTAGCTCTGGTGGGGCTCGATATCGGTGGTATAGGTGACGGTGGCACCGCTCACCGCCTTGACGGTACCCACAAGGTAGGGGGACACCGACAGATCCAGCTTCATGTTACAGATACGGATATCCGCGTTGTTGGTCATGGCATAGTAGCAGATACCGGGGGCGAAGCGGAACACGGATCCGCCGCCGTCCACGGTAACACCGTCGGCACCCTGCATAGCGAAGGGAGAGGCGAAGGGACCCGCGCTGCGGTCGGTAGAGCCGATGTAGTAGGTTTTGCCCGACTCAAACTGAAGGGTTGCCTGCTGCTCCATGGCTGCCACAATGGCGCGACCGATGGCAGGACCGTCGTCGGTCGTACCGTCGCCCTTGACGCCGAAATCAGAAGCTTTCAGAACAGTCTCGGTCTTGGCACCCGCCTGCTCCTTGGGGTACTCGGAGCGGTTGATGGGTTCGGGGACGGGCTCGGTCTCAGGCTCGGTAGGTGCCTCCGTACCGTCGTCGGTGTTCCCCTCGGTCGGCACTTCCTCGCTATCGGCGGGCGTATCGAGATTGTCGGGGGCGGTGGTGGTACCATCGGTGGTATCGGCGGTGGGATCATCCCCCGTGCAGGCGGCAACGCACAGGCAGAGGGCAAGGATCACGAGGGCAAACAGAAACAGTCTCTTCATTTTCATAACGATCTCCTTTAGGTATCATTTCCTTTCGGGTTATGTCATAGGGACGCAAACCGCCCGTGTTTTTTGTGTCGGGCGGTTTTCTGTGTCGGGCGGTTTTCTGTATAGATGGATATATTATACCATAAGGGAAATGAAATTGCAATAGTTTTTGTGCAAGGAAACCATGGTATTATGCAAAAAACACCCCTTCTCGGGGTGTTTTCCTGTAACATCAACCTCGCTTCTTCCTCACCCGCCGTATCCCCACCATGACGGCGGTCACAAGGAGACCGCCCACGCCCAGGGTCACAAGATAGGAAACGAAGAACACGGGATAGGGGCAGGTATCTTGGATGGTACTCAGCACGGGGATAAAGCACCGTCCCAACCGCCCCGTATAGAACATATTGAAGTCATACCCCGCGGCGAATCCCCACGCGTAGGAGGCTTCGTTGAGGGCGAGGGCAATGAAGTTCAGGGGAAGATAGACCATAGCAGCCTTCCCTGCCGTCCGCCACTCGGCTTTGACCGCGCCTGTCAGCCACAGGTAGAGACCGAACAGGAGCATGGCGCTATGCCAAAGCATGGTATGGATATCGAGAAAGAGGATGTCCGAGAACACCGATCGCGCGGGATAGAGCAAGACCGACGCTCCCGCCACGGGGGAATAGGTGGCGAGGAAGCAGAAAAGGGCGTCTCTCACCCTGCCTTTAGGCAAAAAGGTGGCGACCAGGGCGACGTAAATGGGAACAGAGCAAAACTGGAAGGGAAATTTTTCCCAGTTGTACGCCCAGCCGCAGACAGGGTCATAGCTACACAAAAGCTGCTTGCCAATCTCCAAGAAGAGCAATCCCAGCGCAAAGACCGCAAGGGTTCGCTGTACCGCCTTGTCGGACTTGGGCAGGCGTTTTCTCAAGAGGATCATCACCACAAACAACCCAAGTGTCAGACCGAGGGCGGTCATGTGAAACACCCCGAAAGGCTTCGGAGGGGAGGCGAGACGAGGGGTATGATTCAATAAGGCTTCAAGCCATGTGACGGCGGGCATATCCTCGCCTCCTTTCATAGTAAATTATTGTTTAGCTGAGTACGCCCAAGGGGAACTTTTTGCAAAAAGTTCCCCTTGGAACCCTTCAAAAACCTTAAAAAGAATTATTTATTAAAGGTTTTTGGAGTTGCAAGAACCATTTTGCAAAAAGGTTCTTGGTGGGGTCCAGGGGCGACGCCCTTGGTAAACAACAATTTATTCTTCTCTCTTCTTCATCATCACCACGCCTGCCACGAGAGCGGTGGCAAAGACGGACAAGGCGACGGTAGATGTGCAGCCCTTGGGGTCAGGCGTGTGATGGACTTCTTCCGTGGCTTCGTTGGTTGACGCAGTCTCATCGGCGGGGGCATCGGTGCCGACCACGGGCGTGTCGGTGGGAGCTTCGGTCTCGGGCGCCTTGGCGTTGATATTGACATAGGACAGGTCAAAGACGGTGGCATTATGGTCGGAGGCATAAATCCCCGCCTCGATCTCACCCATATCTCTGTGGGCATTGTTGACCATGACGCTGTCACGGGAGATGATACAATGGTCGATGGCGGGACGGGTCTGGAGATCGGTGCTCTCCCCCCACTTGTTCATGGTGGAATAGATGCTCATGTCTGCCACGGAATCCGTAAGGTAACGGGCATCCATATAGCCGTCCTTGTGGAGATTCCAGTAGGCTTCGGTGCTTTCGTGGCAGTTCCAGTCACCCGAGAGGATCACGGGGCGTCCGCCCGAAAGCTCGGTAGCCTTTTGGAGGATCAAATTGGTGGAATGGGTACGCGCCATGGGCACCTTGGCATCAATGTGGACGGAAGCAAAGAAAAACTCTGCCCCGCTCTCCTTGTCACGGAGGATGACCCAGTTGATACAGCGCGCCATATCACCGTCGGTACCGTCCTCCCAGATCTTGGTGCCGCGGCGGTCAGGCGTCTTGGAGCACCAAAAATAACCGTCCTCCAGGCACTCATACTTATCCTTGTTGTACATGATGAGGTTGACGAGATCCCACTTGTAGTTCACGTCCTTCTTGCCGAAGATCTTGCCCTCGGAGGACGTGCCAAAGGCGGTATAGGCGCAATCCTCGGCAGCGAGATATGCCTTCATCTCGGGAAGCCAAAGGTTATTGAACTCGGGGAGGCTGATCACATCGGGCTGATACTGCGCGATCATGCGCTCCAGCTGATCCATACGCTCCCGGATGGTGACTTTGGAGCCGTCGGCGTGGGTCTGGGAGCTTTCGGAGGCACAGATGTTGTACTCAAAGACAAACAGGCGCTCGGTCGCCGTTCCCACGGTGAGATCGGCGTCGGGATACTGGTTGTCGTAGAGGTAGCCGGGGGTGGGATAGGTCTCGTTGAAGGGGACGGTGGCGGCGGGATGATCGGGATCTGCGGCGGAATCAAAGATCATGTTGACAGAGCAGATGTTTCTGTTCCAGAGATCGGCGTTATAGTGGGTCTCGCAGAGCAAGGTCTCTCCCGACATCACACGAATGACGGCATCGGTGGCGTCGTTATCCAACCGGAAAGTGTTTTCGCTGATGGCATCGACAGAGCCGCTTTGATTCTTGGGGGCAATGATAAAGTTCTCCACAGTCAGCGTCTTCGCAAGGTTGACGTTGACCTTGCCGAAGATCTCAAAAATGCCCTTGATCCCCTCGTCGGTGTCATAGGTCATCTCCATCTTGGCAGCCTCGCTGCCGTAGATACAGATCACAGCCACGCCGCGGGGCGCCACGGTCATGTCGGAGGTGCTGACGGCGGTGAGGGCATTCTCCTTGAACGTCCCCCCATAGCCGCCGTTGCTGTAGCGGATCACGGCGTCCTTGAGGGACACGGCTTGGGCAGAGGGGTTATAGACCTCCACAAATTCCAGCACGTCAGCGGTGGCGGAGACCTCATCGGTGTTGTCATGCTCGTAGAAGGTGGGGTTGTAGCACACCTCGGTAATGATCAGAGGCGTGGGGACAGGAGCAAGGGCGATATCCACGCTGTCATCGGCATGGGCGGCAGGCAATGCCATCGCGGCGGTCAAAAGAGCCAACGTGACTGCCAGTGCAAGCATAAAAATCTTTTTGCTGTGGGTCATGATGTAATCCTTTCCGTATTTTGAATGATCATGTCAGCTGATTTTCCTTCAGTGTCGAGGACCTTTGTGCTTTCTGCCGTTTCAGAATTTGATGGCATTCTGGTAGCCTGTGAGGATGCCTTCCCGATAGAGGTGGGCATCGTTGGAAAGCTGCAGCACTTGGGGGTAGACGTATCCACCGCGCGACGTAAAATTGATGACGCTCATGGAGCTGTGACTGAAGTCAAAGCGAGTGGCAAAGATGGGATAGGGGATATCCAAAAGGCTGCTGAAAAAGGCGATACCAAAGCCTTGATGGGCAAAGAGCGCCACGCGGTCCCGGGTAGGAGCGACGGGCTCGAAACGGGCGTTTTCGCGGTCGTGGCGGTAACCGAGGGCTGAGAAGAACACATCCACCGCAGCGTTCACACGGCGGACGCCCCGACCGAAGTCATAGGGTGCCAGCTCAGGATGCTCGTACCAGCGGTCGCCCAGCGCCCGCATCTCGGGGCTGTTGAACAGCTCCAGAATACGCTGATCATAGAAGCACCAGGTTCTGCCGTGGACGGGATGGGGCACGCCGAAATCCCGCATGGCAAGTCCCTCCTCTGCCCAGTCGCAGAGGGTCATCTCCTTACGGAGCAGGTCGCAGGTGGGCTGTGCCGTCTGTCTGGCTCGGTTGGAGGGGGAGGAAAAGATCTTATCCAAGCCGTGGACGCACAGTCTTTTGGACAGCGCGTCGGCTTGCGCGTGACCCAGGGGGGTGAGAGAATCGGGATCGTAAATCGGGTCACCGTGGCGGATATAGAAAAAAAGCATGGTTGTCTCCTTTTTATTGAGGATTGGGCGCAAGGGTTGCAGGAAAGATCGGTGTCTTGTCCGGAGTTGACAAAGTCATACCGTTCTATACGCTGTCCTTATGCTTTATTTTCTTTATTATAACACATAAGCGTCGCAACTGCAACAGGTGCGCGAAGAAACTCTGCCGTTTTTTTCGGACTTTTTCAAAGAATGGATCACGATTTATGGCATGAGCCGTGGGGGCGGGAGGTTATCCGTACCAACAGAAAAGGGAGTACCTTAGGTGCTCCCTTTTTCTGTTGTCTTAAACGTGGAAAAGGTCAACTTTTTAATTGCTTGCTCTTTTCAAGGAGCATTTTTTTGCATTCTTCCCAAGAACCCTCAACAAATGCCTCCTTATACAATCTCACAGCCATATTGTTATTCATAAATATCATAACGACATTTCCTTTTTCTTTTATTCTCTGAATGTTGCAATATTTGAATTTGCTAACCGATGTGTGATCCGTCAGCACAATTTCGCTGTCTAAAAACTCGGTAGTTCTCATCCATTCCGTAACACCGTAGGTAGTAGAATACATCTTATATCTTTTTGACCAAACGATAAAGCGCTGAATGAAAAGCTTAAACACGGCGATTACAAGCATCAGGACGTAAAGAAAAACAACCATCCAATCTGTATGCAGTACAATACAAAAAATCATTCCGGAAACGCCAACAATACCTACAACACACCAAAGTATGAATAAAAAGATATTCGCAGCTCCGTGTATATGGTATTCCTTAGCCCAAGATTTGATCAGATTCTTTGTCACTATGTATTCATTTTTCATTTTATGCTTTCCTTTCTCGGAATGGGATATTTTCGTTCACTTATATAGACGATGTTTGTTTGAAAATCTTACGGGTGAGTGATAAAAAATAATAAATAAGTTTTTAAGGTTTAAGTTTGTGTCGAAGTCGTGAGAGGCGTATCGAAAGATGCTGAGCAAAACGTGCGGGCAAGAGGACCCATGCGTCCTCGCAAAGGCGAGGGCGCATCGAACCTCCCGCTCGCTTTGCTCGCTGGGAGGGCCGAAGAAACCAATTACTCGCACCAACAGAAAAGGGAGCACCTTAGGTGCTCCCTTTTCTGTTGGTGCACCATTTAGAGTCTAAGTTGAACCATTACGGTGGTTTTGCTTAGACTCTTTTTTGCGCTTTGCGCATCTCATACAAACATCTCAATCCGCATACTCACTGCCTCCGGCATCCCTTTATGGTACGTAGCATATCGCAACTCTGCATGCCGAATACAAA
>JAZSFA010000134.1:0-9232 GCA_045531965.1 Eubacteriales bacterium
CCGTCTCGGACGCAACTACCACGAGATTCAAGAGGAATGGAAGAAGATCACACAAAAGAAAAAAGCAGATATCATCGTGCTTGATATGCCGCTTCTTGATACCACCAAGAGCAAGGATCTGCTCGGTACGTTCATTTCTGACCTTGTGCTACAGCTACTTTCCTTCGTTGCCGAGAACGAGCGCATCAACATCCGAGAGCGTCAGGCATCGGGGATTGCGGCGGCGAAGAAACGAGGGGTGCGCTTCGGTAGACCGCCATTTGAAATACCGCCCGACTACGAAAAGTATTATCTGCTCTGGAAAAACAAAAAACTGCCCGCAAAAGAGGCAGCCGAAGCTTGCGGAATGCCCCTGTGGGCGTTCTACAAGAAAGGAAAAACCTTGGATTTTCACTAAAAGTATAGTTATGGCTGATTTTTCCGCCATAGGAATTTTTACGGTTATCATTATATCACATTTGCCGCCATTTGTCAATATTTCACGAAGCTTTCCGTGGAATATTGGCGTGTTTTCATATGAAAACAGTTTTGCTATAACTATACTTTTAACGCAAAAGGAGATTTGAAAAATGATTAAAAACGAGATTTTTACACCAACAACAGCTACCACACGAAACGAGATAATTGAAGCTATTGAAAGAGATGACATGGTAGTTTATATTGAAGGCGAAGCATGTCAGGAATTGTCAAATGAAGTCGAGGAGCAAACCTACAAAGCTAAAGGAGATAAAAAACTTGGCAAAGGGCTGTTGGTTACCGGTGCAGGTATTGGAGCAGCTTTGACATTTTTAATTCCCGGAATTGGTTGGACAATTGGTGGAGTCGCCTTGGCAACATGGTTGGGTGGAACGGGCATTCATGCTTTGAATAATGCAGAAAAAGATAGCATTTTGGGAAAATACTATTTGGCACAAGACGAGGTTAACGGCATTACAGACAAGGTTTCGAGATATGTTTTGGTTAAAAAGGATTATTCATTTGAACACCATTCTTTGAGCGACAACAGTGTCTTGACAATTGGTAACTTCTGTCCAAAATGTCGCAAGGGCTATGACAAAAAAACTATGACTTGCAATAATTGCGGTAAACATATTATTTATGTGAGGAAAAAATAATATGGATTTGTCATACTTCGACCGCTTTGATTATACCTTTTGGGAGCAGGATGGCAAATATGGAGTCATACACAAAGACGGACATTGGATGATTCCTCCGATTTACGAATATGTGCGTGTTGTAGAAGCTGATATTATTTACCTTAAAAACGGAGACGAACAAACCATAACCGATAGGAACGGAAAGTTTATTCAAGCCGTTGATTTTGACAGAATAAAGCGCCTGTTTTGGTATCCGGGAAGATTTTATGCTTTGCGAAAGAATGGAAAATGGGCAATCGCAAAGGATGATTTTGAGTTGCTTACCGATTACGAAATTGACGATATTCCCAATTTAGGATGTGCGCCATTGGCAGTAAAGATCGGTGACGATTGGAAATTGATCGATATCCCCAACATGAACCAGAGGTGAACACATTGAAAAAATCATTAATATTTTTGTTGCTTGCCCTCCTGTTGCTTTCTTTCTCCGCTTGTGATGAAACAAATGTAAACGGAGATACCAACAATACAACTGACGGACAAGAAAGTACGGAAGTTACATCCCCCGAAACGGATGGGACAGAAAGGAATCCTGAGAGTGAAAAAGACACACCAGATAACAATTTGGTTACTGAATACGTTTGTCCACATTCGTTTTTGGGTTACATATCGAATGAAGATGGTTGGACACCTAATGTTAAAATCATTAAGAATGCTACTTGCGAAACCGACGGAGAAAAAACGCAAAAATGTTCCCTGTGTAAAGAAGATGTTGTATCGATCATTCCCGCTTTAGGACACGAAACCGTAATTGAAAAAGCCATCTCGCCCTCTTGCACCCAAGACGGAAAAACCGAAGGGAGTTATTGCTCTCGTTGCAATAAAATTTTTGTTGAACAAGAAATCATTCCCGCTCTTGGCGGTGAGCATATCATAGTAATTGATGAAGCAGTAGAAGCAACTTGTACACAAACAGGTTTGAGTGAAGGAAAGCACTGCTCACGGTGCGGAAAAATTTACGTTTTTCAAGCAGAAATTTCTACGAAGCCACATACAACAGGTGATTGGATTGTTGACAAAGAAGCAACTTGTACCGAAAACGGGAAACGGCACTTGGAGTGTAAGGATTGCGATTATCGGGAGGAAGAGATCACGTCTGTTCAGCATCAATACAGTGTAAGCGAGGAAAGCGGCACAAAAACCTTCTCCTGCAATATATGTGACAGAATGATTGAAAACATTGAGGATATCATCATCTTATTCCAAAATAATGAGGATGGAACATATACTGTCGAAGTGTCGGGAGGATATGGGGTAATCAATTGCGATTGGATTGCTTCTGAATATTCGACATCTTCCATACTCACAGGCTTCTCCAAAAAAGGAACATATTCAAACACCACACAATTCGCTTTTAGTATTGATTTATGTCCGTCCACTTCTTCTGGAATGGCTGTAGTTATAGACTATAATTATATAAAAATAGTAGCTACCGATGAATTAGGACAACGAGCTGTATACAACTTCAAACTTTCCAATGCAGAATTAATATCTTCTGAGCATACGATTGTTGATAAATCAAGTCCGTAAAGGTACACCTTTTGGAACACTGCAAACAGCATTGTTTTATCCCCTGTTTTATGTCCGAAAAGGTTTTGCTACAAATGCGGATATGTCCGCAAAACAGCATAACCTTTCTGAACTCAATACAAATTTAGCCCGTAACGGTCACAGAGCCGTTACGGGTATTTTCTTTTTTTGGAGGTTATATGCAAAATAAAGTTTTCTATTATGCCCGTGTTTCAAGCAAAGAACAGCACCTTGACCGTCAGCTTGAAGCTTTCCGCAAGCTCGGGGCGGACGAGAGGGATATTATCACAGATAAGGAGAGCGGCAAGAGCTTGGAACGTAGCGGCTATCAAGCATTGAAAAACACAATGCTTCGTAGCGGTGATACGCTTATTATTAAGTCCCTTGACCGTCTGAGCCGTAATAAAACAGATATTCACAACGAACTGCAATATTTCAAGGAACACAATATTCACCTAAAGGTAATCGATCTGCCGACAACCATGATGGATCTCCCCAAGGGGCAGGAGTGGGTGTTCGATATGGTGAACAATATTCTGATCGAAGTCCTCGGCACAATTGCCGAGCAAGAACGCCTTACCATCCGTCAGCGACAGCAAGAAGGCATTGAAGCTGCTAAGACACAAGGCAAGCACCTTGGTCGCCCTCGCATCGAAAAGCCCGCTAATTGGGATGAAGTCTATGCCGAATGGAAAAGCGGCGCAATTACCGCCAAAGAAGCTATGACACGCTTGGGGATGAAAAAGACGGTGTTTTATAAATTAACAAAATGCAGTTGAAGTATAATTGTAAATATGCTATAATATCCTTGCGAATTATATGATGGAGAACAACGATATGATAAATATGGATAATGGAGATAAGATAATAAATTTAGATTCTCTATTTGAGGATATAGCCTCATTAACACATAAACAATTAATTTATTTTGTTCGCCCCTTCATTGCCAAAGATACCATAACAACAGTTGATTTTTTTGAGAAATTTCACTATGATTTCGATTCGTTGTTTGCCGTGACACTATACAAGACACTAAAATTCATATCAGAAGAAGTAACAGAAAATATTCACAAAGCAGCAATCAAGAAACATATGGGTGTTCAAATTGCTCAAAAATACAACTACAGTGCAGAAGATATATTAAACAATGATAGCATCTATTCAATCATAATTTCTGAAAAAGATAGGACTAGAAAATTCTATTCTCGCTTAGAAAGCAGCTATTCAGCAAGAAACTCTGAGCATTTGAAATATTTACAAATTCCAAACGATTTTTCAAGTAAACTTTTTATCGAAGATAGCAACTATTATTCGTTGTTACAAGAGTTCCCACAAATAAAAAGATTCTTACTAAACGAAATTTTTACAATGTGGAATACAGATAGCTTTTTTTGCGATCTAGATAATTTCTATAAAGAAATAGAAAAACACGATGGGTATTATAGATTTGCTTTATATCATCATTTTGAAAGCGACTGTAAAATCGAATTGTTTTACAAAATGCTGATGAAAATAAAGAGAGATAAAAGAAAGTTCAAATGGAACGACAAAAAAGTGCAAGAGCAAATAGGAAGGCTCTCTGCTTTACATACCGTACCATTTTGTCCTCCGCAAGCAAAAGCTATTGTTCAATCTTATTATTTGGAAGTTGAAAACCCAGTACATGCTTTTTTAGGCAACACCATTAATGAAATAGTCTTTGATGTCGATTGCCTTATTGAACTAAATGAAATTGATGATTATTGGAAAGCGGTTTTCAAAGTTCAAGTATTAAATTATATTTTAAATTCAGTGGTAGTTACAGTATATCCATTGGTTTCTCAACAGGTGCTTTATAATTATGATTTTAAAAAGCTATCGGATGAAGAAAGGTTCTTGATAATTGAAAAAATGCTCTCAAATAAAATGGCTACAGATTTTTATAATGATTACTTAAGCAAAAAAGTACACATTGCTACTCCCAAAAATGTTGGCAAAGATATAACACTCACTCATTTTAAAAAAATATATCAGATAAACCTTGAAAAACGATAAGAAATAGGAAAGACTTCCAGTCCGCAAAGATTGGAAGTCTTTTGTTTTAAGTTTATTGCGCGCTCCATAGCTTCCGAGATATTCGGCGATTTTTTTCCATCGACATCTCACTAAAATCATGCTACAATATCCTCACAAGCGAACGATATGTTGCAACGGCAATATACGGTGCTTGCGCAGGAGCTCCTGTTCATTGATAATTGAATTAAGTGATTATTGTATAATAGCAAGCATGTTTTGTATATTTGATACTTCATATCATCGCTTGATTATTTTAAAAGGAGGTTTTCAATATGGAAAACTCTAATAATTTAATTAAAGCTGAAAATGGGTGCGTTAAAATGACACGTATTCATAATGAAGCCAAAAATAATTCAATGTCACAAGTGGCAAAAATGCAATCGCTCCAAAGCAATTTGGGGCTGGGAGATCATCCCCCTTTTCGTGACAAAGCTAAACAGTTTCTCGATTACGAGGAAAGGGCAAGTTTTGTTTCCCTTGAATCTAAAATCAAGAAGAAATTGGATAAACTCGCACGAAGGGCAAAAGAGTATCCCTTAGATGATTCCGGCAACACCGATTTCGTCTGCGATATTCTCGGCGATAACATCTATTACGATTCAATTGCCGGTCAGTTTATGATCTACAACGATATTCGATGGATGTATGTTAATAACGCATACATTTTGAGAATTGTTGAACGATGTATGAACTGTCGACGAGATAGTATTCTCGCTTCGAACAGTGCTTCACAGGACATGTTCAAACACGCCATGTCCTGTAGCGATCATAAATCGCTCAAAGCAGTTCGTGAGATCTTGAAGTGCCGAGTGGTTTTAGACGATGAAACTCGTTTAAAATTCGATTCAGTGCCGTATCTGCTAAATGTAGCGAACGGTACGATCGATCTCCGCACGGGAGAACTCAAAGACCACAAACGGAAGGATTATATCACTCAGGTAATACCTCTGGAATATCATCCTGATGCTCCCGCAAAACGGTTTAAACTTTTTTTGCGGGAGGTGTTCCTTGGAGTTATGGAAGATATAGACTATGTCCAAAAGGTTTTTGGATACTCGATTACAGGTGAAACCTGTGAGCAGTGTTTATTCTTCCTTGTGGGCAATGGCTCTAACGGCAAAAGTACGCTGGGGGGAGCGATAATGTATGTCATAAAAGACTACGCAAGCATCGTTTCCGCACGTACTTTTGTGCGTGCCGTGGCACGTCCGGATGCACCAACTCCCGAACTTGCTCAACTTGTCAAGGCGCGATTCGTGACTTGCAGTGAGTGGAACGAGAACGATGTGCTGGATGAGGGGAAGGTCAAAATGTTGACCGGTGGCAGTGAGATCTCAGTCCGAAAGTTATTCGGCGAGCCATTCTCGTATGCCCCCAAATTCAAGGTTTTTCTTGATACAAATTATCTGCCCCATATACATGGTGGTGATTACGGTATCTGGAGAAGAATTAGGCTCATTCCTTTTTACGCCTCGTTTACGAAGAAAAAGGAGATTGATCTTAATCTTTCGGAAAAACTAAAAAACGAAGCAGAGGGTATTCTTGCTTGGCTCGTAGAAGGTGCAGTTAAATACTACGCCGAGGGCTTGAAAGAACCTCGCAACTTTAAGGACGCTTATAAAGCTTATAAGCGATTTGAGGATGCCATCGGCAGCTTCATTTCCGAATGCATTGAGTATTCGGAAGGAGAGGAAACCTCAGCTAAGAAACTTTATGAAGCATACCTTGAGTATTGCTCCTTCAACAACTGTCGGGTAGAATCCCTGACGGTTTTCGGAAGACGTATGTCTAAGACCAAATATGTAAAGCATAAGCGGTCTTCAGGATACGTTTATTTGGGAGCTAAGTTGCTCTCCTAAATAAATGCACAGTATGCACACTTTTACGTTACTTTTTAATTATTGAAGTGCCTTAAACCGGTATTACAATTCTTAAATCTTAGCTAAAAGTGTGCATACCCTGCATAACTCGGAGGTTTTTATGAAAACACCAAGAGACGCGATCTTTATTACAGAAACCACCATCACTTTTACCGAATACTTGCTTCTACTCTGTAAAATGATGGAAGCCGTATCCACAGACGATGAAACCGTAATTACTACCGAAAACGTCGCATAAATGTGTGACTCCAACATTGAATGAAAGGAGGTGAGCAAGATGAAGCGAGCGGTCGCATATGCTCGATTTTCAAGTGATCTTCAAAGAGAAGAATCCATAGAGGCACAGACTCGTGCCATCCAGCAATACTGTGATGCCAACGGCTTCGTTTTGCTCACCGTATTTGCCGACCGTGGAATCAGCGGAACGTCGGACAAGCGTCCTGAGTTCCAGAAAATGATTTCAACAGCAACCAAGGGGGATGTGGACGCAGTGATCGTCCACAAGCTCGACCGATTTGCACGAAACCGTTATGATTCCGCGTTCTATAAAAATATTCTGAAAAAGAATAATGTCAAACTGATCTCGGTGCTTGAAAATCTGCAAGACAGCCCCGAGAGTGTAATTCTGGAATCGGTGATCGAGGGTATGAACGAGTATTATTCACTCAACCTCTCACGGGAAGTTCGCAAAGGATTACAGGAAAATGCCTTGGAGTGCAAGGTTACAGGCGGTCCTCCCGCACTTGGATATTCTGTGGACCGAAATACTCAGAAGTACATCATCAATGAATATGAAGCTGAGGCTGTAAGGCTGATTTTTCGTATGTATCTCGAAGGATATTCTTACACCGAGATCATTGACACCCTAAACACCAAAGGATACCGCACACGGAGAGGGATTCCATTTGCGAAGAACTCCTTGTATGCCATTCTGCGAAATGAACGGTACACGGGCGTATATATTTACGTGAAGGATTCAACAAAGAATCCAAAGGGCAAGTATGTCCGACACGGAGAATACGATCCCGATGCGGTCATTCGAATCCCCGGTGGGATTCCTGCCATTATCAGTGAGGACGATTTTCATCGAGTCCAAGCCAAGATGAAAGAGCGTCAGCACAAAGCCGCCAAATTCTCCGCTAAACAGGAGTATTTGTTGAGCGGCAAGATCTACTGTGGCGAGTGTGGAAGCCCCTATGCGGGCAATTCACGTAAGCCGCGCCCCGATCACCCATTGTATATTTCTTATAAATGTACACGGCGCAATCAGCGTGATACAAAATGTAACAATCCCGAGATCAATCGGGATAAGCTGGAGCGGTTGGTATTGGAACGGTTGTCGGAGGTATTATTCAACCCCGACGTCATTCCTAGGCTTGTAGAGCAATATAACGAATACATAGCCGAGAAAACTGGGAGTGCCAAGGAACGAACTTTGGCATTACAGACAGAGCTTCGTGATGTAGAGCGTAAGATCACCAACACCGTAAATCTAATGATTGAAACAGGCTCAGCTGCCTTTAAGGATAAGCTTAACGAATTGGAACAGTCCAAAGAAAAGCTGTTGTTTGAGCTGACCGAAGCCGAGGAGGCATTGAAGCAGGAGAATTTTTCCGAAGAACAAATTAGCAAGTTGTTCCATATTGCCGAACAGCAGTTGAAGAACGGTACATTAGCGAACCGTCGTTTGGTGATCGATCAGTATATTAACAAGATTATTATCTATCCCGATAAAATTGAGGTGTATATGAACCTTATGAGTGATTATACGGTGAAGGAAACAATTGAACAATAAATGAAATACATTACAAAATATCTCTCATATACAACACTATAAAAGTCAAGATGGATTAAACTAATCTATCTTGACTTTAGTAGTTTTTTAGATAAGTCAATAAATAAATTTTAGCCAAATTCAACTCTGCTATTATAACTAATAATAAAATACAAACTTATTGTTGAAAAGAAACGGAAAATATGTTATAATGATGAAAATTAAACAAATAGGGGTGACAATATGTATATATGGAATATGGCGGCAGATATTTATGGCTTTTCTGATAAACAGATCGAAAAAGTTGTTTATTATAATGCTAGTATACAACGATTTATGTCCGCACAAGATTCAATGGGAATCTCGGCTTGTAAAGGAATGGGAAAAACCTTTTTGCTAAAGGCAAAACGAATGAATATGATGCAAGACTCATCATATTTAATCTTACCCAAAAATCAACTGGTAGATACACCTGGCCCGCTTGTTTTAAATCATAATCAAATCAAGTTTTTAAGCAGTTATCAAAACTGGGTCTCTCTGTGGACATTCTGTCTTTCTGTGTATATTCTTTCTCAAGAAGAATTTGCTGATATTATAGAAGAGCAAGAATACGGTTGTTTGGCAGAGGATGTAAAGAAACTAATCAATTCAAAAAATGATGGCGTTTTTCATGTGTTAAGTAGGCTATTGGCAAGAGAAAATTCTGAAATATTACGAACAGCAATTTCCTCCGCGGCAATTCTTTTTCAGTTGGTACAACGAATTAATCGACAGGTTGTAGTTTTTGTTGATAAATTAGAAGAACCGTTTAATCGTGGTTACTATAAAATTGCAGG
>JAZSFA010000138.1:0-18348 GCA_045531965.1 Eubacteriales bacterium
TGCTTTAGGAGAAAAGAGAAATCCGGATGGATATTATTCAGGGAGAGTATTGTTTTCAAGAAAGCCAAAATCACAGACGTCTGTGGATTTGGAGAACCCGCCCACCGAGCTGACGGGCGCACAGCGGCAAATCGTGGCCGAGCACAGCCGCCCCAAGGTTTACACCAAGGCAGAGGCAGTGTCTGTGATCGACGATATCGTAAAGATCCTTGAGGAGGTTTACAACGAGGAAGGCGGCATCGGGGAGGCTTCGGGATTTGTGGCTCTCAAGAAAAAGACCACCGAGGCAGCCACGGCCACCCTTTGGAAGAGCTTCAACAAGGACATGACCATTCCCTACGAGCATGAGGCGGATCATTGTAACGGAATTCTAATATAGGGGTATTTATGGATAACGGCCAATTATTGAGAGATGCTGCGCTCTACTATAAATAATTCTTGTTTGCTTAAAAACATATTGAAAAAAATGTAGAATTGTGATATAATTAACTTGTATTATTCGTCCCGTGGGTAAGGTAACGACTTACGAAAGGAGCATTATGATGAAAAGAATATTTCTTTGTTTGATCGGCATCACGCTTTGCATCACTCTTTTGGCAGGCTGTCAAAAGCCGTCCGACACATCCGATTCTTCGGATCAGACCGAATTACCCGTGCAATCGGAACCGGTGGACACACAAGAGCCAACAAACGCGCCTACCTGCATCAACACGGTCACGGATTGGGGCATCACGGCGGGCTCGGGATATGGCTTGCAAAACGCACTCATTCTCTCTGAAAAGCTGGATTCCCTGCAGGACAACACCGAAATCGTGTTCCCGGAGGGCGAATACGAGCTTGCGTTTCCTATACGCATTGTCGGCAAGCAAAACGTTAGCCTTGTAGGGCAAAACGTCACCATTGTGCGCACCCACGTATCCAACAAAACAGCACGTCAGGAGCCCTTGGAAGATCCGACCATCCCGGAGGACGTCAAGCCCTATACCGCATCGTCAAGCATTCTGGTCATCCAAGATTGCCACGGTGTGAAAGCGGAGGGATTCACCTTCAAGTACGCCATTCCCACCACCCTTTGCGGCACGGTGCTCTCCAAGCAAGGCGGCAGCGTGACGATCGAGGTTGACAATACGACCGACTTCACGGGAGAAGAATATGCGACCATCATCAACACCTTCACAAAGGAAGGCGTACCCGACAAGACCTTCGAGCAATACAGCGCTGCAAATTTCCCGCTTGAAAAGCTTTCGGAAAACACGCTGTGCGTCAGCGGATTGGACGCAGGCGGCGCCGCTAAACTCAAAAAGGGCACCCGCGTAGGACTGCGTTTGGCAACCGGCAACGATTACCTGATCAAGCTGTCGGCTTCAACCAACGTAAGCTTGGTCTCTCTGACCATGTACAACTCGCTCAACGGTGGCATCATCGTGGGCGGCAGATGCAAGGACTTGACCGTATCCGGATTGACCGTTAAGCCGGAGAACGATCGCACCCTGTTCAGCCTCAACGCAGATGTTTTACACATTTCTTCTCTGAGCGGCTCTCTCAATATTGAAAATTCCCATTTGGAGAGTCCCGGAGATGACTGCTTGAACGTGCACCACATGGCAAACGTGGTGGACAGCATTGACGCAAACAAAGTCACCCTGCGCTCCTCGGGAGAAGCCTTGTTGGCGCAGGTAGGCGACAAAATTGTCTTTTACGACGGTAGCTCCTTTGAGCATCTTGGCAGCGCAACCGTCTTGGAAGTCCAAGGAAAAACCTACACCTTTGACGCACTTCCCGAAAACGTAGAAGCAGGAGCCGTGATATCCAATACCGCTTTGCGTCCTCAAACCACCATCCGAAACGTGACCGTGCTTTCTAACCGTGCCCGCGGATTTTTGTTTCAGACCGACAACGTGTTGGTTGAAAACTGTACCTTCAAGGATACGGCTTTGGCTGCCATTCTGATTGCACCCGATCTGGAATACTGGCATGAAATGTCTCCCGCAAGCAACGTGATCATCCGGGGGAATACGTTTGAAAACTGTGGCAAGTATGCGTCCGGCATGATCCAGATCTCGTCAAGCCACGACGTACCGGATAAAATCTACTCTGCCTACATTCATCAAAACATCCAAATCGAGCAAAACGTCTTTGGATCGGGTAGCAGATGCGCGCTGTTTGGCGTATGTGTGGACACTCTGGTCTTCCAAAACAACGATTTTTCGGGTTTCCGCGGCAAATACGCCACGCTGAACCACTGCAAAAACATCACGTTGGATGATCAGACGCAGCAAAACAGCAAACTGACCGACGTGATTTCATAAACTCCATGGGAAGCCGCTTTTGCGGCTTCCTTTTTTGTATAGTAAAACAGGGAAGAAGCGTCTTGCTTCTTCCCAATTGACGCCTTTCCCCCATTCTCACCAAAGCCCGCGTGTATGCCTTTTCCTGTAGTATAGCCTCGCCAAAACCTTCACAGCTCCAAACGCCTCTCCAAGCCTCCATATCCTGCCCACAACGCCCTGCGCCCCTTCAAGCCAGTCTTGCCTGGTCAGAGCGAACCGACCCCCAAACAGCCTTGAATTGCGTTACACGACACCCCTTTTGGCGACGCTTGACTTGACAAAAACCAGCAAACCTTGTTTTGCCGACGCCATCCTGCCTGGAAAAAGCGAACACCGACATAGCCAGTAAAGCTTGGCTATGCCGGTGTTTTTCTGATTTTAACACTTATGTGTTAATGAGTGGTGGAGGTGAAGAGCGGATCCACACATTCACGAAAGAGGGAATTGTGCAGAAGGGAAGTCGTGGTCGCCCGTTACCATGCACAATCACGTAACATCTAAAAGAGCCTCCGAACCAGTCGATCCTGACCGTTCCCAACTTACGAGAAAAGCCTACATGGGTGTCGGTGGAGGAGACCGCGACGAACCCATGTTGGACAGAATGATGATACTCAAAAAATTTATGTTGTTGTACTAAAGTGCTTTGGGAATTAACAAAAATATGATAGAAAAACACTCAAACCTATTGACAAAAATTTCTTTATGCTTTATAATAGTACGCGAACAAATTGTACGCAAACAAATAGTATGCAAGCAAATAGTATGCAAGCAAATAGTATGAATACAATCATGCGTGAGAATGACCTTAAGGAGGGAAATAAATGGCACACATCAACAGGCAAAGACCCAATACAAGACTTGAAATCATTCGTCTTGCAGCCAAACTATATATGGAAAACGGATATTCCAAGACAACGCATAAGCAACTTGCAACCATTCTCGACTTAAGTCCCGGAAACATTACTTTTTATTTTCCAACCAAGGATCACCTCTTGGCTGTACTGGTTGATGAGCTGTGTGATTTCCAGAATCTGATCATCTCACAAACAGTTGAAGAAGGGAAGACCTCGTTGCTTGCTTACTGCATGGAGCTGGCAGCCATGGCGGCGGCCTGCGAGGAAAGCGAGATCACAAGGGAGTTCTTCTGCGCATCATATACCTCTGAGTTGACTCTGAAGCTGGTGCGCGAAAACGATACCGAAAAGACAAAGGCTGTTTTTGGTGAATTCTGTCCCGACTGGACAGATGAAATGTGGGCGGCTACCGAAAACATCGTCTCGGGTATCGAGTATGCGACCATCATGACGCGAGAAGAAAATACCCCCCTGCCTCTGCAGATCGAGCGAACACTCAATACCATCATGCTGATCTACGGTGTGCCCGAGGAACTTCGCAAAACAAAGATCCAAAAAGTTTTTTCCATAGATTATCGTGCGCTGAGTCGACGGTTGCTTTCCGAGTTTAAGGACTACATCGATAAAGTGAACGAAGAAAATTTAAAAAAATCCATACGAAAACCCCAATAATTTCCATATATCAAGCGTAAATAATAATAAAGCTCATTCATGATCCGGAGGAAACACCTATGAAAACAAAAAGAGTGAAGATCACAACCATCATACTTTCTACCGTCCTTATATTGATGACGATGGCGGTATTCATGTGCCTTACGCCCTTGAAGGCTGATGCGGCCACTGAAGAAAAAGTATACATTAAAGAAGTGGTGATCCATCACGAGGGTACGAAATCCGAAGCCAAAGAAGCCCTTAAAAAAGGCGGATACACAATTGTTGACTATAATTTGGATGAAGGTGCCACATATGCGGGCAACTATGTTGGATATAAAACCACTACCGATCCATCCGAGGCGATTACCGGTTTTATATTCAGACTGGGTGCCAATGGACCGGAAAAATATACTTATAGGAACTGTGAGTTCAAGGTCATTAAGAATATTAAATCTTCGCCCCAGAGGCAAGATGTCAATCAGGGAATATCCGCGAGCTTCCTTTACGGTTATTATACCAAAGATCCTGCCTGGGGCGCTCCGATAACCGAGATCGTGGTCAACGGAGAATCTTCTTTGTCTGGATATACCACGGCTATCTTTGGCCGCCCCGATGGGCAATATTTTGATGGAGAGCCCGCGCATCTGAATCAGAATCTTAACGGTAACAGTACATATCCCGCTGTCTATCTGCATTATAAGCCTTGCGACCACGCAGGTGCAACCAAGTCTTATACCAACAACGGCGCTAACCACAGCTATACTTGGTCCTGTTGCAAAACGACCGTTACCGAGGATCATTCCTATGTTAACGGCTATTGTTCCCTCTGCGAAACCTACCAGCCTGCCACGGGCGACGGTACCGAGGGGTCGCCCTACCTCATCTCCAATGCAGGACAGCTTTATTGGTTTTCACAGCAGGTGAACGGCGGTAACAAAACCGCCCATGCCAAGCTGACTGCGAACATTGATCTCGGCGGCAGCGAGTGGATATCAATCGCCTCCACTGCCTTGTATTATAACACCACCACTTATGCCGACAAGGGCTACCAAGGCACTTTCGACGGAAACGGGAAGGTGATCAGCAATCTGAAGATCACAGGCTCCGGCGAGGGAGACTACTCCATGGGCTTGTTCGGTACGCTTTCGGGTACGGTGAAGAATCTCGGCATTGAGAACTATACGTATGTTGGCGCAGGCAAGGACAGCCGTGTCGGCGCGGTCGTCGGACAGATCCTCGGAGGTACCGTTGAGAACTGCTATGCTGTCGGCGTCAATATCAATACGCTGGTCAATACCACCAACGGCGTTGCGGGCGGTATCGCAGGTTGCAACTATGCAGGTACGGTCAAAAACAGCTATACCTACGATGTAACCATCGCTGCCGGACGTTCCGCCGGTATCGTGGGCGACAACCGAGGTGATATTTCCGATGCCGACCGTCTCGGCACCCTCCAAAACTGCTACACCAACTTTGGCTCTCTGCAGAGCGGCAATGCGGGCATAGTCAACGACAGCAGATACAATCTGCCCGCAGCTATGTTTGCTAACGGCAGTCTCACATGGTATCTGAATGGCCAAAAGAATGGCATTTGGAAGCAGGGAGAGACCTATCCTGCCTATACGGGTACAGCTGTGACACAGTCCTTGCTCAGTGCCTATACCCAGCCTTCCTTGGTAGACGGCATCTATCAGATCACAAGCGAGAGTGAGCTGCGTTGGTTTGTCGAATATGCCAACTGGACGGATGCATCGGTCAATGCCGTTCTTGTCAATGATATTGAAATGGTCGGCGACAACTGGATCCCCATCGGCTACAGCGGCAATAAATATACCGGTACCTTCGACGGTCAGGGCAAGAGCATCACAGGCTTCTCCATGACAATCACCAAGGGCGGTGTCCACGGCTTGTTTGGCGATATTGCCAATGCCACGATCAAGAACTT
Source organism: Eubacteriales bacterium (assembly GCA_045531965.1). GTDB lineage: Bacteria > Bacillota > Clostridia > Oscillospirales > CAG-272 > CAMEON01. The sequence goes on from JAZSFA010000138.1 coordinate 5,784, forward strand.
CTCCATCAGCGGCACAGTGGAAACTCTGATGACAACAGAAGAAGTCTTCTACTACGGCGTGGTCGGCGTGTCTGACAGTTCGACAATTTCGGATATCCATTCCTCTGTCAACCTGACGGTAAAGGACGGCTATTTCAAGAACAGCGTAGCCGGTATCGTGGGTACGATTTCCAACACCACGATCGACCGTTGCTCTTTCAGCGGTACGTTAGACTTGGGTACGGCAGATGTGGACTGCGCTGGCGGTATCGTGGGCTACGGCAACTACAATCAAGCTCATATCATGACCAACTGCGCCTTCTACGGTACCATACATTCCGACAATACAGCTACCGAAGATCAGGTGGGTGGCATCATCGGCTACTACCGTGGTCAGAACATCCAGATCAAGAACTGCCTGAGCATCGGCACCATCGATCTGGGCAACAGCACCTATGCCGGTATGATTGGTGGCCGTGTGTTGCAGATCTACGCGGCAAACCTGGGCAACCTCTCCAATAACTACTACAGCGGTACTTTGTCCGCTTTTGCCGAAAACGACACCGGTGACTACGCAGCCAGTGAACCCTCTGACTACGAGGGCTACGGCGACGGTAATGCCAAATTGGTAAATGCTGACCAACTCGCTTCGGGTGAGATTGCCGTTGCCCTAGGAGTTGTTTGGGGTCAGACCCTTGATACCGACGTATATCCTGTCATTGGCGGTGATACCGTCTATCAGGTCACCAACTGTAAGGAAGAAATTCTTTATAGTAATACCAACCAAAATCTAGACCACATCTATGATAACGGCTTCTGTCAAATCTGTGGTGCTTACGAGCCTTGCCTCGGCAGCGGCACTCAAGCAGATCCCTATCAGATCAGTAATGCAGGTCAACTCTACTGGATCAGGGCTAACCATAATGAGACTACCACGATGATTTATGCCGTTCTGACCAAGGACATCGTCATCAACCAAGATCTTCTGGATGATAACGGCGATCTCAACGAGGGCAGCTTCAGAACTTGGTCTCCCATGACGTTAAGCATTGATCTCGACGGTCAGTTCCATTCCATCAGCGGCCTCTACTGTACAGACTCGAACGCAGGATTTCTGTATTATTCTTCCAAGGCTTACACCGCGCATATTCGTAATATGGGCATCGAAGATTCTTATTTCAGAGGCTCCGGTCGCGTAGGATCTTTCTTTGGAGCTTCTTGGAATAATACGATCTCCTTGATCAATTGCTATAGCTCGGCTACGGTTATCAGCACCGGAACCGGTTTCCGGTCCGGCGCCGGCGGCTTGGCAGGTTATATTCAAAGCGGACAGGTTGTGACCATATCCAACTGCCTGTTTACGGGCAAGGTAAGCGGCGATCCCACGTACACCGCCGGGATCCTCGCAGGCTACGGCGGCAATGTTACGAATTGCTATTATGTGTCGGCAAACGGTCTTACGGGCATAACGAACAAAACTGACATCGTAGGGAAGACCGAAGGATTTACCAAGGATGAATTTAAATCGGGTGTCGTTGCCTATCTCATTCAAAATAATCTGAGCGAGCATATCTGGGGACAGGATCTTACCCAAAATGACGCCGTACCTTCTTTCAAGGCTCCCAAGGTGTATCCCGTATATGAACAGTGCAAGATCATCGGCTATTCCAACACCGAGCCTGAGGGAGGCCCTGTCCACAATTATCTCCAAAATGGTATTTGTGAGGTCTGCGGTGCTTACGAGCCTGCGATTCTGATCACCGAAAGCAACTACGAGACTTACGGTTTGAGCGAAGCTCACATCGGCTATTACGCCATCGAAAATTACGGCCAGCTTTACAGCTTTGTCATAGCTTCCAACGCTTTAACATCAGTTGATGACGCGATGAACGGTGTGCTGATCGCCGATATTACCGTAAACGAGCAGATAATTGAAAACGGTGAATTGGTGGCGGATGTCTCCGTGCTGATCCCGTGGACGCCTCTCAGCGATTTCCGCGGCATCTTTGACGGTAACGGTCACTTCATCAGCGGTCTCTATGCTGCAATCAATCAGAATGTGGGTTTTGCAGCTACTGGCTCCGGCACCATTGAAAATCTATTCGTCAAAGACACTTATTTCAGCACCTCGGACGGATACGCCGGCGGTATTGTTGCTCATTTGAAGGGTGGCTCTGTCATCGCTTGCGGCTTTGACGGTTACGTTACCTCTGCTGATAGCGATGTAGGCGGTATCGTTGGTTATACATATGTCAATGCTACCACCGAAGCTGTCATCAAGAATTGTTATAATCTCGGTACGGTTGTCGGTTGCGGTGACACATATTACGGTGCCGGCGGCATTGTAGGATATTTCTATATGGGCACCCTGCAGTATTGCTATAATATGGGTCAAGTCAGCAATGCGAAGAACGGCGCAATCGCGGGTAGATTGCATCAAGGAACCGTGCGGGATAACTATTATCTCAGCGGTGACGGTATCCAAGGTATTGGCAACGAGGAGGAGATCAATCTTTGCACACAAGCCATGACCAAGGAAGACATGGAAAGCGGCAAGCTTGCCATACTTTTGAACCAGGTCTCGGATATCACTTGGGGACAGGATCTGTCCAAGGATACCTATCCTACACCTTACGCAAAGCCCGTATACGGCGTATATAACGGTTGTATTGTCAATCAATATACGAATGATGAAGCGTACGCCAACGCCAAGCCTCAGCATTCCTATGTCAACGGTGTTTGCTCCGTATGTTCGGATATTGAGTCCGCTGTTCTGATCACAGCAGACAATCTGAAAGACTTTGCGGAGCTGGATGAAACCTTCATCGGCTATTACGCCATCGCCAACTACGGCCAGCTCGTATGGTTCAGAGACAATCTGATTCATTCCCTCACCCCCAATGCCCAGGGCGTTCTCGTTGCGGATATTACCATCAATGAAAACGTTTTAACCTCGGAAGGCAAACTCAACGAGGAAGGCGTGGATAGCTTCATTTCCTGGACGCCTATCACGGGCTTCAAGGGCGTATTTGACGGCAAGAACCACACCATCAGCGGTATTTACGTGGATTCCACCGCAAATGCGGTCGGTTTATTTGGTGAAGCCGGCTTGACCGGCATTAAGCCCGGTCCGACCATCCAAAATCTGAAGATCACGGATTCCTATATCAAGGGTTCCGGTCGGGTAGGCGCTCTTGCGGGTAAGGTCACAGGTCGCGTGGATAATATCAGTGTCAACGCGGTTGTGATTGGTACCGAAAATGAGGTTGGCGGTATTGTTGGTTCGTATACCCCTAACGGCGAGACCACAAATCTCGAGATGCGCGGTAGTGTCACGGGTCTTGAATATACCGGCGGTATCTTTGGTATAGTTTACGGCGGCAGCGATATTTCTCATGCCACGAACTATGCGGATGTTGAAGGTACAAACCGCGTGGGCGGTATTGCAGGCGTGCTTTCGACCAATGCCACATACGTTGGGAATGAAGGGTCCATCAAGGGCTCTAACTATGTCGGCGGTATTGCCGGTGACCATAGTGACAGGATTAACTACGCTTACAACACGGGAGCGATCAGCGGTACTTCCTATGTTGGCGGTATCATTGGTACCGGGCACCTCGTCTTTAATTCTTTGAACGCAGGTTCGATCAGCGGTACGAGCTATACCCGACCGATCAGCGGTGACCTTGGCCAGTATCAGAGCGCAGAAAACAATTACTACGTCGGCACTTCGGAACTTGACAGCCATGACGGTACAACCTTCCTGCCCGCCGAGCAATTTACAAGCGGTGCTTTGGCTTGGTTCCTCAACGGCGGTATCGATGGCAAGTACGACGGTACCCAGATCTGGTATCAAACTCTGGGTACGGACATCTGCCCCAAATTCACGGGCGGCACCGTTTACCACGGTTATGAAAACCTTGTCTGCGCAAATACCGAAAGAATTTATAAGAACTCTCCGCTCTACATCAATCAGGAGCACAACTATGATGAGTCCGGCTTCTGTGCTTGCGGACGTGCTGAACCCGGAGAACTCATCACCGAGGAGAATCTCTCTGCATATCGGCTTACAGAAGAGTATATCGGTTATTATGCCATTCAAAATGTAGGTAACCTCTACTGGTTCGCAAGAATGTCCAATGGCTCCCTGATGACCGACTTTATTCCTCAGGATAACACCTTGAAGGTGGTTTTCGTAAAGGACATCAAGGTAAACGAAGCTGTTCTGAATGCAGACGGAACTGTGATCAGTGACACATCGGCACTCAGATCTTGGGAGATCATCCAAGAATTCAAAGGCGTACTTGACGGCAACGGCTACTCCCTTTCCGGCCTGTACAATGCAAGCGGTAGCACCGCGCTCGTGAATCAATTGGCATCCGACGGAGTTATTCGTAACCTGACTGTCAAGGATTCCGCGTTTACTGTCGCAACCTTTGTAAAGAGTAACTACGGCTCCATTGTCAATTGCCATAGCTTTGCAACCCTGCTGATCAGCATCCCCGATGTTTGGGGTACCGATGTCGGCGGTATCTGTGCCCAAGGCTATGAAAGTAGCTTTATCAGCGAATGCACCTTCAGCGGCCGTTTCATTGGATCTTCCGCAAATGATAACATTTCATCTGTGGGCGGTATTATCGGCTATAACAAAGGTACGGTTTCTCAGTCTGCCAACTTCGCAAGTATTGACACAAGCAGTATCAACAAACACAATACCGTAGGCGGTATTGCAGGTGATCTTTATGTCGGTGGTCGTATTGAAAACTGTTACAACATTGGTGATTTGACAAACGATTCCAATGTGGGCGGCATTGTAGGCTATATCACCTTGGAGGGTGGGGCTGCTGTCATTGAGAGCTGCTATAATTATGGCAGTGTGAAGGCAAGATACTTGGTTGGTGCTATTTTGGGTGGCTATTATAATAACGGTGGTACAATGACCATCACAAATTGCTACTATCTCGAAAATTGTGCGGTTGATACAAATGGAAGAGACTTTAACCAACCCGATGTCGCCCGTTACGTCAACGGTATCGGCGCATCGCAATATGAATCCTCTCCTGCTGATATCTTCGGTTGTACGGAATCGGTGCCTGCTACTGATTTCGAAATCGGCAAGGTCGCTTATCTCTTGAATGGCTCCAAGAATGCAGGTATCTGGAAGCAGACTCTCGACACCGACACTTACCCCAATTTCACAGGTGAGAGCGTCTACTGCGGCTACGTTTCTTGCGCTGCAGATGCACCGCTTGTCTATAGCAATAACAGCGATGTATCCGCCACAAAGCCCGCGCATAACATGGGTGAGGCAACCTGCGTAAATCCCAGCACTTGTCTTAACAATTGCGGTTACACCGAGGGCGAGGTTGATCCCACCAATCACGACATGACCGAGGCAACCTGTACCGTAGAAGGCGTCTGCAAAAACGGTTGCGGTGAAACAACGGAAAAGAGCGCTCATGATTATGATAACGGTTTCTGTATCGTCTGCGACGGTTACCAGCCTGCAGAGGGTAGCGGTACAGAAACAGATCCTTATCTGATCAGTAACGCAGGTCAGCTCTACTGGTTTGCGGCTGTCATTAACGAAGGCTACGGTGATACCGCAAGAAATCTTGTTGCACATGCCAAGCTCGTAAATGATATCACAGTCAATGAGAACGTTCTTGATGCCAACGGCGATCCCAATAACGGCACTTTCAGACAATGGACGCCTATCGGATACTGGAATTTGGACATGATAAATGGCTCCGATGCCTTGGCTCTCATGCTGGCAAACGCCTTCAACGGCACATTCGACGGCAATGGCTACACGATTTACGGCATTTACAAGAATGGGGACATCTCTGATAATCCTTCTGTGGATAATTGCTTCATCAGTTTCTTCACCTCCCTGAATACCGAAGCCATTATCAAGAATCTGACTATCTCGGATTCCTATTTCAGCGGTATGACTCTCGTGTCGTCTATCGTTGCTATGAATATGGGTACAGTTACAAATTGCATGAATAACGCAACGATCGTTTCCATGAATGAAGCAGCCGGTCTGGTATTTCTAAATGCCGGTGCGATCAGCAATTGTGCCAACCGCGGTAAGATCGTCGGAAACTCCGTGTGCGGTATTGTTTATGAACATTCAAATCCCGGCATCGTTCAAAATTGCTACAACTCGGGTAATTTGATGGCTACCCAAAATTCTTACGCTATTACAAGCAGAAATAGCGATACGATCATTAACTGCTACTATCTTGCAGATTCCGAGACGGATCAGATTGAAGGCACGACGGCTAAGACCTTTGCTGAGTTTAAGTCCGGCGAAGTGGCCTGGCTCCTGCAAAATGGACAGACCGCTGACGGTGAAGGGAACATCCCTCACGTCTGGGGTCAGACCATCGGCACAGAGGATTATCCCGTATTCAACGGTGCAGTTGTTTATATCGTCCTTGCTTGCGATGAGAAGAGTATCGCGGATTACTCCAATACCGCAGGACTCATAAAAGATCATTCGCCTGATGAGGATGACGGCGACTGCACAACAGCGATCGAGTGCAGTATTTGTGGAGAGGATCTGGTCAAGGGTTATGCATCTCATATCCCCGGTGAAGATGATGGCGATTGCACGACGGCGGTCAAGTGTATCAACTGCGAAAAGAACGCGGTGGAAGGCAAGGAGCATACTTCTAACGAGTACGGCTATTGTAAAGTCTGCCAGGTTGATTTCCAAGGGGCTACCGTTACCATCGGTTTGGATCTCTCCATGAACTACTACGTGTTCCTTGCAGATGCTTTTAAGGATGCTGAGGTGACCTTCGTCATTGAAGAAACCGGCAAGACCGCAACGGTCAAGGGCACTCTGTTCGATGCCGAAAAGAAGATCTACATCTTCACCTTCAACCAACTGCCTCCTCAGACCATGGGCGACACCATTACCGCTACCCTCAAACTGGGAGATGACGTGTTGGTAACGAAGGATTACAGCATCAAGGCATACGCCGAGTATTTGCTGAATCACGAGACAGACGAAAAGCTCCTGCAGCTCGTCAGCGATATGCTCCATTATGGTGCGGCCGCGCAGACTTACACGGGCTACAACACGGATGCTCTTGTCAATGCCGTCGCAGGTATTAAGACAGCCTCTACCGCAACGCCTGCCAAGAGCGATAAGAGCCTGATGGTCCCCGAAGGTGTGACTGTTGAAGGCGTGATGTTTGCCTCGGTTGGTGTCTGGTTCGACTACAACAACAAGATCTACGTTAAGCTGTCCACCGGCGAGAACGCAAAGCTGGTGGTCAACGGTAAGGAAGTCACCCTTGATGGCGATACGTACATGACCGAAGCTATCAATGCCACAGGCTTCAATATCGTCTACACCTTCGAGCTTTACGAGGTCACGGATGAGGGTGAAACCTTAGTCCAGACCCTCACCTACAGTGTCAATTCTTACGTCTATGCCATGAAGGATAAAACCGACGGCGAGGGCAATCTTACGGCCATGGCTAAACTGGCCATCGCACTCTACAACTACGGTGCGTCTGCCGAAGCGTATAAGGATGCCGCCTGATCTAAAACGAAAGGAGAACGACCATGAAAAAGAAACTGAATACTTACGAAGAACCTAAGATCGAGATCCTCGTTTTGGACGTGATGGACGTGATCACCTCCAGCCAAGGCGATCCTAACCCCTTCGCGGGTGAGGAAGAATACCTGTGATTCTTCTGAACCTCTGAAAAGCCCCCATCCGGGAAACATTTCTTGGATGGGGGCGATTTTAACTAAAAAGTATAATGAAAACCGGCAATCCTTAAATAAGATCATCTTGTACGACCATAAAATCGAAATCTACGACAAATACACAAAAAACAACAATCCCGACGACCTCACTAAAGAGATCCGTCGGGATTTCTGTTTGCCTTCAAAGAGGCGACTATCGGTCACGTATCGGCATATCATCTACGCCACCGACCTTTGAGCATAAAGAAAAATCAGCCAAACCTTTTGGTTCGACCGGTTCTACTATGGTGGAGGTGAACCCTGCTCGGATTTATACACGCAGATCATCAATTGCGCAAAAGGGAGGTGGCGGTCTCCCGTTACCATGCACAATCACGTAACATCTAAAAGAGCCTCCGAGTCAGTCGATCCTGACCGTTCCCAACTTACGAGGAAAGCCTACATGGGTGTCGGTGGAGTGGAGCGCGGCGAACCCATGTGTTGAAACTTGGGATCCTTGAAATCTGCTGAATCTATAGCATTGACTTTATGATAAAAAAGTAGTATAATTATATCAGACGTAAATACATCGGACAGGAGATGAATACATGAGCTTCAGAATGTGGTTCAGAAGTTGGCGCCGCGCGTTTTGACGCTTGTTCAAAATCGGCAATTCTCCCTACAAAAGCGAAAAGCAACGCGAACGAGAACACGAAAAGCGGATGAAAGCCAAGCACTCCCGAAAGGGAAAGTACCGCGTCGAAAAGAAAAGAGCGCGCAGACATGGCGGGAATTATAAAGCCTTGTCTGCTGTGGTTGGCTTTTTCGCAACCACTCTGAGCATCCTCCTCCTTCCGTTTGTCCTTCTGCATTGGGGCTATAAAAGTGCTAAGAAACGCCACACTACCCGCATGGCCAATCCCAAACCTACGCCTGCCTCGAGCAGACCGCCAAAGACACAACAGAATGGAACCGTCCACCCCAAAGCTACAGAACCTCACAGCAACGTTACCCCTATAAATCCCCAGGCAACGGATCACCGTACCACCGTTGCGCCGACAACCCATACGAGCGTCCCTAAGCCTCCTGCCGTATGTTACCAGCCTGAAGCTCGGCCGAAAGGTCTACGGCGTGGTGACCGATGTGTTTATGAACGATAACCGAGCAGAGTACGAATTTGAAACTTGGTTTGACAGATCGTAAAGCTTATCTATTGTAAGCCCCATAAAATCTGCATGAAAAAGGAGAGAAAGAATGCCCCTGCAAATCATCCGTCAAGACATCACAAAAATGCAAGTCGATGCCATTGTTAACACGACCAACGAGGAAATGATCGGTTACAGCGGCGTGGATCTCGCCATACATACGGCTGCGGGCAAAGAGCTTGACGCGGAATGTGCCAAGCTCGCGCCCCTCGGCCTCGGACAGGCCAAGCTGACGGGCGGTTATGGCTTGTCCTGCAAATATGTGATCCATACCTCAGGCCCCGTTTGGCACGGTGGCCTTCAGGCTGAAAGCATTGTTCTGCGCTCCTGCTATGAGGAATCCTTGAAGCTGGCGGTGGAGAACCGTTGCCGCACGGTGGCGTTTCCGCTGATCTCCTCGGGCGTGTACGGCTATCCCAAGGATCAGGTGCTGAAATATGCCGTTCAGATCATCACGGAATTTCTGTATCATCACGAGCTGACGGTCTATTTATGTGTGTTTGACAAGGAATCCTATTCCTTCAGCCAAGAGCTTTACGACGATATTCTCTCCTTCATAGACGGCGACGATGATGACGGTATTATCACATATGGCCCCGTCGGCGGCTTCGCGGGGAAAGCCCTTTGCGATATAGACACCTTGAAGGGAATAAAGCCTCGTGCTCCCCGAATGTTGCGATCCTGCTTCATCAAATGCGACGAACCGCCCTCCGCGAAAGGGAAGTCCCTCGAGGAGTATATGAAAGAGATGGATAAGAGCTTCCGTGAAATGCTTTTTGACCTCATCGACGAAAGCGGCATGACCGACGTGGAGTGCTACAAGCGCGCCAACGTGGATAAGCGCACCTTCTCCAAGATCAAGAGCAACAAGGACTATAAGCCCTCCAAGCAGACCGTGATCGCCTTTGCAATTTCGTTGCAACTTGATATGGACACAACGCAAGAATTACTTGCAACCGCGGGATTTACCTTGTCGAGAAGCAAAGTGTTTGATAAGATCATCCGCTATTTTATCATGAACGAAAAGTATGATATTTTCGAGATCAACGAAGCGCTGTTTGAGTTTGATCAGCAGCTTTTAGGCTCTGTGTAAATTCAAAGTCCCTCGCCAAGCGACCAAACCTCCCTTTGTTTGTGCTATACTGAAGGCACAAAAAACAAAGGGAGGTTTTCTCATGAAAAACAATATTACAGAACTCGTATTTATCCTTGACAGAAGTGGCTCCATGGCGGGCTTTGAGGATGACACCATCGGCGGCTTTAACGCGACCATTGAAAAGCAGCGGGCAGAGGAGGGAAAGGTCTACGTTTCCACCGTGCTTTTCGACAATTACAGCAAGGTCATCCATGACCGCGTGGATATCAACGACGTCAAGCCCATGACCCGCAATGACTATGAGGTGCGCGGATGTACCGCTCTTCTGGATGCCATTGGCGGCGCCATCCATCACATTGGCAATATCCACAAGTATGCCCGCCGTGAGGATGTACCCGAGCATACCATCTTTATCATCACCACCGACGGCATGGAGAACGCCAGCCATGACTATTCCGCTCGTGAGATCAAGGAAAAGATCAAACGGCAGACAGAGAAGTACGGCTGGGAGTTTATCTTCCTGGCCGCCAATATCGACGCCGTGGAGACAGCCGATAACTTGGGCATCCGCCGTGACCGCGCCGCCAACTATCGTCAGACCAACAAGGGGGTAGAGCGGAGCTACTTTGCCATGAGCGAGGCCATCAGAAATGTCAGAGCGGGATGTGCCTCGAATATTGATCTTGAGGAATATTTGAAGGAAGACGGGGATGAAGATAAGGCATAAGGCGATACATGGATGAGCCGTATCAAACAATCAAAATCAAATGACAAGAGAAAGAGGGAAGAAAAGTGAAAGATAACAAGAAAATTGTTTACAGCGAACCCGAGGATTTCTTCCCGCGGGAGATTCGTGAAAAATATCATCTCGGTGAGTACGCTAAGCCACCCATGCTTGAAAAGATCAAATCTGTTATGCTCGGCCACGCCGTTGGTGATGCTCTCGGCGTACCCGTGGAGTTTTACGGCAGAGGAGAACTGGAGGAGAATCCCGTCACAGATATGCGCGGCTTTGGCACCTATCCCGTCCCCTCGGGCTCGTGGTCGGACGATACCAGTATGTCCCTTGCGGCGCTCGATAGCCTTGCGAGTGGTAAGTTGGATTTTGAAGATATCATGGTTAAGTTCGGCGAGTGGTATTATGATAACGAATACACACCAACAGGTGAAATGTTCGACGTTGGTAGCACCTGTAGATGTGCCATAGACAACTATTTCGTCCGAAACAAGCCCATTGATAAATGCGGACTCGCGAACGAACACTCAAACGGAAACGGCTCCTTGATGCGTATTCATCCCTTTGTGCTGTATGCTCACGCCAATCAAATGCCGATGGAAAAATGGTTGGATGTGATCGTTAAAGCCTCGGCTTTAACGCACGCCCATGACGGATCAAAGATCGGGTGTCTCATTTACACCTTCGTTTTGATGAGCTTACTAAAGGAAAAAGGTAGGGACGGCATCAAAGATGGACTCAAAAAAGCCGAGCATTACCTGAACGCTTGCGCGGAATTTACTCCATATGAGAGGCTCTTCAAAGACGATTTTGACAAATTGCCGCAAGAGGAAATCCAGAGCAGCGGTTACATTGTCGATACCCTTGAAGCGGCTATTTGGTGCTTGCTGACAACCGATACCTACCGCGACTGCGTTCTGAAGGCTGTCAACCTCGGTGAGGATACGGACACGGTTGCCGCTGTTGCTGGCGGTCTTGCAGGCGCGCTCTATGGGTATGACGCCATCCCGAAAGAATGGCTAGATAAGCTCCTCCGCAGGGAATATATCGAAAAATTGTGTAAGTCTGCCGAAGAAGCATGGGTGAATATTAATATGGTATAGTGCGGCGATCAAGGCGTGGGGACAGGCTTTGGTGCATGAGGTGACGCATACCACGGAGGGGACGATAGGCAACGCGGCTCTGGCGGCGCAGCTTTCCTCCATTATGGGGGATGACGCGCTATACGCCGAGCTGGCCCGACGGGAGTATTTCAAGGGGAATGCCGAGGAAGTCAAGGCGTTCCTGGAGCCTATCATGGAGAAGGTCAAGCGAGGAACCGAGACCTCATCCACCGCAAGCGGTCCCCCTTCCCCAGAGGGGAAGGTCACGGGGAAACTGACGGAGTCAGAGATCGAAGACCTTGAAACCTTCGTGTCCGAGGGTACAGCCATTATGGCTGAGAAGATTCTGGGCGACGGGCATTTTATCAGACGTCTGGTGGCCGAGCAGGGGAGCGTGGCCGAGAAGATCCTCGTCAAACTCACCGAGCTGAAGGAGAGCCTTTCTCGCATGACGAGCCGAGACGCAAAAAGCCTTCACCGAGCTGTGGTGAAGGCTGAGGAGCTGTATTTGAAGGCCGTTGAGGAGGCGGGATATAGGTTTGAAGGCGGGAAGTTTGTGGGGAGTGAGGAGGATGAGGAGGACGTTAAGGAATCTTATAAAGTTGTGGATGAAACAGAAGTTTCAGAACCATACAAGGACTTTGATATTGAAGATTATTATCAAAGCGGAGAAATGTATACCTACGATTTCTTGACTTCTCAAGCACCAATGAATAAAGTGCTACTTCCGGAGCTT
>JAZSFA010000041.1:0-19067 GCA_045531965.1 Eubacteriales bacterium
AGATTGGGTTTTGTGGTACTTTGCGTACTTATCCGAACGGTAGCGGTTCACAACGCCTTTCTTAAAGCCCTGCGCTGCTGCCGATCTCGCACTGTAACGCTTAGGGATGTTGTACGCTTCATCCCAGCCGTGCTTGAAGCCAATGTCATAAGCGGTATCCTTATCGCTCTTGACCTGCTTCTGATACGCCTTGACCTGGGCGGTTTTCTTGCCCACGAAGGCTTTTGTTTTCGCGCCCGCTTTCTTGACGGTACGCTTGAAGCCGGACTCGGGCTTTGTAGTTTTGGTTGCTTCCATGTAGAAGACCTCCTTGTGTGAGATAAAAACTGCGGCTCGGGTGGGCTTGTCCGCATCCAAGCCGCAGAAACGTATGTTTTTTACTTACCCTTTAGGGGTGACATGCCGCCGATCACTTCAGTAGCATATTGAGCAGAGCCTTGTCGGATGCGCGGAAGGGCTTGATGGCGCACTCATACTCCACGCCGTACTCATCATAGGACTTCACCGCGTAGGTGTTGCCGCTGATGACCTTACCGGTGGCATCGTCCTTGATCTCGAAGGGCTTGACCACCAGCTCGGCGGCCATGGCACTTCCGAAGACGATATCCAGGACGGTGTAGCCACCCTTATCGGGGGGAATGATGGCCACGCGGACGTCCTTGCCTCTGACGTTACCACGGATGAAGTAGGAGAAGTAAGACTTGCCGTCCTTCTCGAATACCTCGCGCTCCACGAAAATGTTCTTTTCTGCGTTCATGTTACTTTACCTCCTGTTGCAGTTTTGGATTGAATTTCGGTTACTTGTGCGATCCTGTTACGGGGATCAGCCTCCCTTGCGCTGGGAGATCTCGCGGGCTTCCTTCTTGGACTTGCCCTCGGACAATGCCTTCTTGTACTTAAAGAGTCCGGCATGATCTCCTTGGGCTTGCAAGTACCCGGAACGGATGCCTGCCTCGTAGTCGGTCAGCTCGCGCCCTTCCTTGGGGCCGTGCTTGTGTACCTTGGCCTTACGCTCCTCGGCGTAACCCTTGGCGCGCTTGGACGGGATCGCCCATCTGCGCTTGTTGTACTTTTCGTTTGCCATGTTGCAAACCTCCTTTGTAGATTTGGTGCCCGTAGGCTATTCAGTTGTTTGTTTACCGCCAGGTAATGGTTTACCGTTAGGTAAACGGTCATCGGTACGCTTATGCGAAACATTTGTCTCATGCGATGCTGTGTCAGAGGGTGGCCACCATATCTTGCAAGCTCCGCACGGGCTATCGTTCTTTCTTCCGCGCCAGATGACATGTCCATTATACGGTTTTTACGAGCCGTCTGCCAGTAAGTACGCCTATACCGAAAACGAACGTAGACTGCACGCGGGTATATTCTCTCCCTACTCAACCTCTAACCGAACTAATACAGAGGAGGGGAGATATCATGCTTCATATTCTCGCAGATAGACCGTGACAGGGATTCGCTTGCCGTTGATTTCTTCTTTCTTGGAAAACAGCAATTCATATTCGGCATCTCTTTCGGGAGTCCGTGCGTAATAGGTGTCGTGACTGAACAGGACATTATGATCCCACGTACTGTACAGGATACCAATTCGCTGTCTGACAATAAAACACGGCGTTCTGTAGACGTTGGAAGCATTAACGGTAAACTCGGATTTCTTCTTCATCTGAAAGTTCCTCCTTCCGCCAGTTTTTGTTGCAGGAATAACACCAGCTTTTTGTTTTGGATCTGGATGTACTCGGTTGTATATCCCAGTTCTATGGCAAGACCCTCTTGGGTATTGTCCTTGACATAGAGCGAGATATACAGATCGAACAGGCGCGGCGGAGCCGAACGCACTGCACGATTGTATCGCTCGACCTTAGCAAGAATTTCTGCTGTGCCAACCGTGGGAATCGCGGCATCGAAAATATTCTTGCGGGAATAGTAGTAGCGAATTTCCTTTAAGTCTTCTCTTATTTGTTCTAACGTCAGCATATTTGCACCTCCGTAATGTATTTGAAGAGCCGTAAGAGAGCGTCCCTTCACTATAAAGCCACGGAACGGGCGTTTTTAGGGAGTATTTCTCAAAACTTTTTGAAGTTTTTTTATCGCGGATCTGTAATGCCACCGTACCGTGTCCCAACGGATGCCCATTTCAACTGCGATCTGCTAAAAAGTTACACCGTCTACGGCATACCGCCAAAGGGCGTGATACTGCTTATCTGTTAAGGTTCGGAGCGCATCATACAGTTTTTTATTTTGCTCGTATCGAAGATATTCAGTAGCAGGATCATATTCATCGGTTACAAACTGTTGTCCTTCCTCAGTAATCTGCTCTAACGAGCTCTGCCGTCTGGATTCTCTATGGTCAAGGTTTTGCTCTTCATGCTTGTCCAATATGTAAACGCGGCGGATTTCTTCATCACAATACTCCAAGGCTACTGCGGTTTCGTCCTCCACATAGGCCGAGATGAGCTTAACTTCTCCATTATGATCTATAATGGTTGTGGACAGCTTTTTCATTGTCCTTCCTCCTTTGAATTTTGTTGGATGATGACAAAATTCAAAAAGGAGGGGCACGAATCGGTATATAATGATGTTGGCTGTAAACAAAAACACACCTATCAGACGGCATGAGTAGCCGCATGATAGGTGTGTGTATGATGCAAATTACAATAGAAAGTCCTACGGTCAATTCTTTTCGAAGACCGCGCCAAAACGAATTTTTCGTGGTAGAATAGATGCAGACGAAACGTAAATCAGTTACATAACTGAAGCTATATCACAATCGCTACTGCGAGCGAGTAGCGAAGCAGAAGCGTTAATCTGGTGCATAAAACCTCCTACACGGGAATTTGTGTTTGAGATTATTATAGCAAAAAAATGGTCGTTTTACAGAATTTGGGATAAAACGCATAGGAATAGGGATAAATGGTCAAGAGCATATATTGATATTTCCTACACAAAAACCCTGCAACACGAACAAGTTGCAGGGTAATATTTCCCTCCGAGACGCTTTGCTTCGGAGGTTTGAACGCGAGATTGTTTAGTGCTTACCTCTATTCGATAATATACTATGAAACGTCTGGTTTAATAGAGCCTACTCTGTCAAACAAGACGGGACATGGTGTATAAGCAAAAGAAATGATTATTTAAGACAGCTGCTTAAAAGTTAAGACTTTTCGCACTGTTTTTTTATAAAAGTCATGTCTTTCAGTTTGCTATTTGGTAAAACTATTTGGACGCCAAACATATTATATTCTTCAAAGTATTCTATTAAACCATTGTATTTTTGAACAATATCGGCTACAATTTGATGCCCATATCCATGCTTATGTGGGGAACTTTTGGTTGATTGTAGTTGCTTGTTTATGGCAAGCACAGAACTGCTGATGTTATTTTTACAAATGATAATTCGATTATTATTAACAACTCTAAAAAGCAATTCAATCCGCTTTTGTTCAACTTTTTCTTCCGCCTCAACTGCATTGTCTAATATATTGCCAATGAGCGAAGCCAAATCCACATCAGCTATATCTGATAAGTCTCCAATATTTCCGACAATAATAATTTCTGTATTGGTTAATGCGGATAACTTAGAATGAATCAAGTAATCCAAAACAGAATTGCCAGATGGAGAAAAGCGACGTGTTTTTTGTATTTGATCTAGATAATCTTCGATATATTTTGTACAATTCTGTATTTCATTATTTTCAATCATACCTATTATTGCGGCCATATGATGTTTTACATCGTGACTGTGCTTTTGTGCTTCCTTCCAGAAGATTAATGCCTCTTGATATTTATCGCTTTCATATTGTGCTTTTTCAGACAACAATTCTAAATCGTAGTTCTTTTTCTGCAAGCGAGAGATTTGTGTTAACAATATATAAAGAAAGATATTTAGGAATAAGAAAACTAAAGCAATTGATAATAATTGAGTGTTTATAAGCGAGGCATCAATTGTATTGGTGATACTAATTGTAATGGCCAACCCAAGTACTGTAATGATCGAGAAAAGAAATGTAAATACACCATTTATCACATTCCCGTGAGTTGTATGCTTTCTTAAGGTTATAACTAAACGCAGACAGGCAAGAAGTAGTACTTTGTGTGTAATGACATATGCATATCGTCCGGCACTATCAACCCCATATAGTAAATCAGTAAAATTGTTGAAGAGAAGTGAGAATGAGTAGAAAAGAAGTGTACTTAATATTATTAGAGTAATATGATATATACATGTGGCACAAATAGCGACAAATGGTTTTTTTCGACCAATAATAAGTGCATATATCAAAGATGTTAAATATATTAAGATTGTAAAAATAAAACTAAAACTTTCTGCGCAAAAATCACCCAGCAAAGTAACTGTGTAAATGAGGACTAATGCCAAGGGGGAGAGAAGGCAGTGATATTTCACTTGGCAGAATTTCGTAATAAAATAAATACACAATATACTATCAAATAATGAGGCAGAAAGTTCAAAAACAGTCCCAATCATAATAAGGTGACCTTCTTTCTTGTATATTCCATATATGATGAGTGGAAGGATGACCATTTCCGAATGCTTACAGTCAAGGTTGTTCCGTCAATTAATATAACCGTTCTATTTGATCCCACAATAGATATGTTATCCATATTAATGATAAATGCTGGATGTATTTTATGAAAATATGCATCGGGTAATTCTTTCTCAATAGATGAAAGGGTACCTCTACAAGTATATACGGAATTTGATTTGCAGTGTACACGATAATAGTTTTTAACGCTTTCAATATAAATAATATCCTGTATACGAATATTAATATTCCCCTCGGTTGTTTTAAATAACCGAGTTATATTATTATCCAGATATTTATACAACACTTTTTGAATGGTGGCAGGAAGTTCAACTTTAAGATGATTTTTTCTCAAGAAGCAAAAAGGATTAAATTGGAATGAATCATAAACAAAACTGTCATATGCAGAAACAAAAATTATAATTGTATCGGGGGAACGTTTCTTGAGTATTTCAGCAAGTTGAAAACCGCTGACTTTAGGCATATCAATATCTAATAATAAAATATTGATTTGATTATTTTGTATATAATCTAATATTTGTTTGCTGGAAAAAAAAGCTTTTACAGAGCATTCAAGTTCGTCAGGAATATTTAATAATAATTTCCGAAGATTTCTAGTCAATAATTCAGCGAAAGCAATATCATCATCGCAAACAGCAAAAACAATCATAGATATACCTCCTGATCACTAGGCTAATTATTATTTTAACATATAGCAGATTATTCGTCAAGTAGTTGTAATGTAAACAAGCGAAATATCCAGAAGATATTTCGCTTGTTTACATTACGTTACTTCATAAATTCATGCAAGGCATCAGGCTCTTTGGGCTGATAGGTGCACCATTCAGAAGCTGCACCGGCAGCAGACTTGGCGGCCATCAAAGCAATACTTGCAAAAATCTCAGCAAGTTTTTTCATTTCTTTTATGTCTCCTTTCTTTGTATATTGCTATTATCATCAAAGCAATGACCGCTAACAGAGAAAAATATACGGTCTTGCTCCATGATTCATTAAAAAATGACAACGTATACGATAGACTACTTAATAGTGAATAAATCAAGAGGGAAATGATTTTATGCTTCTTTCTCGATTGCCTTGCTAAAGATTTATTGGGATTATCTATAGGGGCATAACTTAATATAATAAAGATTCCGATTATATAAAGAAGCATGCGGCACAATATATTAATCATTATAAATATTTCCGAAAAAATAATAACTATTAGATAGATTGAAATAGTCCATATCTTACACTTAAAATGTGTGTCTGCGTGATAACCGCCAGTATATCTTCTTAATGCAATAAAGATTAAGAGGAAAATAAAAGAAGCTATTACACGATTACAAATGGCTCCGATAACTATAATGGACATCACGCTTATCATAAATGATAGAATTAGTTCTATGCCATATGTATATACTTCTTTATATTTGCTTGGTATAATCGAAAGCGTAACAAGTTTTTGACTTAAATGGTTTGCGATTTTATTTTCCATGATATACCCAATTCCTTTCAAGCAACAATATTATAGCATATTTTTGATAAAAAAACGAAATATGGGATAAAACATATGATTTGGGGATAACTGTAATATGTTTGGCTGAATTGTGCAATTTAATGGTGTTATTTTTGTGAATTGTGTGGCTTTCTCAATATCATTTGCGTTGATCGGGATGATTGCTATTGTAAAAGGGATAGGTGCTTTCGGTTGGAGGGCACCTATCCCTTTTTTGGGCTTTATATCCCTTTTTTTGTATTTGGGCATGGTTCCATGATATACTGAATTAGCCGATTGCAAAATGAAAACGTTAAAATGAATTATAAATGCAAAAATAAATGTGATTTTAGGTCTTTCAACTCTCTATAATCATAGGAATTTCATAATTACCCTTTGTTTGCGGAGAAAAAAGAATAATGCATAAAGATATTTGCCTTATCTGAATTGCATAATTTGAATTTTGTAATCGCCTATATACTGAATAAAAAGGAGGGATTATATGAATAAGATTGATGAGTGGTACGTTTCTCATATAATATCTCAAATTGAGAAAATGAAAAAAACAAGTATTGACAATACCCCAAAAACAGATCTTTACTCTACCACAGAAATAATTGAATTTATGGAATGGTTCGAAAGGATAAAACAACTAATATATATACAGCCGCCGAAGCAGTATGTGTCACATATCATTTTGAAGGTGAAAGATGAAAGTATTATTGCTATTGATTATAAATATTGTACTGATAAAAATGAAGATATCGAGTTGGTGGTTCAACATGATTCGCAGGCATGAATAGGTATTAAACTGATTATCAAGTGTGGGATAACTGTTAATTACTGGGGACATGCGCAATTAAGCACGCTACATCTATCCCTATACCGTATGTTTTGTCCCGAATATGCAATGTGGAAATATTTTTTGCTATAATGTTATTGCAATCGAAACTAGGAGAAAATGAAATGAGTTCAAAGAAACTGTTAAGGCAATGTGGACTATCAAAAATATTGTAATTGAAACATGTCCTTGTATTTAGCAAGAAAGTTTGACGAGTGATGTCTCCTTGTTGGAATTAGGAGTAGGTTCTTTTGATATTATTAAAATTGTCATTTCGCTCAAAAAAAATGTTTCTAATAATTTTTCCCAAAGATTCAATGTGATATGACTGTCTTGAGACTGTTTCTAAAATGGCTCAAACGGTAATAAGTATGAAGGAGAAGATGATGATGAATTATACAAGTAAAGTTCTTCCAATAAGAGAAAATCGTGCAATAACTTTGTTTACGCATCACCTATTATTGCTGCAGATTCCAATTGTGGAATATGGCCTGGAAGATTGGTGGATGAGTAACTTTATTAATCTTCATTATCGATTCGAATGCCCGACTTTTTATGAATATACGGACTTTGATATGTTTTATAAGGATTTGTTTGATACAAGTAAGTTGACATTTGAAGATGCAAGGCGTTTTAACGATCCTAAAACTTTTACAGAGTTTATCGAGCAAGGCAAATACATATATGCATGGATAGATAATTATTATTTAGGAGTATCCATTCATTATCAAAAAAGGCATGATATACATCCAATTCTGATATATGGATATGATAACGAACAAAAAGTTTATTACATAAAAGGTTTTGACACCGAACGGTCGCTCTTTGATGCACAAGCAGATTTTGAGCAAGTGCATGAGGCTTTACGTAAAGCGGGTGATCAAATGCCTCGGGTCAATAATGAAGATTCTGTACAAATTATCAAACCGAAGAACTTCGTGAAATGTGATATTTGGAATTACGAATATCAGTATGAGCGGGTGCTCTCTGAATTGTACGATTATATGACCGGGCACGGAAAAATTGAAGGCGTTTATTTTACATTAAAAGAGGATAATCCACAGTTATTTGCTACGAATCATTCTGCTTTTGGATTAAACGTAACTGAACTTTTTAGGAACGGTCTTGTCGAAAAAGATCTTCGCTTGTTTGATTATCGGGTTGCTCATATGATAACCGAGAATAAGTGGTTAATTGCTAATCGAATCGTCTATTTTTGCAATAAGGCGGACGCTTCTCATGAACTTCGTACTTTGGCAGTTGAATATTTGAAGTTGGCAGAAGCGTATGGTGTTATTCGCCAAATGTATATGAAGTTTTCCTATGAGGAAACCGAAATGAGAACGTTTTATCCCGCCCCGAAAAAAGCGGAACATATTGCCAAGTTAGTTTCAAAAACAGATGAGCTTCTTGCAAAGGAACGTGATTTGCTTTCACGTATATATCCGCTCATGATTTCAGAATATTTGACCCATGTAAGGTTTAAAGGATTTGACTTTATTAAAATGAATAAAGTGTTGAACGAGGATGAGGAGGGGGTATATTATCAATTTACTTGCCAATCGGAATATGAGGCAGAAGGAATTGCTGTATTTGATATTCACAAATATGTAACCGGAAGATATGTTTTTAATGACAATGAAGCAATGGAGATTAGAGCCAGAGATCTTGGTAATCATTTTCTTGTAACAAAGCCTCTAGATATTCGAAAATCTATCTCCTCTATTAAATTTTATCCGAATCTTTGGCTTGGATCAACGGATATTGATACCTTTTCGTTGTACTTGTGCACTAAAAAGGGAAGTGGATGATTATGGATAACCGAACGCGAATAAAACATATTTGGCCGTATGGAAAAAAGTATATAGGGTTATTTGCCGTTGCTGAAATCTGCATTGTGGTTTTGTACGCTGTAGCAGTACTTCTGCCATTAAATCTAACTTTTTTGACAGATGAAGTTTTGAACGATAGAAAATATGAGCAGCTCTGGACAGTTATAAGAAACTATATCTTGTTATTTGTTGTCTCGTGTATCTTCAATCTAATCTATGCATTTGTATGGCAAACATTAAGCAACCAATATGTGGGTGATGTGAAAATCAGTCTCTTTGATAAAATTGTACACGCGAAAGCTGCTTGGCTTTCTTCAATAAATAGCGGAGATTTGATGACACGCATTGATACTGATAGCGATCAATTTTTAAATGCAATTCAGCGCAATTTGTTCCACGTAGTAAATTCCATTATTATGTGCGTTTGCATTATCGTGATTGTTTGTTTTATTCAACCGGTTGTTGCAATCATGCTTATTATAACTGCTGTCCTGCCTATTATACTTACCCGAGTGTTAGGAAGCGTTGTTCAAAAGGCGGCGCAGCAAGAGGCTACCACGAATGGTGCTTTTCAGGGGCGATTGTTCGAAATATTGAATGCGATGAAAGATGTTCGTCTCATGTCAGCACGAAAATGGGCAGATCAAAAAGTCTGCCAATTAGTTCAAAAACTGATTAAACTGAGAACAAAGGTAAAGTGGCTTGATTTTTCGACAGATAAATTTATTCAGTTTGTCAACTTGATAACTTCTTTGATCATTTATTTTTATTGCGCGTTACAGGTAAGCCAAGGTGCCATGACGCTTGGTATTTTCTTGGCTTTGCTTCAATATATAACCTTGCTTCATAGAAAAATGAATTGGATCTTACGGTTGTACCTCGAATGGTTCGGAAGAAAAGCGGGTTTAGATCGTGTGATTGAAGTGCTGAATCTACCGGGGGAGACACAGGAGGAGTACCCCAATATAAGTATCAATGAGCCGATAGAGTCTATTTCCTTTCAAAACGTTTGCATGATCTATGACCGAAATGAAATATTACATGATCTGTCCTTTAAGATTCGAAAGGGAGAAAAAGTGGCGCTTGTTGGTTATAGCGGTGCGGGAAAGACAACGATCGCTGATTTAATAGTAGGCTTATATGATGCGACCTCGGGTTGTGTATGTATCAATGGTGTCAATGTTAAATCATATGACCCTAAAACACTTCGAAGTAAAATTGCCGTGCTAAGTCAGCAAATTACATTATTTAAAGCATCTATAAGAGAAAATCTTTTAATAGGGTGCTCGACAGAGCGGGACTACACAGATGAAGAACTCATGTCTGTATGTGATTCTTTGGATTTGGGCGAATGTATTCGCCAGTCTTCGTTGAGGTTAGATTCTGTGTTGGGAACCGAGGGGTTTGATATGTCCGGTGGGCAAAAACAACGGCTGATGATAGCGCGGATGATTTTACGTGATCCGGAAGTTATGATTTTAGACGAAGCGACCTCCGCCTTGGATATGGATACAGAACGAAAGGTTGTTGATTTGCTTTGTGAGCGGAACGAGGAGATGACACTGATTGTGATCTCTCATCGAGCGGAAGCTGTTGAACGATGTGACCGGGCGATTGTTATATATCAAGGTATGCAGATTGCAGAGGGAAACCCTCATACTCTTAAAAATAAATGTGATATGTATCGTAGGATGTTTGGAGAAGATGGATGTGAAATTATCACGAATACAAATATTTAAAAGATTTCATCAATATTTTGGTTCCTTGCGGTTGCCAATGAGCGTGCTGATGTTATGTGGGTTGTTTGCTATTCCCATATCGTTAATCTCTCCGAAAATTTTTCAGCTCTTTATTGATAAAGTGCTGGGTCAGGGAAACATGACATTATTCCCTTGGGTAGTTATAGGGTTAGTATTGGTGTTCTTCATTCAGGTAGCCAATGATTTTCTGAAATTAAAATATTCCAATAAAATTCAGAACGACTTCGGATATCAGTTGCGCAAAGACATATTCTCAAAATATTTTAGAGTTTCATATATTGATTATAGCAAGCGAAATACCAATGAATTGAAAATGCGAATGGTAGATGATGTTGATAAGTTGGGCAATTTTATTCGCGAGCAGATCGTGGACTATATAGGTAGCATTGTAACCGTTATTATTACCGTTATCTGTTGCTTGTTAATCAATTGGAAGTATCTTTTGATTTGTCTCCCTGTCATTCCAATGATGTTGGCAATTGATATTTATATCGGACGTGGGACCCAGAGAATCAATGAGAAGATACGTAAGGCCAACGAGGAATATGGAGCTTTCGAACATAATGTACTGACCATGTGGAAAGAAATCAAGGTTCAGTGTGCCGAGGAAAGTTCAGTAAAAAAATATCGGGAATATCGTAATTATCTTTCACAATTAGGTCTGGTTCATATTCGATATTGGCTTTATAGAGAAGTCTTTAATGATTTTAAAGTCAATTACCTTACCAAAGTGTTAGTGTATGTTATTGGAGCCTTCTTGGCGATTCGAGGCGAGGTGACCGTTGGTACAATTATTCTGTTTGGACAATATTACGAAATCTTATTTAATGCTACTAATACCCTTAATCAAAGGATGTCTTCGTTTAAAGCAAACCAGCCGTATTACGCACGGATCTGTGAGACTCTAGATTGGGAAGAGGAAGATAACGAGGAAAAATTGAGGCCAGAGTCGCTTCTTCCCATAGAATTCCAACATGTCAGTTTTTCCTATGATGGAATTCATAATGTTGTTGAAGATGTATCGTTTTCGATTTATGACCGGGATAAAGTTGTTATGGCTGGAAGTAGCGGTGTTGGCAAGAGTACAATTATGAGTCTTGCTTTAGGGCTACTCCGACCGCAAGGTGGAGTAATTAAATACGCTGGTACTCCCCTTGAACAGATTGATAAAGAATATCTATACGATAAACTGGGTATTGTGAGTCAAGAGGGATATCTTTTTAATTTAACTATTCGGGAGAATCTGAGCCTATATCAACCTGATGCCAAAGATAGTGAGTTGATGCAAGTATGTAAGCAAGCGGGCATAGATGAGTTTATTAGTCAATTGCCTGAAGGCTTAGATACTGTCATTGGTGAAGGTGGTATCAAACTATCCGGCGGTCAACGGCAGCGATTATTGATTGCTCGTATGCTGACTAAACAACCGGAATTTGTTTGCTTGGATGAGGCGACAAGTGCTTTGGATGAAGATACCGAGCGTTGGATTGTGGACGGTTTCACGGCTCAAAATCAGAGTCAAACTGTGTTTGCAATTTCGCACAAGCCTGCGATGCAACGTAAATTTCAAAGATTGCTGATGATAGATGATCAGCATGTGTATGAAAAAACAAAAGAGGAGAAATCACATGAAAGACGAGTATATTCTGATATTGGAATTGTGTAAATTTGTTAATCCTGATAGGGAAAAAATTAAAGCTCTATTGGATAAAAAACTTGATATGCCATATGTATTAGGCAGTCTACTTTTCAATCGTATGGGCGGTGTTGCATATGAGACGTTGAAGAAAACGGAATTGTTGTCAGCAACGAATCGTGAATTTCGAAATACATTGGAGTCTATATATGTATCGAATGCACAAAAGACGATGGCCTACAGATCAACATTGGGAGAGTTAAGCCGAATTTTTAAAGATATTCCTGTGAAGTATGCGTTTCTCAAGGGTGCTTATTTGTGTAGTATTTATCCAGTCGGTTTACGTACTTCTAATGATGTGGATGTATTGATCGGTAAGGCAAGCACCGGTATCGTTTCGGAGCGTCTGCTGGCCAATGGATTTAAACAGGGACATATTCGAAACGGGCGGTTTGTTCCTGCTACACGCGAAGAAATAATCATGTCAAAAATGAATCGGGGAGAAACGGTTCCATTTATCAAAGAAATCGGCGATCCGCACATGAAGTATCTTGAAATAGATCTCAATTTCTCTCTGGATTTTCAAGCTAAAGAAGGTATGGACACGGTGGATACAATATTACAAGCTACTGTCCCAGCAATTACTACCGAAAGCGGCGCGCTGTATACTTTGAACTCTGAAGATTTTGTTGCACATTTGTGCGCACACCTGTATAAAGAGGCAACAACATATCCATGGGTGGCGATGAATCGTGACCTGTCTATATATAAATTCGCTGATTTGTATCTATTATATAAAAACAAGACTATTGAGTGGGAAAGATTGGCAGAACGTATCCAAACTTTGGGCTTGGAAAAAGAATGTTATTATTCTTTCCGTAATCTTTGTGTATTGTATGGAATTTCTGATGATCATATTGAGCATATGCTTTCGCAACTGTCTTGTAAAAATAAGAGTTTTATGAACCGAGTATATCGTCCGGAAAACAAAAAGTTCTATCAATACGACGTGGATTATATCTCATGGTTTTTCAATCCTAATCGAGTAGAACTACTAAAGGAGGTGTCAGCGACATGAAAAAACTTCATATGGTACGTAATCCGTATCCGGGCTTGTTAATCACTTTTTGTGGGTTGGATGGATGTGGGAAAACTACGTTGATTAATTGTTTGGTGGACTACTTCAAAGCCCGGGGGATTGAACCGGTTGTGACAAAGCAACCAACACCCGCTGTGCGACAAACGCCAATTTTTCGGACTTTTATGGATTCGCCAGATCATGATCAATATGATTATCGAAGCTTGTCCTTGATGGCAGCTAGTGATCGCATTCAACATGTGCATTCGGTTATTGTTCCTGCGCTTAAAGAAGGAAAGGTGGTTATCAGTGATCGCTATTTCTATTCGTGTCTTGCGAACTTGAAAGCTCGAGGATATGAGGAGGACAGATGGATTTATGAAATATCTAAATCCATTGTCAAGCCGGATATTCCGTTTTTTGTGGATGTGCCTTTAGAAACTGCGATTTCAAGAGTACGTCAAAGAGAAAATGAGAAAGAACGATACATTAATGTCGCTTTTGAAAACAGGCTTTGTGAAGAGTATCATATTATTGCCGATGAGGAGAAAGCACCCCTTTTGTCATCTGATCAAGAACTCGAAAAAACATGTGAAGATATGTATACGGTTGTAGAAAAAATTGCAAAGAAAAAAGGCATACTTGATGTAATTTCATACAAAGAATTATCTCCTCATTTATATGCTAGAGTACTAAATTATTTACAGGGATTTACTTTTGAGGATTGCGAAAATCTACAATTGACGTTGAAAGATGATTTAGGAATCGATAGCCTTACTTTAACGACGCTCATGATTGGTCTTGAAGCCGGTTTTGATTTTGTACTTCAAGATGATGATCTTGACCCAGTAAAGTTTAAAACCATTGGCGATGTAGTCGCTCTCGTATTCAAATATGCCTTCGATCCTAAGAAAGAGAGGCAAGACTGTGAAACTGTGGGAAGTCATTAAAAAACATCTCATCAAGCAAAAAGACAAAACTTTTCGGGAGGAGGATAGGGTTTATCATTATGGTGAAATCCTGTTAAAAGCAGAGAAATTAGCAGAAAAACTAACATATCCATGTTACGGTATACTCTGTTCCTCTGAATTGAATTCTTCAATCGCATTGTTGGCTTGTTGGGCGGCAGAATCAATTGCGATTCCTCTTTCTCACAGATATGGCGAAGCTCATTGTCGGCGGATTATCGATTGTGCAACGTTAAGGTATTTAATTATTGATGATGATTCTGGAGAAATTGCTATCGCGCAGATTTCAGATAATGATTTTAAGATACCTGAAGGTCAGAAACCTTCACTGATTATGTTTACATCCGGAACAACGGGCTCTCCTAAAGGAGCAATGATCAGTCAAGAGAATTTATTGTGTAACCTGTATGATATTCATAAATATTTTAATATTTCTTCAAAAGACACAATATTGATTTCACGACCTCTATATCATTGTGCCGTTCTTACAGGAGAATTTCTGATATCTATATTATGTGGATTAGATATTGTCTTTTATAGTGGGAACTTTAATCCATATGCGTTGTGTCAAGCAATTGGTAAGTATCAAATTACTGTGACCGCAGGCACACCTACTTTGTTCTACCATGCTGCACAAATGGAGAAACGATTACACAAATGCAGTAGCTTGCGGGTTATTGTTACAAGCGGGGAGTGCATGACCCCGACTGTAGCTACATCTATTCGGAGTGCATTTAAGAACGTTCACATTTATAATGTTTATGGGTTGACTGAAGCATCTCCGCGCGTATCTTATCTCCCCCCACCTTTGTTTAATGAGTTTTGTACATCGGTTGGATTCCCCTTGGCTTCTTTGCAAGTGAAAATTTTTTCTAAAGAAGGGAACGAAGTGGCACCTGGAGTTGATGGAGAGCTGGTCGTTAAAGGTGACAGCGTTATGATAGGATATTATAACGACGAGGAAATGACCGCTCAAAAAATCTGTGATGGGTGGTTGTATACTGGTGATATTGCTTCTATTTCCGAAAAAGGATTGATTACGATAAAATGTCGGAAAGATAACATGATCATTAAGGCAGGACTAAATATTTATCCTCAAGAGATAGAGAATGTTATAAAGCAATGTGATGGAGTCGATGAAGCATATGTGTATGCTGATAAAGATACTCAAGGGCGGACAATAATTCATCTAATGGTGGAGAGCAGTGATATTGATGAGTTCGCTATAGCAAAATATTGCAGAAAAAATTTGCCCACCTATGAGGTTCCAGACGATATTCGGATCGTAGATAAAATCCCGAAAAACGGCTCTGGAAAAATTATCAGAAAACACACCTGTACCTAAGTTTGGAGAAAAACATGGAAGTAATGGAAGCAATTTTCACTAGGCATAGTGTGAGAAGTTATGTGGATATTCCTATCGATTCGGAAGTTATCAAACAGATCCTTATGGCTGCAATTTGTGCCCCATCGGGAAAAAACAGACAACCATGGCGTTTTAAAGTCATCACGGATTTTATGAAAATTCAAGAGATCTCACAAACGGTAATATACAGCCGGTGGCTACGAAGAGCTCCATGCTGTATTGCTGTATTTCTTGACAAGGAAAAGTCTTATGATTATGTCAAGGATGTTCAATCATGTGGTGCAGTAATGCAAAATATACTCCTCGCTGCTCATGGATTGGGTATAGGGAGCTGTTGGATTGGAGAAGTTGTAAATCATCAAGATAAAATATTAAGTATGCTGGGTGCTTTATCAACAAACATTGAATTAATGGGTATTATTACTCTCGGATATTCCGATTTAATAGAAGAGTCATATGAAATAAAGAATATTGAAACGTATTTACTGTAATTGCATGGAGCGTCAAAATGATTTGGTGTAGCAGGAAGGCAGGATAAGACAGATGAAAAAAAAGAGATTGTTGGAAGTCATATTGTTTGCTTTAATAGTGTTTTCACTTTGCTCGTGCAGTAAAAACACCGCAAAAAATGAATGCGAATCAACTTCAAGATCCACTTATAGTTTTGATGCTCACATAGAGATAGACAATACTCTGGTTGGCTATGATGAAACTATCACGGTAAAGTCCAAAGACCTCTCCAGTAGAATTGTTGTTCAAACATTGGATGAATCCTATAAGTTGGGTTTGATGGTTTTCAATAACAACAAACCGATAATGTTTAATGTTGATAAACAGGAATACTCTTATTACACTTTCACGGCAGGAAAAAACTCATGGGTAGATATTGAGATCGCTTCATCTGATTTAGTGGAGGGCGTTTCGAAAATATCCGTAGTTTTGTTGACGAATGAGGGATATTATCCTGAATTTAATCGAGATGATTTGAAGAATTATTCGATGACAATGGATTATATGATCAACAATATCTCTGATACGTCGATATCTAATACGAAACTGAATGAACCGACATATGTAGAACATATAAGTCTTACGGATTACTTTAATGTGTGTAAAGACAATTATGTAAAGGCCTATCCCGAAATGAAGAGATATGATTTCACATATGAGGAACAGTGTCTATATAATCTTGTCAACAATGATTTGGACATGGTTTTCACGGAAGATTTTAACTTGGATGATTACAATACATTATCAGTATATAGATATACTTCACAATATCCGAATAGTAATAAGACAATGGATTTAAGAATCACAGGTGAACCGGGAACTTACTATGTAACAATTTTTTGTGATGGAACAAAATATAACGGATTTGATGGGGCAGAAACGATTGCTATAAATCTTGCGGAAAATGAAATGGTTGTAGTGCCTGTTTCCCTCCCTCCTTTTGCGGATAAATCTTATTCTAATGTATTTGCGCTAGCTTTCAAAGCTGATAATACTGAACATCGTGTATATGACTCGGCAATTTTGACCACTTTTTTCACGCAAAATGAAATTGATCTGTACTCAAATCATGTCCAAACATATTACAACATCTTTTATGAAGGGGAGTTGCTTACAGAAAGAACGCTTCAAGTGCAGGAGCCTGAAATGCACTTTCGATTTATAATGAACCAAAATGTCTCAAGCTTTTATAACGATTATACCTTGATGATTTTGGTCGACGGCATTCCAATGGAATATACAGTAGGAGAAGAAAAGTATTTGACATATGATTTCAGCTGTACTTATGGTGTGGTAGATTTAGAGATTAAAATATCACCCGAGCCAGCCTCACGAAAGGAGTCTTTCGTCATTGACTTTGTTTTAAAGCAAAAATATAGCCAGAATAGTTTTTCATTACCAAGATTTCAAACATCAGCGGTGAAAAAAATATCATTTGAATGTCGGTTTGGCGAAAATGCAAACAGTGAACCTGATACTGAAAGATTAGAATTAGATCCCATATATGCAGAGTTAAAAATTGATAATTTGAGTAATTTTTCGAGCAATAGTGTTTTGAATGCACTTCTCGAAGCAGAAACATATACAATAGAAGCTACTGTTTATAACTCACCCCCCGAATATGTTTTGAATCATTGCTTGTTAGTGAACAACAATGTTATTTATATTGATGACAAATACGAGTATGATTATTCAACTGATAATGAGTACTCATTCAAAGTAAAGGTTCCTAAAGAATACCTTTATTATGGAATGAATGAAGTCCACCTGATCTCAACGCGAGACATTGATAATGTATCATTCGAAACTATTAAGTTAGTATATCGAAGTAATAGTGAAGAACATTCAAAAATAAATTATGAGAATGATGTTTTCCTCATACCATGTGACGAAGGAAATTTATACACATCTGTATATATCAATAGCGGATCTGAGGGGAATAGTCATTTTGTGGCAATGTTCGGAAGTATTACAACCAGAAATATTTGTAATGGGAAAGGTGATGTGTCAGACATACAAATTAATATGGGAGATCCCAATAAAGACGATCGGTTTTTAATTAAAATGATTATTAGTTCTATTAAATATAAAAATAAGAAGTATAGTTACAGCCAGAACCAATATATTGGCGGTACATACTAATAATGATATGCGATTTATAAATGGTGCATCATTTATAAATTACATATATATGCACAAAAAGAAAGGAAATTTCTATGAAAACGAAAATTTTTATTCCCCTCCTTATTATGGCACTGCTCTTGGTGTCTATGGCCATTCCTGTAAGTGCAGCTACTTCCGCTCGTTATCAAGAAGAACTTACGGATCTTTGGGACTCGAGTTTCAAGGTGGCCCGTGTTACTTTTACGCTTAAATACTATCGTGGAATGAATTGCGTTGAGGCTAATAATGCTATTAATTACTATGATGATAACGGTGGATTTAATAGTACACAGTATAACTTCCCTGCATATATCGATATGACGTATGTGACTAATGGGGAGGATGAAAATTATGAGATGACATGGGAAAAGATTGAATATTTGACAACCAAAACAGATTCTCTTTACAAACGCTTTTCTATGTTCGCAGGACAAACATTCGTAAGTGCCAGTGCGTTTTTTGAGTGTAATTATTTTCGAACTTTTAATGAAGTAGATTATTATGACAATGTTAATTTCACTGGAACAGAGACAACTTTGGAGATTTCTGCTACTTAATTGATTATAAAACCCCAGATGATGCACCATCTGGGGTTAATCAGAGAGTGTATCATATAATTATAAATATACCGTTGCATTTGTAATTAGGAAAGGAATTACTATTTATGAAGAAAATACTGCTAATCACAATAACTATCCTTCTTATGACATCCTTCGTTTCCTGCTCATCCTGCTCCCGCAGAGGTGAGTACGAAGAACAATTGGAGGAGCAAACCACCGTTGTCTATGAGCACCCTCTCAGCGAGGAGTATGCTACCCCCACCATTCACAAGAGCGGAAACACCGCCTATTACGCAGACAAAAGTGTCGATGATTTG
>JAZSFA010000022.1:0-9100 GCA_045531965.1 Eubacteriales bacterium
GGGGGTAGGGGTTGTTGTCCCTTATCGCTGGCGAAAACAAAAGCTAGCGTTGCGCCCCCGCCGACTGTCTGTTCGTGTACTAACAAATTTATTTTGATTATTTTTGTGCGAAAGTTTTTGAGGGGGGGGAACTTTTTCTAAAAAGTTCCCCCACAATAACCCGCAATCTTATCAAAACACCACTCTCTTAACGCTCCGTACTTTTCTCGCGCTCTCGTCAACGTCAAAAATGACGCCTTGTGCTTTCACATCACCCGAGGCGACGGAGAAGCGCGTGGGCATGAGGGTGCGGAAGCGGTGAATGACAGCATCGGCATCGGTGCCGAGGATTCCGTCAACGGGGCCGCACATACCGAGGTCGGTAATGTAGCCCGAGCCGTGGGGCAGGATCTGCTCGTCGGCGGTGGGAACGTGCGTGTGCGTGCCAAACATCACCTGAATGCGCCCGTCAAAATAGCGACCGAGAGCCAACTTTTCGCTGGTCGCTTCGGCGTGAATGTCGAGCAGAGCGAGGTCGTAACGCCCGTCCTCGCGCTCGAGAATGCGGTCGACGGTGTCAAAGGGAGAGGCAAGCGGATCGAGATAAATGCGTCCGCTTGCGTTGATGCAAAGCACCCTCCAGCCGTTGACGTCGCAAACGGTGTAGCCAACGCCGGGGGCGTCGGTGGGGTAGTTGGCAGGGCGAATGATAGAGTGCTCGTTGGCATCAAGATAGGCATAAATATCCTTCATGCCAAAGGCGTGGTTGCCAAGCGTGATGAGGTCAACGCCCGTCCCGAGCAGAGCCTCTGCGTCGGCGGCAGAGATGCCGCGGATCTCGGTGGCGTTCTCTCCGTTTGCAACGCAAAAATCAATTTTTTCTTTCGAGCGGAACGCCCAGAGCTTGTCCGCAAGATATTCGATGGCGACCTGTCCAACAACGTCGCCAAGGGCAAGAATACGCATAGATGTGCCTTTCTATTTTGTCTGTTTTGTTTTATTTTTCTTGGAAGAATTCGATCTCCTCGCCTACGGAACCAATACAAAAGCCGATGCGTGGGGGGTAGGGGGGCTTTGACGGAATGCAGATGTCGGTTGGTTCCATCGTGATTTGATAGCCCGCCGCGCGGACGGTTTCGATGCACTCGTCGGTGCTATCAGTAGCGAATGCAAGATGGCGAAGCGTGCCTTGGGGGAGTGTGTCCTCGGCGTTGGAGAAGATCTCCATCATGCTGCCGCCAATGTCGACCATAGCACAGGGCAGCCCCTCGTTTGTCTGCCATTCGCGTACGATGGGCATACCCAAAAGGGTGTGATAAAAGTGGATAGTCTTATTAAAATGCTCGTGCCCCGCACACTTGATGGCAATGTGGTGAACGCCCTTTGTCAAACGTTTCATAAAAGTTCCTCCTTGTGGGTACACAGGCACCCAAAGTTCTGTGTTTATTGTACCACAAACAAAAGGGGTTGTCAAGGAAAAAGAAACACAAAGAAGAGTGCAGAAAAGTGCAGAGTTACGATTAAAACAAAAACGAACACCTGCAAGAGTGTTCGTTAGAGTATGTTGTTTTGATTACGGATCGAGACCGAAAAAGGTTACATCAAATTCGTTTGATAGATGAATTTCATATACACAATCGGATGATACTGATTCCATTCCATAGGTTTGTACGCGGACGATATATTCGTCATCCTCTTTTCGGACGCTATCCATAAAATCGCTGTTGATAAAAACAAAAACGTGTTTGCGGTTGTTTTGGTCGTTGTCAAGTTGAATAGAATCATATATACCGCTATTTGAATCCGCAAAAACCGAAAGCCGCGCCTCTACACATTCCAATGCGATTTTCTTAATAAAGTAATTTTCTTGGTTTGTCAGGGTGTCGTTATCCGAATAACAGGAAGGGGAAAGGTAAACGAATTTTGCGGCGCAAGATATTATCGCAATGAGTAAAAGTGCCGATAGCGAGATTGCAACAATTGTTTTTGAAGTTTTGTTTTTCATATGTTCCTCCTTGTGGGCGCATAGGCACCCAAAGTTCTGTGTTTATTGTACCACAAGCAAAAGGGGTTGTCAAGGAGAAAGAAATATTAAAAGGAAGGTGACAGTCTTGACGCCATCTTCGATGGCTACACCTCATCCGTCAAATTCGAAGTACGAATTTGCCACCTTCCCCTCAAGGGGAAGGCTAAAAGTGAGTTTGCCTCGCAAAATGGATAGGGTAACACCAAAGAAGAAAGAGGCGTCTTTGGTTTTGATGGCAAACAATACAAAAGCCTTCCCCTTGAGGGGAAGGTGGCGAGTATTACGAGCCGGATGAGGTGTAGGTCGCAGAGCGACCGTTGGGACGAACCGTGTTCTTGATTTATTCCCCCTTGCAAACACTCTTTAAATATGCTATAATAAAAGGGAAGACAATTTATTACAAACAGGAGGCTCTTATGAAAACCAAGCTTTCCCCTCGTTTTTGGTGTGCGCTGACCTTGTTCAGCCTCATCGGTCAGGTGGCGTGGGTCGTGGAGAATATGTATCTCAACGTGTTCATCTACAATATGTTCCGCGCGACCGCTGACGACATTTCCACCATGGTTGCGGCGAGTGCCATTTCTGCCGCGCTGACAACCGTTCTTATTGGTGCGCTTTCCGACCGCGTCGGCAAGAGAAAACTCTTTATGTGCGCAGGTTATATTCTTTGGGGCGTTTCCATTCCCGGCTTCTGCTTTATTCGCGTAGACGCCACCGATCCCACCGTTTGGCTTGCCACCAACGCATCTGCCGTTGCGGTGTCTTTGGTTATCATTCTGGACTGTGTTATGACCTTTTTCGGCTCCTCTGCCAACGATGCGGCGTTTAACGCATGGCTGACCGATAGCACCGACAACACCAACCGCGGTGCCGCCGAGGGCATCAACTCTATGATGCCGCTGGTCGCTATCCTCGTTGTGTTTGGTGGCTTTATGTTCTTCGATCTGACAAAGGCTGAAAGTTGGGTCTGGATCTTTGCCATCATTGGCGTTGTCGTTATCGCTGTTGGTGTTCTTGGCATCTTCCTGATCAAAGACCCCGTCAAGTGTGTCAAGTCCGAAACGGGATACTTCCAAAACATCATCTACGGCTTCCGCCCCTCAACCGTAAAGGGCAACGGGTCGCTGTATTTCTATCTTGCCGCGTTTATTCTCTTTAATATTTCCATTCAAATCTTTATGCCTTACCTTATCATCTACTATGAAAAGTCGCTGGGCATGACCGACTACGTCTTTATTATGGCACCCGCCATTATTCTGGCGTCGGTTGCAACAGCGCTTTGGGGCAAGGTCTATGACAAAAAGGGGTTTGATTTTTCCGGCTTTATCGCGCTGGCATCTCTGATGACCGGTTACGTTTTGTTGTACCTGTTCAAGGGGACAGCCCTCGTTTTTGTTGGCTCGCTCTTTATGATGTGCGGCTACCTTTGCGGCATGGCAGTGTTTGGCGCAAAGATTCGTGACCTCACCCCGGGTGGCAAGGCAGGCATGCTGCAGGGCGTGCGCATTTGTGCGCAGGTGCTGATTCCCGGTGTTGTCGGACCGAAGATTGGCAGCTGGGTTCTTAAGAACGCCGAGCTTGTTCCCAACAACGACGGAACCTTCTCCTTTTTGCCTAATGAAAACATCTTCCTCGCCGCACTTGTTGTGGCGGCGGTACTGACAATTCTCTTGGTGCTTTTGCGTCCTAAAAAAACGCCTCGCACACAGGACCTGACAACCCCTTTTGAGAACGCCGCAAAGGGAGACGAATGGGCGAATGAATACCCCCGCCCGCAAATGAAGCGCGACTCCTATCTTTCTCTTTGCGGCGCTTGGAATTTGAGTGTTGAAAAAAAAGGAGTCGTGACATCTATCTCCGAGGTCGTCGTTCCGTTCTCGCCCGAAACCAGACTTTCGGGCGTATGCCGCACGCTGGAGAAGAATGAGCAATACATCTATGAAAAATGCTTTGAATTGACCGAAGAGCTTGCCAAAGAAAGAGTTTTATTGCACTTTGGAGCAGTCGACCAGATTGCCGAGGTGTGGCTCAATGACACTTATCTTGGCAAGCACGTTGGCGGATATTTGCCCTTTACCTTTGACGTTACAAACGCCGCAAGAGCAGGGGAGAACCGCTTGCGCGTGCGCGTGACCGACAAATTGGATATTCAGCTGGCATACGGCAAGCAGCGCAAAAAGCGCGGTGGCATGTGGTACACACCCATCAGCGGCATCTGGCAGCCTGTATGGCTCGAGGGGGTTCCCGAGCAGTACATTTCCTCGCTCCGCATCACCCCCACACTCACCTCTGTAACGGTTGAAACCTTGGGCGGCAACGCACAAAAAACGCTCACACTCCATCTGCCCGAGGGCGATAAGGCTTACACATACGAGGGCAACCGTATTGAGATCGAGATCGAAAACCCGATCCTGTGGTCTCCCGAAAATCCTCACCTTTACACCTTTACCCTTGCGGACGGCAAGGATCAGATCGACTCTTATTTTGCTCTGCGTACCATCGAATCCAAGATGGTTGCGGGCAAGCCGCGCATTTGTCTGAACGGCAAGCCCTATTTCTTCCATGGGCTTCTTGACCAAGGATACTTCAGCGACGGCATCTACACCCCCGCCACGCCAGACGGCTACCGCTACGATATTTCCAAAATGAAGGAGCTCGGCTTTAATATGCTGCGCAAGCACATCAAAATCGAGCCCGATGTCTTTTACTATGAGTGCGACAAGCAGGGCATGATCGTTTTTCAAGATATGATGAACAGCGGTCATTACAGCTTCCTTTTTGATACCGCACTGCCCACTGCGGGCTGGCGATGGGGATTTTTCCACACGGTGAGCCGTCGCCGCCGCGCCGACTTTGAGGACGGCTCGCGCGCTCTGATGGATCTGCTTTACAATCACCCCAGTGTTTGCTATTATACTATCTTCAACGAGGGTTGGGGACAGTACTTTGGTGCTTCGCGCGTGTACGACCAATTCAAGGCATACGACCCCACCCGCGTTTTTGATACGGCATCGGGCTGGTTCAAAACGCCGCGCAGCGACGTGCAAAGTGAGCACATCTATTTCCGCCGTGTCAAGCTCAAGAGCCGCAAGCTCCCCTTGGTGCTCTCCGAATTTGGCGGCTACTCCTGCAAAATTGAGGAGCACTCCTTCAACCTCGACCAAAACTACGGATATAGCACGCTTGAGAGCCCCGAGGCGTTCTTGAACGCATTGGAAAGACTCTATTTTGAAGAGATCGTTCCCTGCATCAAAAACGGCGGACTTTGCGCCGCGGTCCTCACACAGGTCAGCGATGTTGAGGACGAGACCAACGGACTTGTGACCTATGACCGTCGCGTGTGCAAGGTTACCCCCGAGCGCATGCAAGTACTCGCCCAAAAGCTGAACGATGCGTTTGAAAGTCAGTTTTAAAAATCGTAAGAAAGGAACCTTCTATGGACCAATATTTGATTTATATAGGACAGCTGCTCGGCCTTACGCTTGGCGTTATGGCAGTTTGCGGTCTTGTTGCGTGGCTTGCGCGCCAGGCGTCTATGTTTTTAGTGGGCGACTCCGCAACGCTTGTGTTTTACGCATCATCGGTGGTGGGAACGCCCGTGCATGAATTGGGGCATGCCCTGATGTGCATTCCCTTTGCGCACCGCATCACCGACATGAAGCTGTTGCAGTTCCCAAAGGGACGCTCCCGCACGCTCGGTTATGTGGAACACACCTACAACCGCAAAAATCTTTGGGCAGTGTTTGGAGATCTGTTCATCAGCTTTGGACCTATCTTCAGCGGACTTGGCGTTATGGTCCTGGTGCTTACTCTGTGCTTCCCCAATCAGTGGCAGGCGTATCTTGATGCTTCGCGCGAGACGGTCGCCTCGGGTGCCGGTGTGCGCGAGATGCTCTCGGGCGGATTTGCGCTCCTATTCTCTCTGTTTGAAAGATTCGAAGAGGACGTCCTGCGTTCCGTTGTCGGTATTCTGATCATTCTCTCGGTCTCGCAACACATCACCTTGAGCTTTGCCGACCTGAAGGGCTGCTTCAAGGCACTCCTGATGTATGCGGGCATCGTCGCCATCTTTGCCGCCGTTACCATGCTCCTCGGTTTGCAAGGCGGCATTGTTGACGGACTGATGCGCTTCAATCTGCCCGTCCTCTCCATCTTCTGCGTTACCATTGCCTTCTCGCTTGTTTGGGTGGTTATCGCACTGCTCGTCTACCTTTGGCGCTGGTTGAAAGTGATATTTTAAAGAGAATGACTGATTGTGGGGGAACTTCTTTCGAGAAGTCCCCCCACGCCCCCTCAAGAACTTGCTGACAAAGGGTCTGTCAAAACAAATCCACAATGACCTAACAGACAGTCGGCGCGTGCCTATGGCACGCTTTTGCTGTCGCAAAAAATCAGGGACCACCGAGACCCTGCTTTTTAAGAAAGGTGTTTTGCATTGGTGCGGGGCGTCGAGGCGATCTTACCTTGAGCCTTCCCTTTGAGGGGAAGGTGGCAAACGTCGCTTTGCGACGGGTGACGGATGAGGTGACGGATGCGGGGCATCCGAAAGGGGAAAACGAACGGTTACTGCAAACAAAAAATGGGCGACCGGTGGTCTCCCCACAAAGTACATTTAATATTGAAGGTAGGGCGGGGGCTTGCTCCCGCCGATTTTCTTATCTGAATTTTTGTGATGTCTGGAGTAAGTCCCTATCCAGCAAGCCAAGATTTTTTGTTTGAGGTATGGCTATTTGGTTTAAATTTCTACGGATTGTAGAATTTTTTCTAAACGAATAGGTTGTTGCATTTGAGAATTTTGCATGATAAAATATAAGCAGAAAACGAAACTGGTTTTGATTTCATAACATAAGAACAAAGGAGAATTTTATATGCAAATCACACTTGCGAACAATCTTCGAGAGCTGCGCAAAAACAAAAATCTGACGCAGGAAGAACTGGCAGGATATCTTAATATCTCTCCTCAAGCGATTAGCAAATGGGAGAGAGGAGAGGGCTTTCCGGATATAGCGATGCTTCCGGTTATCGCAAATTATTTTGGTGTTACAATTGACACCCTTTTGGGCAATGATACAACCAGTATTGAAGAAAAAATTCGTCATTATTGCGATGAATACGAAATATATAACGCGAAAGGGAATATGGATAAGGCGGCTCAAGTGGCTGCACAAGCATATCACGAGTTTCCGTATCATTGGAATATCATAGACATTTATTGTATGTCTTTAACGAGAGGATATAGTGTGCATCCTGAAGAAAAGTTGCCGGAATTGCGTGGCATTTGTCAACTGATTATGGATAAATGTACCGATGCTAAAATACGTATGCATGCGGTATACTCTATGTTGTTTGCGGAAGATGATGAATATATTGAAAAATGGTTTGCAGAGGTCCCCGGAACGTATGATTATAGTGAATGGGAACGCCGAGAAGATCGATACTATGAACGAGGTCAAATAGAAAAGTTTCGTCATCAAAAGCAGGAAAATATGTATCAGCTTTATTCTTATCTTCGTGAAAAAATGGCTTTGGGTATTCAATCCCCGAAAGAAAAAATAGCGGCATACAGACATCAAATTGCTTTGATCAACGCTGTTTTTGGAGAAGATAATTTGGTGTGTGAAAAAGGAACTCTTGCAATTGCGCATATTCGGCTTGCCTCGGCATTGTTTGAAGTGGACGAGAAGGCAGAAGCGTATGAAACGCTTGAAAAGGGAATAACGCTTTACCAAGAGTATTGTGCTCTGCCGGAGGGGACGGAATTGTGTTATGTGGGGCTCTTTGATACCAAAACAAGATTGATCAATCAAAGCGCTTGTGAAAGAGTTGAAAAAATGATTACGTTTTTAAAAGGAAATAAAATGATGGATGGCTTCAAACGTGTCGCTGATGATGATAGATATCAAAGACTCATAGCTCGCCTTACAGGACTTCTTTTATAATACAAGACCGCACCGCAAACAAAGGTTTGCGGTGCGGGTTATTTTTTTTGATTACTTCAATTCCTTAGGCGTTCTGGGGTAGAGGAGAACGTCTCTGATGTTGGAAACACCGGTGACGTACATAACCAAACGGTCAAAGCCAATGCCAAAGCCGCTGTGGGGAACAGAACCGTACTTTCTCAAATCGAGGTATTGAGAGTAAGCCGAAACGTCCATGCCGCGCGCTTCCATTGCCGCTACGAGCTTGTCGTAGTTTGCTTCTCTTTCGCTGCATCCTACAAGTTCACCAATGCCGGGAACAAGCAGGTCGGTAGCCGCAACGGTCTTGCCGTCGTCGTTCTGCTTCATATAGAAGGACTTGATATCCTTGGGGTAGTTGATAACGAATACGGGCTTTTTGAAGATCTGCTCGGTCAGCCAACGCTCATGCTCGCTCTGCAATTCAGCACCCCACTCGGGAGCGAATGCAAAGTTTGCGCCCTCTGCTTTTTTCAGCAGCTCGATCGCGTCGGTGTACTCAAGAACTTGGAAATCCGAGTTGGTCAACAGCTCAAGCTTTTGGCGCAGTCCCTTTTCAAAGAATCTCTCAAAGAAGTCGATCTCGGTGGAGCAGTTCTCAAGAACGTAGCCAACGATGAACTTGATATATTCTTCGATGATTTCAATGATGTCGGGGAGCTCTGCAAAAGCGACCTCGGGCTCAACCTGCCAAAACTCGGATACGTGACGGGAAGTGTTGGAGTTCTCCGCACGGAAAACGGGACCGAATGTGTAAATCTTGCCCAGTGCCATAGCGGCAACCTCGCCCTCAAGCTGACCGGAAACGGTGAGGAATGCTTGCTTGCCGAAGAAATCCTCTGCAAAGTATTCCTCTGCGGTCTTGGCGGTCGCGTTCCAAGGTTGGGTGGTAACGCGGAATACCTCGCCGCCGCCCTCGCAGTCGTTGCCTGTAATCAGGGGCGTGTGAACGTAGGTGTAGCCGTTGCTTTGGAAGTAGAGGTGAGAAGCCGCAGCCAAAGCAGAACGAACGCGTTGAACGTTCATAATGGTGTTGGTTCTAACACGCAGGTGAGGCATCGTGCGCAAAAATTCAAGGCTGTGACGCTTCTTTTGCAAAGGATAATCTGCAGGGCAGTCGCCAAGAATTTCGTAGGAC
>JAZSFA010000062.1:0-29404 GCA_045531965.1 Eubacteriales bacterium
CCTGGTGGACGGCAAGACCTATGCCACCATTCAGTTGAATGGAACATCTGAAACCGGTAGCGCTAATTCCGCCGAAGGAAGCTTTGCCGCAGAAGCTACGATCACCCTGGCCGACGGTACGACCAAGACCTTTACCGACACTCTGATCGCCAACACTTGTAAGTCCCAGATCGGACTTACCACCCGCGGTTGTGATTTCTATTTCACCTCTGTTGAGGTCGGTGGATTCTCCGCAATTGAGATTCCCGAACTCATTGTAAAAGAATAATATCAACGCCTCGGCCGTGGATTTGCCGCGGCCGAGGCGAAGCCTTTCGCTTTTGGTGCGAGTTTTCGTATTACAGCTCGATTTGCTAAAAGGAGTATGATATGAATTGTTTCAAGTTTTTCAAAAAATGTCTTTTGTTATCCCTTGCTTTGTGTACCATGTTTGTAAGTGTACCTTTTACTCTGCCGACAGGGGCAGAGAACGACGATAACATTGCGTCGAATAATATGGCACGTATCCGAGCTTATGATCCCGCTGCGGCTAAAGACGGTAAGCGATTGGATACCTATTCAACATATGGATACCGTATAAAATTAGGCGCTCCCTTTAACCGTATTGCGGTTACTCTGTATACCTGGTCTTGGAGTACCGTTACCCCTCAGGTGACGATGTCCTTGTTTAAATGGAACGGAACCTATGAAGAGACCATTAAGGGCACTCCTGTCGCAACCACTCATTTTTCAAAGGTCAACAATGACGTCGCGCATAACTTCTCCTTTGATGAGCAGCCTGCAGGCGAATACGTCATTGCTTTGACTGATCCTGTCGGATGTGTAGGCGTACGCTGGAGAGACTCCCGGGTTTCCAAAGGATATGCATATCTGGGAATTGACGTTGAAGAGGCCGTGGACTGGGAAATGACCGTATCCTTTACCAAAACCCCCGTGGAGCCCTTCCCGGAATGTGAGTTATCCAACGGTGCGACGGGAGATCATCCCGTTCCCGATGAGTATGTTATTCCCGAGGATAGCCTTATCTATACCCACGAGGTCATGCCCGATACTTGGGTATTCACCGACGGTTTGGGACGTAAATCTTTGACCAACGCCGACGTGGGCGATCCCCGCGAGGACAAGACCTTGGCCATGTTCTTCTGGACGTGGCACGCCGATAGCTTTGCTTATCGTACCCCGTTCCCGCTCCAGGATATTTCGGTTCAATTCCCGGAAGCGATCAGGGACAAAAATCATAGCGTTTGGGACGGCATCAATCACCATACGTATTTCTGGAATGAATCCATCTACGGTTTTTATCGCTCCACAGACGAATGGGTTCTTCGCCGTCAGGCCGAGCTTTTAGCAAATGCTGGCGTTGACGTTGTCTTTAACGACCATTCCAATACGGATCGTATTTATCGTGAAGCCTACTATACCATGTACGAAACGTGGACCGATGCCATGAACGATGGCGTGCTGACCCCCAAGGTTTCCTATCTGCTGCCGTTCCATGATGCCAAGTACAACAAGCAACAGCTTACCTACATTTATTACGATATCTACCGCAATAACAAGTATCAGAATCTGTGGTTCTATTGGGACGATAAGCCCATGGTCATTGGTATTGAGACCGCTTTCCAAACGGTCACGTCGCCTCTCGTGGAGGAAGTCCAGGAATTCTTTACTTTCCGTCGAGGCCAATCCAAATATTTGATCAGTGACTACAAAACCCGATATGGCAACTGGGGTTGGCTTGCCAAGGCCCCTCAAGGATACTATTACAAGGACGAGGCTTCTCGTCGAGAGGGAATCGTGGAGCAGATCTCCGTTGGTGTTGCCCAAAATCACAATTACGTTGCGGATGCGCTGTCTTTGATGAGCGGCAACAACGTTTGCGGACGATCCTACACCACGGACTTCCAGAATCGCTATGAGGTGGAAGGACGTGAAGCCTCCAAGTGGGGTTATAACTTTGCTGAGCAATGGGAACGCGCCTTGCGTGTGGATCCTCAAGTTGTTTTTGTTACGGGTTGGAATGAATGGCAGTCCAGCCGTTATCAGAACTGGGGTTCCGGAGAAACATTCCAAGAACAGGGCTTCCTTGACACCTTCAACGATGAGTTCTCTCGTGATATCGAGCCTACCAAGGGTGACTTGAAGGATCACTACTACTATCAGCTTGTAAACTTTGTACGTCAGTATAAGGGCGCAAGGCCCATCCCCACGCCCAGCGGAGCTGCCACCATTGATCTTGCTGCGGGCAATGAGCAGTGGGCAAAGGTAGAACCCTATTATGCGGCTTACATCGGTAATACAAATGATCGTGACGCGCAGGGTTACGCAGATCTTCACTACACCGAAACCTCGGGCAGAAACGATATCATCGGCGCCCAAGTGGCTCGTGATGACGAGTACGTTTGGTTCCATGTTGAATGTAATGAAGACATTACCCCCTATACCGATAGCCTGTGGATGACTCTGTACATCGACTGCGATGAGGAAAATCAGGGCTGGAACACCTTCGATTACGTCGTTAACAAGTCTCCTGCCGGTGAGAAGACTCTGGTACTGGAGAAGTTCACCGACGTTGACGATTACAGCAAGGCCGAGAAGGTAGCTGACGTGGAGTATAAGGTGGACGGAAAGTACATGACCGTCAAGATCGCGAAAGCAGATCTTGGTCTTACCGGTAACGATTATACCATTAACTTCGCATGGACGGATAACGTTCATGATGAAGGGGATTACTCGAAATACTCCGGCGATATTATGGATTTCTATATTTCCGGCGACGTAGCTCCCGGTGGACGCTTCAAGTACAGCTATATCTCTACAGAAGAAAATGCGGTCGTTAAGGACGACGAAACTACTGAAGGAGAAACCGCTAATGTGGAGTTTGATGGTTCCGATGTGACTGATTCTACGGACAATACGACTGCAAATACCACGGATCAAGGTTCGGATGGTGGATGTAAGTCTACTCTTTCTGTGGGCGGCGCGGTGGTTGCTGCTGCTTCTGCTGCAGGTCTGTTCCTGAAAAAAAGGGAAGAGGACGAGTAAAATTTGGAGGTGCTTTTCCCGTCCTTCAGTATGGATGATGAAAAGCACCTTCTCGTCGTTCAGAGCGAAACTAATAGATCAACTATCCCGAAAGGATCGTTCAAAATGCTTATGAAAATCAGAATCCTGTTATTAACGATCATGTGCTTGATAATTTTTCCATTAACTGCCTGTATCGGTGCCGATGTGGTTGACCCTTCGGATACTCAGGCAGAAGATACCGCTGCTACCGATCATACTATGGAGGAAACAAAAATGCCTATCGAAACGCCTACGGAGCCTGTTGAAACCGAACCCACGTCCGCCGAGACTCCAACCGAAATGCCTACGGAGCCCGTTGAAACCGAATCCCCTATTGTTGATGTTATGATCGGCGAAACATTGGATGCGCCTCATGCCACACAATTTAAGGTATCCAATGTGTTTAATTCCGATATGGTGGTGCAGAGGGGGGAACATATCCGTGTTTGGGGATGGGCTGACGCCTCCCAAAACGGCAAAAAGGTCACGGGTGAGTTCAAAGGGATGTTTGCTGAGGCCATCATTGAAGACGGCGCGTGGGAGATTACTTTCGGCGCACGCTTGGAGGCTTCCGCGGAACTGGGCCATAGCATGAAAATATATGCCGACGGTGTATCTTATGAGTTTAAAGATGTTCTTGTTGGCGATGTGTATATGGTAATAGGCCAGTCTAACTGTAAATATACCGTTGCGGAGCATCTTGCGGTCAATAATACTTCGGATAAGGGCGGAAAGACGACGTTGGATTA
Source organism: Eubacteriales bacterium (assembly GCA_045531965.1). Lineage (GTDB taxonomy): Bacteria > Bacillota > Clostridia > Oscillospirales > CAG-272 > CAMEON01. The sequence goes on from JAZSFA010000062.1 coordinate 3,816, forward strand.
CACCGCTCCCATTCGTCTTCATTATAATTCTTTGAGCCAAAGCGCGCCGTACCCTCAGAAGGGCTCAACGGAAGTGTGTGAGGAAGTCAGAGCCAGAGCCAAAGTGTCCATGTGGTATCGCGCTGATAGCTATGCCGATATTCGGGACTTTACCGCGATCGGTTACTACTTCGCTCATAATTATATGAAACTCACGGATAAGAATGTGCCTGTGGGTATCATAGAAATTGACGGTAACGGACAACCGCTCGGAGCTTTCATGTGCAATGAGATTGCAGATGCCAAAAAAACCGACCGCTTCGATTCTTCCAAGGGTTACTACGTTACAACGGGTGTGAATGGTGAATGGGGACGCTTCCTCTATAACCACTTTATGTATCCGTTTGAGCGCTACGCCATTGCAGGCATTATCTGGTATCAGGGTGAGAGCGATAAGGATCAAGCGAATGCTCGTGTATATGTTGAAAACTTCTCGGCTCTTATGACCTACATGAGAGGGACACATAATCTTGTTAACAAAGATTTCCCCGTATATTACGTTGAATTTCCTACCATCTATCAAAAGCCAGCAGACTTTACCGAAAAGTGGCACTATATGGACGTGGGCCTCATTCGCTCCGTGATGGGCGAGATTCAGCGAGTCCTGCCGAACAGCTATCAGATCGTTTCGACAGATCTGTGGAGTGATGACACTTATTTCAACAACCTCCATCCTAACTGTAAATTTGAACAGGCAGAGCGAATCGCTGTTTTGGCGGCCGCCGTCAATGGAGAAGGCGGAAAAACGAAGGAACAGGGCAACGGCCCCATTCTGGTGAAAATGGAAGTTTCAGAGGACGGGAAAAAGGCCGTTCTGACCTATGAAAACGTAGGCGACGGACTCAAGACCACCGATGGCGGCAACGCCGTCAAGGGCTTTGTGATCTACCGTAAGAATTGTTCCGTTGATGCAAACGCCAAAATCACAGCAACCATCACCACCCCCAATCAGATCACCCTTGAATCTGACACGGTGATTACGGGTATTGCTTATAACGCAATTACCACCAACGTCTACGGTGTAGACATCAACCTGTGTAACAGCAAGGACGTACCGGCAGGTGCGACCATTATGTTAAACACCAATGATTAAGATATGACGGCGAAAGCCTCCCTTTCCGTAACGGAAAAGGGAGGCTTTTGTTTTTTATGCCAAATGAAATCATGGGGGTTAGGCGTGAAATCCAACCGGATATAGAAATCCCCCGCGATTTTGCGCGAGGGATTTCGGTATCCGCTTGATCAAACAAACATGAAGGGGACGGATGTTTAACCAAATTTTCAAATCTTCTTAAAAAGCGTAGTTGAACATTTTCGAACGGAATGAAAGTAGATAAAGAAGAGCGTTTTCGTTACGACCGTCCTACACTTTCAAGAAGACGGGCTATCTTCTTGTCAAACGTCTTTGAAACCGATTTGTAGGATGAAGTAAAGGTGTCTTCTTCTTTGACACTCTTCAAGAACAATGTGTTGAAACCCAGAACCTCAAAATAGGCGCCCATATCGTAAATACGATTTTCAAAAATAAGATCCAACATATCTGCAGATTCCGGATCTCGGACGTTACGAGTGGTCAACATGATGTCATAGTATGCAGGGCGTACATATTTTTCCGAAAGGAGACAGTATGCTTCCAACACTTTCTCAAACATTTCGACATCCATGGAAGCTACAGTATTAGGGATAGACAGAGTAGAACCCATAGCGGATCTCCAAGTGCTGTGCTTTTCCTGTGCTTTGCTATATTTGGGAATGGGAACCACACCGTATTCGGCCTCCATAGAGCCATTCAGGGCACGCAGATAACTGGCAACTTCTGTATAGAATAAACTTCTGCCGTCGAGAAAAATTTCCTTTGCCTTTCTGAATTCGGTTCCTTCGGCGATATAGGAGGAGTTATTATCGTGAACAATGGAACGAGCTTTTGCAAGCACATCCAAAGCTATTTCCATCTTGGCCCCGGTCAAAGCTAACTCGGGAGCATCCATAGTGCGATTGTTGATTACATATTGCAGACCGGCTCCGTAGAAGAAAGAGGTACCAATTGTGTGAGGAGAAGCAAAACCGTAAGTATCATTTTCGTCCCACACACCATCGCCGTTTTCAGCAGACAGGTTACTGATAATCGCATTGAAGGTATCCAAGGTCCAGTCGCCGTTTTTGACAGTCTCATAAGGATCGGCGACTTTGTGTTCAGCTCGCAAATTTTTGTTGAAAAACATGACGTAAGTCACGTCATCATCGACGATATTAAAAGATCCGTCCATGAAGAAAACTTTGCCGTTCAATGCAAAATCCAAGGTGCCCGAATCCCACCAGGGCTTTTCATAATCTATACCAAGATTAAGGTAATTGTATAAATATCCGGACAGGGCAGAATCGGCAGTTCCGGAGGTGTTTTGAGAAACTAAATGAAAATCTCCCGTTCCCGTCATTACCTCGGTTTTTAAATCTGTACCGGCCATAGCGCTGGTTGTTGGAATTTTTACAAAACTAAGGTGACAGTACTCTTCAAACAAAGTATTTCTTTCGTATACCGCATCGTTGATGACAGCGCTGGAAGAAGAATCATTGGAATCAGGGGATGCTTCGATTTCCTCCGTATAACCGCTTATATCGGAGACATAAAGGATACCAAAATCTTTTCCTTCCCAATCAACATCCGATAGCACTCGATCCAACGCATCTTGAACAGGGTCTTTGGTTTCTGCTTCCGTGGCTACCGTATTGTTCTTATCTCCGGGAGCACCACTTTGTTGATCGTCGGTATCTGACGGGGAACTCGGTTGCTGTCCGCAAGCAATCAATGTCGGCAAAAGGATCATAGCGCAAAGAAATAGAGAGATGACCTTTTTCATGGTAAGACTCATGCTGATTTCCTCCTTAATGGTTTTTAATCCAAATGAGATTTTGACCATAGCCATAACCTCACCCATGTGTTGATTATACCATATAACGGCTATCTTGTCAATATATATTGCAAATATTCTTGTATTTTTCGGAGGATTCTTTGCTTATTTGAGATGTTTTTTATACGGGAAAAGAATTCTGTGTGTCTGTATGATGCATTAATTGCACAAGATCAAATGAACACTCTTTCGAGGCGGAAGTGTCAGAGTGAGCGTATCTTGGCTGTGTATTTGGCGAGTTCCTTGCTCGCTGTCCCAGATCTGGGCAACAGGCTCTCGCAAGGTTGTCGTGATGGGCAGTTCTCCTTCGTTGGAAAGGAAGAGAATATCCACACCATATTTGCGTACTCGTGTAAGACGAAGATCCTTGTGTGTATCCAGGCAAGTCAAGGTGCGGCTGATACGTCGGATATCCGAAAGATACGCTTCTTCGTCTCCTTCGTAGGAGCGGTAATTGAGTACGGTTCCGCCTGCTTGGACAAACGATTTTAAAAAGTCTGCGGTGGCCTCATCGGGCTCTTGTTCAAGGACAAGGACCCGATATTGCTGATCTGCGATGCGGATCGTATCTTGGTCAAGGATTGACTGATCAAGAAGAGAACGTTCCAGATAGTTGAATTCAATCTGATTTTCGTACAGAGGACGCGCGGGGACATCCGGAAGATGGCGCTCGGAACACAGGATGGCGATATCCGTAACGTTTACGCTGTCGGTATTGATGGAAGAGCAACGCTTAATGTAATCCGAAAGCTCACGGTATTCAGGCCAAAAGGAGCTGTGCATACCGACCTCGGGAGGGCGTTCGTCTTTTCGGGCATCGCGCAGAGAATAGTAGAATGCATGAGGGATGATGAGATTGCACCCGCGGGCAAACAGCCAATCGATATACCATTTCATGTCGGAACGGTCAAATGCGTAGGGATCGTCCTTGTGACCGCAGACACCAAAGCATTCATTGCCGTTACGACGCTTTCCCCGATGGCGGGCGCTGTCCGAAGCGCATTTGCCCATGGTGCTGTGACGACCGCGAATATTGGTAGGCTCTGTGGGGGCAAGATAACGCCAGACAATATCCTGGCAGGGAATCCCGAAATGGGACAACAGATGAATGTCATCGCTCTCTGCGGGGTGACCTGCCAAAGCAATCCCATGCTGATGGCACCAAGAAGAGATCTGACCGTAGTAGCTGTTGTTCATGCGCTCATATATGGCTTGATTGTAATCACTGCGGATCTGTTTGCAACCGACAAATTCGGTATCAAAGAGGGCAGGGAGGTGATCAGCTGTATATCCCAACGCCAAAAAATCATTCAGAAAATCATCTGTCCACGGAATGAGTCCTTTCCGGCCACCTCTTCCCGGCAAGCTGGGCTCGTCGGTGAAGATAGCAAGGATGGTCGTCCCGAAATACGGTGCTAATGAGGCATAGTATTTTTCATGGGTCAAGCGAATAAATGTTTCTACAGCGCGAGGATTCAGCAGATCGGCGGCGGGAGGTGCTCCGGGTTCACCGTCATCCTGACCGTAATAAACGCCTCGGATGGTGCCACAGGTAGGTGTCAGGATGAAATAATGTTGCTTGCCTTTCCATTCGGTTTGCGCTACAAGTTTCTCTCTCTCTGCCAAATCGGGAGAACACGTCATCCGCAAACCTTTGGCGCAATAATCCGGGTTTTCAGCCACAACTTGTCCACAGCAGGATCCTGATGGGTACATGGCCTCGTCATAGAGAATGACCTTCATGTCCATTTTCTCAGCCAAGTCCACAGCGTATCGTACGAAATACAGCCAGCGCTCCCCCATATACGGAATTTCGGGATCCAATCCCAAACGCGGGTGTATCACAAATCCATCTACGCCCTTTTCTTTGAAGGCGTGAATCTGGCGAGATAACTCTTCCTCGGTAAGGGTATCATTCCAAAACCAAAAAGGAATAGGAGAGAATTCGGCTGAAGGATGCTCAAATTCAAAAATCAGTTGGTTTAAATCGCGATGATAATGGTTGGTCATGATGAACCTCCGTAAATAATCAAAGTTTTTGATTGATGATCAGATTATGTTTGCCATGGAGATGTCTGTCTACCGCGAGCCAATCGAGATGGTTCCCGATGTTGAAATGGTCACGGCTGCTTCGTTCTCTTCCACCTCTACGTACAGCACTTCTCCATCATGGTTGATATACGTTATTTTGGTGATTGAGAATCCGTCTTTAGCGGTTGCCCTGATTGTGACAGCTTGATCCTTGTCCCAATCAATGGTTTGACCGCTATCAACGGTTTGGCCATTGATAGTGACGCTGATATGCGTTTCTTGAAAATTCAAGGTTACATGTTCTTTGAGAATGCTCTGTACATATGCCTCGGATACATGAAAGTGACTATAGAGTTGTTCAAGTGCGTAAGAATGGCGATTGGCCAAAAAGTTGCGGAACCGCTCGGCCTCACCTTGCCATTTTTCTACAGTGAATTTTCCTCTCTCCCCGCTGTGGTCATTCCCCCAACGGCCTTCTTGCAGAGGCATCAAGGGATTTCGCTCTGCATAAAGCGCTTCAAATTCTTCGGAGAGATACTCGGGTGTGAACACGTAATTGACTACCTCATAGTAACGAGCAAGGAATTGATTGCGATAGTTTCGGTTTAGAAGGAGAGCGCGCATCATATCACCGCAGACGGAGGGACTGTCATACGCATAGTGGATATCTCTCCATTCCGAGGCTCCGTTGGAAAGGGAAATGCCCTTGTCCATGTCCAAGAGCACGAAGTGCCATTTGGTGTCGAAGCCTGATGGATCATCGGGATTACGGTTGCGCCAGACCTTGATGTTGTTTCTCGGAAAGTCCTGCGCGTTGAAGAAGAGGCGGCTGATCCACATATCGGTGAAGGAGTCAATGTCCATCAAAGATGCAACGTAATCGAAATGCTGTTGCTCGGCCAGCGCGTTGTTACGCATATAGTCCACCAGGGCATTGAAGGAATCTGCATCACCTTCAATGCCTGCTGATACAACATAGGGGGCGCGCTCGTTGGTGTGTACTTGGCTGTAATCGTTTTCGATAAGAGCCACGTTTTCCTTGTCTATACCGTAATGGCTCTCTATATACTCGGGAGAGTACCGCTCGCGCATATTGTACACTCCCCAGAACTCACCGTTGATAAAGACCAAGGTGGTGGCGGAGGCCATGGTGTCCACTCGTAAAATGCTGCTCACCCGTTGCATATAGGCATCGCGGATGTAGGATGTGGCACAGTCGTTACCCGAATTGCGGATCAAGAGTCGGGAAAAGGAGGTGATGGCTTGACCGTGCTGATCCTTGGCGCGTCCTTTGAAGATGTCGTAATTCAAGTCGGACTGAAGGCCCGCATCCTGATTGTTGGCACCCTTGAAGTACAGGCGCAGAGATTTCATACGATATACACCAGAGGAGCCGTTACCGCTGACCGCCATTTCCACGCGGGAATTGCCCACGCGGTTGCCATCGGGATCAAAAAACTCGATGATACCCGTTCCTCGGGGACGCCCATTTGTATTGTCTCCGGGAGTCACCCTGTAGTTATTGTAAAAGCCATTATCACCGATGACCTCTTCACGAGGCATGGAGATGGACATGATGGTAACACCGTACTCGAAAAGCTCTTTGGCGATGAAATAGGTGTTGGTAAAGACAGCGGTGGAATCTGTACCGTTTGTGGCATATGCCTTGATGACGTGCGCCCCTACCTGTGTGTCCACCGTAGGGAGTGCAGACCAGGCTCGCGTCAAAGGCCCCCAGGATCTTGCAGAAGTATCCCGCAATGGAATACCGTCTGGCGTGTAGAGCTTTCGAGTGGAGTTGGTGGAAATAGAAGGATCCGAACCGTCGGTGGTATAATAGATCTGATAGCCTTCCCGAGCCTCAAGGGTCAGAACAAAGGATTTTTCGTAGATGCCCGCATCGGCAGAGAAGTGAACCTCGTTGATCTTGGAACCCACGACCTCATTGATTTTTCCCGTGGAGGTTTGGGTACAGAGCTTGCGAAGGTCGGGTGTTGTAGCGCGGGTGAGATTGACGGTGTGATAACCGCTGTAATCCTCCATGGCGGTGCGGACTGCGACCTTGTTGCGGGAAAGGTCATAGAGGGCGTACACCGACTCGTGGTGATCCATAGTAGCGACAAAGATGGAAATGGCATCCTTAAAGGTTGTAATGTCCTCGGTGCGATCCACGATCCAACCCGAGGGAGCCAACAGAAGGCGGATTTCCTTGTTGTCTAGATACACATCCCACTCGGCGTCAAAGTTTTCTACCTTCATGACAGCGTTAGCTTCATCAAAACCGGCAGGAGCATTTGTTCGTACCAGATAGTAGCCTTGGGCGGGAATAACCGCATCCGTGGGGAACACAAACTGCTCAAAGGGATTGGCACCGTCGGTCTTATAATAGAGAGAGGTTCCGCTCAACGCAATGTCTTTGTCAGAAGCGTTGTAAAGCTGGACATATCCGTTGGAAATGAGTGCTTCGGCACCTTTTTTACCCGTACCGTAGACCGAGTGGATCATCACGCCCTTGTAGAGGGTGCTATCACCCGGATGGCGAGGGGAAGTGGGGGCTTCGGGATTCACGAGAATTTCTGAGCCTGTTGACGCTTTCGTCTCGGGTTCTGCGATGGGATCATCGTCGGGATCCGTAAGGGTGACGGTTGAGGTCGATGGCTCGGCGGGGTGTTCTTCATTTATGGAATTCCCGACAGTATCAGAGAGGCCGGTTGACGTATCAATACTTGGAATATTTTTGTGACTTTCGCAGGAAGAGAGCAGGAAGAGACATAAAGTCAGGAGGAATATCGGTGGGACGATCCCTGTGCGAAGGAAAAACCTACGAATATTTACGTTCATAACGGCACCTGCGCTTTCCGGAACCGGTGTTCCTGTTGATGATGTATGTGATGATAAATAGAACCAGTCCATCAAAAGAAGTCATTAATACAAGTGTTTCTTGTGACAATTATACCATATACACGAAAGAATGTCAACGATTCAATGCTTATTTTACACTTTTAACATGAGTTTTTTTGAAAAAACTCTTGACAACCTCCCGATCCCGTGCTATAATACAGATACGCTAAATTGAACACAATGTTCAACAAAAGAAAAGAGGTACCGTCATGAGAACCTTAAACCAAGAAAGACTTGCGTCCATCGAGCAGTACATCATGGAATATCAAAAGGAAAACGGACAGGCTCCCAGCTACCGTCAGATCATGAACGCCATGAATATGAGCTCGCTGAATCTGGTGCAGCGATACGTCAAAGCCCTTGAAAACGAGGGAAGGATCTCCCGCACCAAGCTGGGGAATATTGACGTGCTGCCGCAGTTGAAGCCCGGCGGATCCACCATGGCTTACCTTGTGGGCGATATTGCCTGCGGCAGTCCCACCGAAGCCATCGAGAACATAGAAGAATGCTACGCGCTGCCCAAGGCACTCTTTGGGGACGGGGAGCTGTTCATCCTTCGCACCTACGGCGACAGTATGATCGACGTGGGCATCAAGAAAAACGACTTCATCGTTGTACGACAGCAGAACACCGCCAACGACGGCGATATCGTGGCCGCTCTGGTCAACGGTGAGAGCACCTTGAAGCGCATTTATCATAAAGGAAGTAAGATCGTGCTTCATCCCGAAAACAAGACCATGAAGGATATTGTGGTGAACGCCGAGGATTGCATCATCCAAGGCGTGCTGGTAAGCTGTATCAAGATGTACTGATAGAAAAATATTGCAAGATTTGTCGCGCCGCAAAAATGCGCATAATAACAGAAAAACGGAAGGGAGGCAGAAAGATGACGGAAAACAAATGGTATGTTGCCATCGATCTGAAATCTTTTTATGCTTCTGTGGAGTGCGTGGCGCGAGGTCTTGATCCCCTGAAAACCAATCTCGTGGTGGCGGATATGAGCCGAACAGAGAAAACCATCTGCCTCGCTGTCACACCCTCGCTGAAGAAATACGGGATCCCAGGCCGAGCGAGACTCTTTGAGGTCATACAGAAGGTCAGGGAAGTCAATGCACAGCGAAAGCAGAAAGCCCCCTACAGACGATTCACGGGAAGATCCTTCGACGCTGATGCGCTGGACGCAAACCCCTCGTTGGAGCTTAACTATATCGTTGCGCCTCCCCAAATGGCGCTTTACAAAAAGGTCAGCACCGAGATCGTGAGCATTTACCTGCGCCACGTCTCCATGGATGACGTCTGCGTTTATTCGGTGGACGAAGTCTTTATCGACGTGACCCCCTACCTCAAAGTCAAAGGGATGACGGCTCGGGAGTTTACCAAGATGCTCATCAAAGAGGTGCTTCGGGAGAAGGGAATCACCGCCACGGCGGGCATTGGCCCCAATCTGTATCTGGCCAAGGTCGCCATGGATATCATGGCCAAGCGGGTCGACGGGGATGAGGACGGTGTGCGCATTGCCGAGCTGGATGAAATATCCTACCGTGAGCTGCTGTGGGATCATCAGCCCATCACAGACTTCTGGCGTGTCGGACACGGATATGCCAGGAGCTTGGAGAGGGTGGGGATCTACACCATGGGGGATGTGGCCAAATGCTCGGTGGGAGACGTCCACGGCTACTATAACGAAGCCCTCCTGTATAAGCTGTTTGGCATCAACGCCGAGTTGCTCATTGATCACGCATGGGGCTGGGAGCCTTGCACCATGCAGGACATTAAAGCCTACCGCCCCGCGACCACAAGCCTCAGCTCGGGGCAGGTGCTACAATGTCCGTACACTTACGATAAGGCAAGGCTCATCGTCCGAGAGATGACCGACGCGCTGGTTCTTGACCTTGTGGCCAAGGGACTTGTGACCAATCAGATCGGGCTCAGCATCGGGTACGATATCGAAAACCTGAGCGACCCGAACCGAAGTCAAACGTACAAAGGTGAGGTCAAGACAGACCACTACGGAAGAAATATGCCCAAGCCCGCCCACGGCACGGCAAATCTTGAAAAATATTCTTCCTCCACCAAGCTGATCCTCAAGACCATGATGGAGCTGTTTGAGCGGATCACCGACAAACGCCTGCTCATACGCCGAATTAACGTGGTGGCCAACCGCCTCATCAGGGAAGAAGACGTGAAGCATGAGCCTGTGGTGTATGAGCAGATGTCCATGTTCGATCTGCCCACCGAGGATGATGACAGACGCGCAGAGGAAGAAGCCGAAGCCATGGCCCGTGAAAAGAAAATGCAGAAGGTCATCCTCGATATAAAGCAACGCTACGGTAAGAACGCCATTCTCAAAGGCATGAATTTTGAAGAAGGGGCTACCGCCAGGGACAGGAACAATCAGATCGGAGGTCATAAAGCGTGATGGGCAAATTTAATTTGCACAATTATGATGATATTATGGATCTGCCGCACTATACCTCGCCCAACAGACGGCGAATGTCTAATATCGACAGAGCGGCGCAATTCTCTCCTTTTGCGGCATTGACCGGGTATGATGCCGATGTGCTGGAGGCCGCGAGAGTGACCGATCAGAGGTTGAGCCTTACCGAAGACATGAAGGAAATACTGGATCGAAAGCAACAAATGCTTGCGGAGATCATTGATGAGCAGCCAGAGATCACCGTGACCTACTTTGTCCCGGATCTGAGGAAGGCAGGAGGATCATATCAAACCGTAACAGGGAACCTAAAGAAAATAGATGAATACGAGCAGATGCTCGTGATGACAAACGGGAAAAGCATTTCAATCGCTGACGTGATCAGCATAGATTCCGAAACGTTTGAAAATGGGATCGAATAGCAGAGCCAGCCTGAAAGGAGCGTGATACAAGATGGCAAAGAAGGAACTTAATGCATGGACAGCCGTGCAGATGTATTGTCCAAACTGCGGAACGTTGAGTGTTGGATATAAAGACGAAGAAGGCAAATGTCACTTTCAATGTAAAAGATGTTCTGTGGTGATGGTTCGGTCATATAAGAATCGTCGGCATGATCTGATTGAAATCACCGTTCCTCAAGGAAGGGAACGATTGAGCGTATAGTGGCCTTGCTCCTGTATAGGTTACTGTGAAAATTGAATACGGCGAACGACGGAGGATGCCTGGCTGAAACAGTGCTAAGTTAAGTCGTCCTTCAGGTCTCGCCTTGAAATTGGTTGGCAATGCCAGAGTTGCGTAGGAATACGCTAAGTTGAGAAGCCGCCGATACGATAGAAAATCTTATGGTTTAACCATAGGATGATCTGTCGCATCGGCGGCTTTTTTTGTTTTATATGATTTGTTTTGATAATGAAAGTACATAAGCGATACAGATTCCATTCCATCCGCGCGCCTCCTTCCCCCTTTGAACTTTTGTCGAATCTAAAAACAAAATTCAAAGGAGGAAGTACAATGAAATTACTGTCCACGACGATTACAACAAAAGAGAGAACAACCAAAGAAATTACCGTATGCGTAGATGATGGAACCGCTATGGCTCTGGAACAGTGTAGCGAAGAGATCCGTCATATGTATATTTTAGAAGAATACGAAGATCAAAAGCTGACTCATACCGAAACCCGCCGTATTGTTTCATACGACCAAATCACCGAAAGCGGTTTTGATATCACCGATCCCGAAGAAAGTCCCATGGATATGCTGATCAGCAGGGAAGAGTATCAAAGATTATACGCGGCGATGGACAAGCTGACCGAAAAGCAGTATCGTATTCTTTGGCGGCACGCGGTCGACGGGCTTACATATGAGGAGATTGCGGCTGAAATGGGGATTCGCTGGGATACGGTCAAGGAGCATTATCACGCTGCTGTGAAAAAAGTTAAAAAGTTTTTTTGAAAAACACCCCCCAAAAACGCCCTTTTCGTGGCAATAAGTGAAGGGCGCACTTCAAAACACCAAAAAGGAGGCGAAGCATGATATCGCTGGATAAGATCAGAGAAGATTTGAAAGACATCCGCTATTATTACGCTCGTAAAAAGATCTTCGATTCGGTCAGCGGCGACGTAGGACTCAGCAAGGTACGGGACACGGTGAATCTGTATAATCGGACCATCCTGATGGCTCCTGCCAGACTGTTTGATCTCTACGTTTGCTTGTATACCAAGGGATACACACAGGAGAGCCTGTCTGTCGAATTGGATCTCACCCCCGAGTACGTGCAGATGCAGCATAAGCAATTGTTGCTGTTTTTGCAAGCTCGGTTTGGGGATTCTTTGGACGAGGAGGACGGCTTATGAAACAGAGAGCGGAATTTCTGAAAGAAGCAAGCAACGTATACCGAACGCCCCACTACATCGTCAGGCAACGGCTGGGACTTCTTTACAATGATGAAGAAGCCAACCAGCTCATCAGCCGCGATACCTACTACGAGCGGACACCGGAGCGGGATGCCGAGTATGAGATCCGATTCAAAAAGCGGATCAAGATCGATGGTAAACGCATCCGTACCAACGTTACCGTTCGCGAGTACAAGCAGTAATCGGCAGAAATGCCGGTTTCCCACCACGCATTATCGGGGTAAGCTTGAGCTGACCCCATAATGATAGCGTGAACGACAAGGTCAAGAAACCCGATCATCGGTGCGGTTTTTGCAAAGTAAAGGTGGCCACCTTCCGACACACAATCGCACGAAACACAGTTTCACATCATCCTGCCGTATCACGCGCTACAACTGAATAGCCTATGGGCACTAACAAAACTCAACAAGGAGGTTTGCACATGGCAAACGACAAGTACAACAAGCGCAGATGGGCGATCCCGTCCAAGCGAGCCAAGGGCTATGCCGAGGAACGTAAGGCTAAGGTACACACCAAAGGCCCCAAGGAAGGTAAGCCCCTCACCGATTACGAGGCAGGCATCCGTTCCGGATACCTTCAGGCACAGTCCGATCATAGCGGCGTGTATAAATACAAAAAGGCCCTGGCAGAAGGGAAATCCAAGGCCGAAGCCCGCGAGATCTCCCAGCGCAAGGGCGGCTGATCCCCGTAACAGGATCGCACAAGTAACCGAAATTCAATCCAAAACTGCAACAGGAGGTAAAGTAACATGAATGCAGAAAAGAACATTTTCGTGGAGCGCGAGGTATTTGAGAAGGACGGCAAGAGCTACTTCTCCTACTTCATCCGTGGTAACGTCAGAGGCAAGGACGTCCGCGTGGCCATCATTCCCCCCGACAAGGGCGGTTACACCGTTCTGGATATCGTCTTCGGAAGCGCCATGGCCGCCGAACTGGTGGTCAAGCCCTTCGAGATCAAGGACGATGCCACCGGAAAGGTCATCAGCGGCAACAGCTATGCCGTGAAGTCCTACGACGAGTACGGCGTGGAGTATGAGTGCGCCATCAAGCCCTTCCGCGCATCCGACAAGGCTCTGCTCAATATGCTGCTGAAGTAAGCGGCAACGGTGCAGTACTGTAATCACTGACTAAAAAACATAGTTTCTGCGGCTTGGATGCGGACAAGCCCACCCGAGCCGCAGTTTTTATCTCACACAAGGAGGTCTTCTATATGGAAGCAACCAAAACTACCAAGCCCGAGTCGGGCTTCAAGCGCACCGTCAAGAAAGCGGGCGCGAAAACCAAAGCCTTCGTGGGCAAGAAAACCGCCCAGGTCAAGGCGTATCAGAAGCAGGTCAAGAGCGATAAGGACACCGCTTATGACATCGGCTTCAAGCACGGCTGGGATGAAGCGTACAACATCCCCAAGCGTTACAGTGCGAGATCGGCAGCAGCGCAGGGCTTTAAGAAAGGCGTTGTGAACCGCTACCGTTCCGACAAGTACGCAAAGCACCACAAAACCAAATCTAACTGTTAATCAAAGGAGGAATTACCCTATGAAGAAGAATTTCAAGAAGTATCTGTCCATTCTGCTGGTCGCCGTGATGGCGTTTTCCACCCTCACCCTCGTGGCCTGCAACCCGAACGGCCTCGGCAAGGATGCCGACACCGAACCCGTCAAGAACACCCCGTCCCTCTCTATTGAGACCAAGAACTCCCTCTTCATGTCTTTGTCTGCCAAGACCGTGACTCGCGCTACCACCAACGGTAACGTCCTGGAGCATATCCTGACCGCCACCGTCCTGCCCGAGTCCGCCGAGAATAAGGAAGTGGACTGGACCGTTAACTGGGAGGACACTTCCCGCACCGAGATCGTCAGCTCCTACGTTATGCTCACCACCAATGAGAACGGCGGCAACGTGGCCACCGTTACCTGCGTGAAGCCCTTTACCGGCAACGTGATCATCGAGGTTACCACCCGTGAGGGCGGCTTTACTGCACAGTGTGTCTGTAAGTATGTCGGTATCCCTTCCACCATGGAGGTGGACCTGTCTGATGCCACCATCGTCACCGACACCGACTGGAACGTGGACGTCGTGGAGGTTGGCGGCGACAAGACCACCAGCTATCACGCCATCAACCTGTCCAACATCTTTGGTGAGCCCGGTGCGGATTTCACCCCCGAGTATGACATCGTACTGGAGGCTCACGGCGGCATTAAGACCAAGAATACCACCCATGACGCAAGCGGTAACCTGACCGCTACCGAGCAGGGCGAGCTCACTCTCCAGACCATGGACTTCTTCGACACCGCAGGCTACTACAGCGCCTACTTTGCAGGTACCGCCATCGTCAATCAGGTCTTTGTCGGCATCCGCGACGGTCAGCTCTACATCTCCGGTCAGGGCTATCCCGCCGCGTACAGCACCGAGAAGAAGAACACCGACAGCACCGTTTCCAAGGCTGTCTTTGACGGCTACATCGACGACATGGAGCCTTACGTGACCGTGATCCTCACCGAGAAGACTACGGGTATCACCTACACCTTCAATGTCCGCACCGTTGGCACTGTCAACAACGTCAACCTGGACTACAATGAGATCATTTTTTAAGCAGATGACCGTTGATACCAAGACGGGCTCTGCATCCTGACAAAGGAGGAATCCCTATGAAACACAAAACCAAGCTCTTGGCTCTTATGCTGGCGGTGGTTACGGTCTTTACGGCAACGGCTTTGGTAGCCTGTACCCCCGAGGATCTGTTTCACACCGACAAAACCGACAGCGAGACGGAGATCTCCACTTCGGATACCTTGTCGGTCGAGCCTCAGAGCAATCCCTACATCTCTCTTTCTGCCTCTCCCGTTACGGTCTCTGTGACGGAAAAGGCAACCACCCTGACCCAGACCCTCACCGCCACCATCATTCCCGTAACGGCGGCGAATAAAGAAGTGGATTGGTCTGTGGCTTGGGCGGATACCGCCAATACCCGTAACGTCACGGACTATCTGACCGTTACCCCCAAGTCCAGCGGCAGTACCACCGCAACGGTAGCCTGCTTCAAGCCCTTCGAGGGGAACATTATCATTACCGTGACCACCCGTGACAGCGGCTTCTGGGCGCAGTGCGTGGTGGACTACGTGGGCAAGCCTACGGATATGGTCTTTACCACCACACTCACCCCTGCTGCCAACGGCTACCACGTGGCTCCCGAGGGCAGCTACACCTTCAACGTCGCCCTGACCAATCCTCTCGGTACGGTGGGCGAACAGTTCAACAACATCGAGGTGGATGTGAGCGCGGTCGGCTCGGTGATCCTGGGCTACCGCGAATACTACACCGCATCGGCTACCGAAAAGTGGTTCGACGCATCCGATGTGACGGTAGAGCTCAAGACCCTGACGGACAAGTTTATCTCTGTCAGCTATAACAATGGGGTGCTGACCGTCAATACCTTGGGTGCTATCGAGGACTACTACGAGAGTGTGCAGCGTTTGGACGCAGGTCGTACCAAGGCCTATAAGAACCAGTTCCGTTCTTACGTCAATGACTGCTACTTCACGGTCACGCTGACCGAAAAAACCTCGGGGCTGTCCAAGACCATCAAGATCCGATTCGACAAAACTGCCGTGGCAAGCATCTCCCTTGACCATGACAGAATGAGCTTTTAAGGAGGTGAGCGTTTGAATATGAATTGGAGTAAAATCATCATCTATGCCCTGATCATCCTTGCTCTCATCGGTATTCTGGGCTTTATCATCTACTTCACCGGCGGCTTTACCACCGAGTTTACCGGCTTCTACGTAAACGTGGATGGCGAGGACGTGTTGAGTACGGGCAGTAACTTCCAGACCAGTCACGATGATCCCATGCACGTGGAGGTCAAGTACGTCTTTGCCTCCCCCAAGGACGAGGCCAAGGGCTACAGCGTCAAGGTCGTGCCCAATCCCATCAAGGATAAGGATTTCGACTTCCGTCTCAACGGCGACCTGTACTCCTTCCAGGCCGAGAGTGATCTGACGGCAGGCTTTGAGATCAAGCAGGAGGACACGTCCTTTACCCTGACCCCCAAGGGGGATCTGACCGCTATCCTCTCGGCGGTCTATCCCGGGTACACGGTGGCTGACTGCAACGACCACGCTTACGAGAATATGTTTACCCTGATCGTCACGTCCTACAATGGCGAGGCGGAAGTTCGTATCAACTTCACCGTGACAGAAACCATTCGCGGCGTGATTCTCGATAAGGAGGTGATCGAGTTTTGATCCATGCGGGAGCAGTAAAAACACCGCTGCTCCGCGTGGCCGCCATGGTGCTGGTGCTGGTGACTCTCTTTGGGGTTTTCAGCACCATCGCCCACGCGGCGGGTAACGGCAGCAGCTTCGACAATACCAAGGTACTGGATGACCTGCTTACCTCTACCGTGAACGGGAAGCCTTTCGATATCCGAAACTATCTCTTCGACGAAAACGGAGAGGTGCAGGTCATCAGCCTCATAGAGTATTGCTATTCTTATAAGGCGAACCAGCGGGACAATTACGGGCTGTATATCTACGTTTACAATCCCAAAGGCCTCAACCTCTCCACCGACAGCAAGCGCAATAAGATCCAGATGGCGACTTCGTATAACAAGGACGGAAATCCCTCGGCTTACGAGAAGTTCAGTCTGGAATTTTGCAGTAAGGTGGAGTCCGGGGACTATAAGAATCTCTTTTACAAGTACAAGGTTATCGACCGCAAGATCGATGGCACTACCTTCGATCAGCGGGTGAACAGCAACGAGAGACGCTACGATATTTCGGGCATCGAATTGGCTGTTCACGGCTCGGGTACTGTCACCGAGTACCACGTGGGCACTACCTACCGCTTCACCGGTTATGCGGCGGGCTACGGACAAAACGGGAGTGACGTCAGCACCCTGCATTGCGAGATCGAGAAGTTGGAGACTATCTCTCTATCCGTAAAACACACCTTTTTTCGTTCCGAGACTTCGACCCTCGGTGCGGGTCATCAGAATCAGCTGGATACCGTGTACTTTACCGTTCCCAAGAGTTACATTGAGGAATATGGCAAACTCCAACGCATCAAGGCAGAGTGGTACGAATACAAGACCAAGGACATCCTGGTGACGAGTAATGCTTCCTTTTACGCAGCAGCCAAGCCTTATATTGGCGTACCGTTAGGTTCCTCACCGAACCAGTACGGACAGTATGAGTACGTGGAGGACATCGGCTACAGCCTTGGCATTGGTGCCGGTAAGGCGGGAGATATGTATGTGGCTCAATGGGGCTGGAACCTTGGTACGGGGTATTTCCATAGCCCTACCAATGTGCTTTACTATATGTTCTATGTAAGCGACATTGAGGAGTACGACCCATACGCCAAGAAGGTCAGCTCCGGCGGTGTCGAGAGCAACGAACTGTATGAGTACATCCGCAATTACAGCAAGACCTTTGTGGATGGACGGTTGCCCATCAAGAACGGTACCATCAGCGCGGATCTCTTTGAGGCTGACATTGACGAGAGCCGAAAGATGGACAACGAAAGCGGCAAGATCCAGATGGGCTATTCCTGTTACGATTTTGACGCCGACCTTGATACCCAAGTGCTGTCCTCTTGGTCAGAAAACGACGCCAGCTTTTGGGAGACCTGGCAGAATTTTGGTTTGGGCTCCGCTTTCACAGGTGGTCCCGATGAGGCGAGCCGTGTGGTTGCGCCCATCCAGATACTCCAAGCCGACGATCTGGATGGCAACAATGAAACCATTTCCGAGCGCCTGCTCGTCAATATGCAGGACGTGGACTCCATCCGTGAGACCTACACCGAGGCAACCGAGAACGACGAGGTAGTGGTGCTGTTCCGCTTCGCCACCAGCGATTATTTCTCCCAAGCGGCGGTCATCATCGAGCCCGACGCAGGCTTCCTTGGCGCGGATAAGAAGTACGAGAATCAGGCGTACATCGCCAGTGAAAGTGTCTTCTTCGACTTCGATATCATCCAACTTACCTTCAACAAGGAGGGTGTATACACCGTCATCCCCGTGGTGGCGGATCCCATTGATGCCATTGCCGGTATCACTCCACCCGTAGACCTTCCCGGGGAGCTTGAATGGTATCAGATCGTCTTCGCCCTGGTATTGCTCGTCCTGCTCATTGTCTTGCTGGCTCCTTTGTGGCCGTATATCCTACAAGCGATCTTGTGGGTATACGACTACATTGCCAAGGGTGTTCGGGCAGTCGCGCGACTCATCCGAAAACGAAAAAATAATCGCGATAAGGATAAGGAGGATTAGCGCATGAAAACGGCTAAGAGAATATTTGCTGTCATTCTCCTTGCCGTGATCCTTTGGGCAGTCGGCTATCTCGTGTTCACGGGACGTCGGCTGCCCTCTGTGTTTACGGAGGAACCTGTGACAGAAACGACTATTGAAATCTACGAAGGGAGCGTGACAAATGGAGAAAAGGAAACAGAAACAACAACGGAAACGACAGAAACAACTTGCGGCTTTTAATTGGCTCATTACATTGGCGGTATTTGCGTGGACGGTATGGCAAGCAGTGACTACGTTTCAAACGTCCTACCTCCGCATAGGCGAGGCGTTCCGGGACTTTGGGCTGTCCATCAAATTCTTTTTTTGCCTGCTCCTTGGGATCCCCAACTACACCATGCCTACCGTCAATAACTTCTCGGAGGTCATGCCGTGGCGGCTCATCCCTGAGGAGTGGGCGGCGTTTGGGGCAAACGTGGGAGAATACCTATCACGTCTATTCGATATTGAAAACCTCCGTGCATATGGTTATGCGTTTGCCGAAAAGCTTGAAGTGATCTCAAAGGCGGGATTGGTACTGCTCCCGTGTGTACTCATATTGGCGGTGGCTGTCAAGCAGCTCTACCGTAGCGGAAATACCAAGCACAATCAAGACACGGTGCCGTTGATATTGTTTAAGCGGTATGCACAGGCGTATTATCAGCCCGTGAAACGGTTTGTTTTAGGGTATATTGCCTTTGTCAAGGAACACATCTTTCTGATGGTTATCCTATCCCTGATCTGGGTGTGTAGCTTGAACATCGTCACCATCGTGATAGAGTTCTTGGCATACTATTTCTTCTTCGCCGTATCCTACCGCCTTGACACCCTATACATCCAGTTCGGCAAGCTTCTGGTGGATCTGCTAGTGATCTACCACCATGTTCCCGCGTGGATCCTGTTCATCATCCCATTCGCTATCTTCTTGAATTTCCGCAAAACAGTAGCCCTGGCCAAGCTCCGGCACATGGAAGCGAGAAATTGCGGGTTCATCAATGAGCTACCCATTGTATCTATGACCTGTGGCTCAATGGGGAAAAAGAAAACAACCATAATTACGGACATGGCTCTTTCCCAAGAGGTGATGTTTCGTCAAATGGCGTTAGAGATCCTGCAAAAGAACGATATGAAATTTCCGTATTTTCCATGGATCAGCTTTGAGATGGAGCTGCGGAGGTGTATGGAATTTGGGACGGTGTATAACCTCGCTACCGTCAAGGTGTGGGTACGATTGAAGGAACAAAGGTATGAGAAGCATGGGGATAGTCATCTCCAACTGTACGGCTATGATACGGAACGGTATGGGCTGATCTACGAGGACGGGCTATCCCGAGCCAAATTATTCGATGTATTGGAGACCTATGCCCAAGCCTATTTCATCTACGTCATGCAGTCCAGCTTGATTATCTCAAATTACTCAATCCGCACCGACAACCGCTTTCTGGATGCGGGCAATTTCCCCATGTGGAGCTTCGATTTTTTTCGCTTTGACTACGGCAAGAACAGCCGCTATGCTCATATCCTCGACTTTGACGTTCTCCGCCTCGGGAAGAAGGTGGTGGAGAATAACGAGAAGGCAGGTAGCTTTGAGTTCGGCGTGGTGGCGATCACCGAGGTCGGCAAGGAGCGCGGCAATAACCTGGAGCTGAAGGAGGTCAAGAAGGGGCAAGACGAAACAAATCAGAAGAATGATCTATTCAACGCCTGGCTAAAGATGTGCCGACACTCCGCCACGGTGGATCATTTTCCGTTTATCAAGGTGTTTACCGACGAGCAGAGACCCGAAAGTTGGGGAGCCGATGCGCGCGACCTTTGCGACATCGTCCATATCGTGTCCTCCGGTGAACAGCGGCTTGCTCTGCCGTTCTTTACGATTGAGGAAATGGTGCAGGAGTGGCTGTTCGGGCGGTTCATGGCGCTGTATTATGATTTTCGGCATAGACGGGGGGATAACACATTATTGGTGCATATTCTCAAATCGGTTACAGCGGTAATCTATCGGTATTATGTTACCACCTATAACCGTTATGGATATAGCATTACCAAGATAGAAAAGGAGCGAGGCACACAGGACGGGAATGTAGAGAAAAAGAAATATTACCTGATGAATCAAAAGATATATGCAAACCGATTTTCGACGGATTGCTTCAGCGATTACTTTAACGACATGGCCAAGAAGTCCAAGATGGGGCTTCACGATTACCTAACTTACCAAACCGAAAAAGCAACAGTGGAGGAAATGAAAATGCAGAACAGCTATTTTATCAACGGACTATATAAACGCTGACAGGCTCGCGTAGAGCGTCCAGAGCGGACAGTCGGCGTAATCATAAATTGGAGGTATAATCATGGCATACCAAGATACCAAAGTCTATTACGACGGCAGCCACTACATTGCGATTCCGAAAAGATCAGCTCCAAGACATCCGGGGGTACGACTTCCGGAGGAATTAGTTTCCGTGGTTGATGAAACTCAAGAAGAGGTAAATACCGAGCAGGGAATTGATGATGTATTGCTTCAAGAGCAACCGCAAGAAGAGCCCAAAAAGCCCGATGTGAAGCGAAAAGCCACACGGCGGGAGTTGTTCAACGAACTGTATCAAAGGCTCCTGTACGAGCCCAGAAGGGCAAGGCGGGGCAAACTGATCCAAGGGATGCGGCCCTACTTCAAGACCGAGCAGGAGGCTATCGAATACGTGGATAAACACCTGGAACGCAAGCAACGGAACCTGATTGTACGCCGTATGCGGTTCAGCCGAAAGGTCAACCTACATGAGTTCAATTACTTCTGCACCTTCACCTACGACGGGAGCCTGCACACCGAGGAAACCTTCCGAAAGCGGCTCGCGGTCTGCTTCAACCGCTTTTGTTCACGCAAGGGCTGGAAGTACGCAGGAGTGTGGGAACGCTCTCCTAAGACGGGGAGACTTCATTTTCACGGCATCTTCTACATCCCCGAGGGAACCATGCCGGGCATTCTCTATGAGAAGGAAGACTATAACTTCAACACCCACCGCCGTCAGGTAACAATTCAGAACACGTATTTCAATGAGCGCTTCGGGCGTTGCGATATGGACCCCATCCGTGATCGGACGGAGATGGGATCCGCCATGGCGTACATCATGAAGTACATCGAAAAGTCCGGGGAGAAGATCGTTTACTCCCGTGGACTCCCCCAGTATTTCAAATCGGATATTCTGGATGATGACGTGGTGTGTCCCATCGGGATGGAGGATCAGAAGCTCTTGCTTTTTGATAATTTCTCCTGCTTCGAGGATGGGGTGTATATCGGGGAGGTCAGCCCCGAGGTCATCAAGCAGATGAAGAAGGCTAACTGACGGCAGAACGTAGGGCTCAACCGGGTCCACAAAATCAATGTCCGCGCCGACGGGAATCATGCGAAGGATCGCCAAGCGGCTCAGCGGCGACCTCGCATCCGTCGGCGCTTGATTTTTCCGAGTTGCGATGGTCAAGTTGTGGTAGGCGTGTGCTTGTCTCGGGCGAGCATGCGGGGCTCCCCGAAACGAGCGTAGCGAGTTTTGGGGGCTAGCTGGCGAGCCCGACTTGTATCAAGACAAGCACACGCCTAACAACCCTTACCCAAACTTTACCCCAACAAAACCCCAACTTTACCCCAACTGTAAAAGAGATAAAAGTCCGCGAAGCGATCAACAAAAAATGATTAAAAAAATAAACAAATCCGCTTGACAAACTGAACTGAATATGATATAATTAATGTGCGTAGGAGGAACGCAAACAATTTAGGAGGAAAATACCATGGGATACACGCCATTCGGAGAACTATTTAGAATACTAAGACTAAAACATCGAGAGGTATTAAGTGATGCAAGCCAGTTTTTAGGAGTAACAAGCGCATATATTTCATCGGTTGAATGCGGCAAACGTCCTGTTCCAGATGCATGGGCGGAAATAATTATCAAACATTATCAACTCAAAGATAATGAAAAAGATCAATTGTATCAAGCAATTGAGGACTCTAAAACAATTATTAAGATTAATCTAAGTGACTCTTCTTCTGCACGAAGGACAGTTGCTCTACAGTTTCAACGTTCTTTTGACAATATGGACGATGAAACTGCAACACAAATACTTAACATTATCGAAAGGAATAAGTCAGGTGGATTATAAAACCAAGCCAACTTCGAGAGAAGAGCTACGCATTATTGCCAAAGCCATACGACAAGCCTTTAAGTGTAAGAATAAATACTGTTTCGATGTTATTCAAGCATTTGAAAATGTTTCTACACTTTTTCCTCAAATCATAACTACTGTTGTTGATGATGATGAGTTTGATCCACGAGTTCCGGCACGGTGTATTCCAGACTTTAACGGGAATTATGTGATCGAAGTAAAAAATTACATATATGAAGGTGCTGTCGCTGGAGTTGGAGGATACAGAGCTCACATTTTGCATGAAATATGCCATGCTATTTTGTGCATTCTTGGTTTCACACCGATTCTGGATCGCGAGTTTCAAAACAATGAATTGAAACCATTTGAAAGTATGGAGTGGCAAGCCAAGGCGCTCTGCGGTGAAATTATGATGCCTTATGAAGAAACCAATAATCTGTCTGCAAAGCAAATTAGACATTACTGCAAGGTGTCTACTGAGTGTGCCCAACTTCGAGTAAACAATTACCGAAAAAAGAAAACGCCGTAAAAAGGTATATCGGACGATAAAAGAAGAAGGACGCCGTTTTGTCGGGCGTCCCTCGTGTTGACAAAAGCACGCAAGTGTGTACTCTTATCTGTGTGGTAATAGATATTATATCACACTTGACGACAAAGTGCAAGACACTTTTTAAAAAAAGTGAATAAAAATTTGTTAACAGAAAGGGTTATGAACGAGCTTTTATTGTTCTTTGTATAAAACATATTCAATATTTAAGGAGGACATATATATGTTCAAGTACTATGTTAACAAACGGACCGCTGGAAATCCTAATTACAACCACGAGGTTCATGATGAATACTGTAGGAATTTGCCCTCGATAGAAAACAGGGTGTATCTTGGTATTTTTGCTTCCTGCTCGGAAGCAGTAAAAAAGGCAAGAATTGTATATCCTAACAGTGACGGGTGTGCACTTTGTTGCCCCCAATGTCATAGGCAGTGAGGTGTGATATGGCGAGGAATCAACATGTTACACCTCATCGCGTAGGTGGCTGGCAAGTGAAGGGGGCAGGTAACAGCAGAGCTACTGTTGTTACAGGCACTCAAAAAGAGGCAATACGTGCGGGTAGAGAAATTGCCAAGAACCAAGGGGGAGAATTATTTGTCCACAACAAACAAGGCCGGATTCGTGAGCGTGATTCGTATGGGAATGACCCATTCCCGCCTAAAGGATAAATGGTTCAAAAGTCACTTGTGGTGGTTGAACTATAAGTAAATGAAAAGGAAGTGATAGTAATGTCAAAAATGTGGGTAAGAAATATGTACACCGGCCCAGGTGGTGGAGCATACACAGGTCCTGGAGGAGGAATGTATACCGGCCCAGGTGGCGGAGCATACACAGGTCCTGGCGGGGGAATGTATACGGGACCTGGTGGTGGAGCTTATACTGGTCCAGGAGGAGGACTATATACAGGCCCTGGCGGCGGAGCCTATACAGGACCGGGCGGAGGTTTATATACAGGTCCAGGCGGAGGTTTATTTACAGGACCAGGCGGAGGAATGTATAGAGGTCCAGATCCGCACCCATACATGGCTAATCATCCAGCATGGCCGTTGTTTGTAATAGAACTTCGAAAGATGGGGATGCGGAGAGAGGCGGAAATAATAGCAAGTGCATTAAAACGTATAGGCTATAAAATTTAGTCTCATCCCAAAACGCAACGGGGAGTTTTGAACGCCAAAGGAGATTAGAAGACAGAATTTTACTTGGGTATCATAGCCGGACAACACAAATCTGTGTATGATAATGAGTAAGAGACTTGATATAAGAAAGGAACTATATGGAATTTATTTTTGATGTACTAGTAATTATTTGGCAAGTGATTTGGGGCTTTATCTCTGCGATCGGTTCGGCGATATGGCAAAGCTTGCCGGAAATCATGGAGATCAAAAAGATTATGGACAATTTTACGCCGATTGGAATGGCCGCACTATATTTTGGTGTTCCGGCTTGTGTTATAAGCGGAATCGTTTGGATCGGCAAAAGGATTGTTAAAGAAAATCTAATAGGATAACTGCTTCGTAACGAGAAAGGGGAGGGCAATTTGCTCTCCCCAATAGTATTTTGGGAGACTAGTGCATCGGAAAATCCCCGAGACAAGAAAAGCAATTGGCTAACAGCAGTTACAAAATGAAAAAAGGGGAGCCTTTGACAACTCCCCAAAACAGTATTCAGCTAGTCCGTGTATTGGCACATCTCATTCAGCCTGCTTCGGTAGTCTTTTTCGGCCTCTTCTCGCTCCTTGAAGTAATGCCCCCAAGCCCATGAATATGAGCCATCAGCCTCCTTGGAGGTATTACGTGCGGTGATGTACATTCCATCGCTGACACGCTGGAAGAGACCAACGTTTCTGTTTCCGAGGGCGTAAAAGTCCAGACAGACCAGCTTCATGCCATTGTTTTCAAATTTCAATCCGGGAGTCATCTGACCACCTCATTTCTGTCAGGAACATATCTTCTGCCACAAATCTCTATGGCCCGATATGTTTTTCCGTCCACGGTCACGGTAGTCCGCGTAGGCTGTCCCCTCTGCGCCGACTGTATATACAGATACTCGGGATGCTCCTTAGCTCGCTTCATATTGCCATCCAGGAACGTGTCTCCGTTGGCGACCTCCAAGACCTTGACACCCTTGTTGACAAGGTAGGAACTGAACTGCCAAAGCATTTCAAAGCGACCGTGAGAGTCTACGATGAAGCAATAATCCTCGGTAGGATGGTAAGCGGTGATACGATAGTAATTAGCCATAATCTTAACCTCCTTCTTATGCGGCAATTTGTTTCAAGGTGCGATTGGCGTAAGGCAACCACACCTTGTTAACGTAGTGCAGGACATCCTCTGCGGGCTTGGTGTTATGGTCTGCATAACACTGCAACACCTTCTTTT
>JAZSFA010000135.1:0-66549 GCA_045531965.1 Eubacteriales bacterium
CAGTGCCGAAAATACTTGGCTGGCGACGGCCCGGGAAGATAGGTCAAAGCCGACACCACTACAGGAAGACAAAATTAAACATTTTGTTTTCCTGTTTCATATATGAATGACAAGTGAGCAAAACGCGAGCTTGCATTCTCCCATATTCCTCCTTAGCTCAGCTGGTTAGAGCACCTGACTGTTAATCAGGGGGTCGTTGGTTCAAGTCCAACAGGGGGAGCCAAAACAGAAAAGGTCACGCGCCGCGTGGCCTTTTTCGTTTTGATTCTCTCTTTTGAATTTGACCGATGATTCCCTATACTTAGCAGTCAGCAGCCCGAAGGGCGGCTGACCGCAAGGTTTGTCCCTCGGAGCTTGCGAAGAGGGCAAACTTGCGCAACTGACGGAGCAGCGCGGAGTCAGTTGGGTTATTACAGGGAGTCGTTGGTTCAAGTCCAACAGGGGGGAGCCATAATGGGGCAACAATTTTGCACCCTAACACAAAAGCCCTTGATTTTCAAGGGCTTTTCGTGTTTTTAGGGGTAAAAACGCCCCTCCTTCACCATTGCACCTTTTCTTTAACCTTATGGACTCAAACCTGCGACTTAACTATAGGTTGAATGTCGTTGACTTTTTGGTGCTTTTGTGATATAATGAATCATCTGCAATAGGAGGTTCAAAAATATGGCTTTGGAAAGAACCGTGTTGAATGACGATATTGCCGCTCGTATATTATATCAACGGTATGGTATGAATTTTGTTTCTATGCAAAAATTGGATCTTGGAAGCGCTAACTGTTTTCGCGTGTATGATGGAAACCAATATTACTTTATGAAAGAATTTCAAAGCTCGTTTTCGGAGAATACGGTAATTCAAGAAGCAAAGCTTTTAGATTATCTTTCACTTAAAGGAATACCTACAACGCAGTTTTATAAAACCCTTAACGATGAATACGTAACGAACTATCAAGGTCATATTATTTGCTTGGAGAAATATATCGAGGGACAATCGTATGGATATGATAATTTACCGTCTCATTTACTCCCCGAAGTTGGGCAAATGCTTGGAAAACTCCATCAAGCGCTTAAAAATTATTCGTTGCCCGTTGATATGTCGGATAAGTGGTTGGCTTCTTTTTCTGCTAATAATATGATAGAACAATATGATGCCTTGATAGAAATTGCAGCCAACCAAGCAAATGACACAAACACGAATCGTATTATTGATGATTTACAGTATAAAAAACAGTTATCAGTTCGCTGTGAGGAATACAAAAAGTATTATAATGGGGTCACGTATTGTTCAACTCATGGTGATTATCAAGGCTGTCAGATTATTTTTGAAGAGAATGAAATCAAGGCTATTATTGATTTTTCTTCAGCGTCCTGCTTGCCTGTCACGTGGGAAATTATGCGCTCGTTTGTACAATCTTATCATGATTGTAGAACAAAGGCAACAATAGATGCCACGGCATTCTGTGAATATGTGCGGGAATATATGAGTTTTTCACCACTCACAAGAACGGATATGATTGCCATGCCGTATGTTTATTTGTTTCAGCTCGCCCGAAGCAAATATGGTTATCCACAATATTTGAAATCGGATTCAGAAGATAAAGAGGGATTGCTTCAATTTGCATTTTGGAGAACAAAAATGTGCCGTGAAGTCGAGGCAAAAGCAGAAACGATTTCTAATGCATTACTAAGACTGCTTGAAGATGAGGGTAACTGATTAAGGTTCGAAATTGTTGTGTAAACTCATAATGGGGAAACAATTTTGCACCCTAACACAAAAGCCCTTGATTTTCAAGGGCTTTTCGTGTTTTTAGGGGTAAAAACACCCCTCCTTCACCATTGCAGCTTTTCTTGAACCTTAGGGTTTTGAACCTGCGATTTAACTATAGGTTGAATGTCGTTGACTGTTTGGCGTTTTTGTGATATAATAAAATAAAGAAAGGCGGTGGGCAACGTGCTGGTAATTAATAAAAACTTAAAAGCGAAGGATATTTGTGGAAAAAAGTATCGTTCTCCTGCTTTTAGTCTTTCGGCCATTTTTTCAGTGCCATTTTTGGCTTTAGCTATATTTACTTCCACAAGCGTTCCGCCAAGAGAAGGGCGAGGCGTAATTATTGGACTTCTTATTATTGCTTGGATGGCATTGCCTGTTGCTTTATTATTGGGCTCTCGAAAAACATCCTACATAATAGGGGCTGATAAGTTATATTTTTTCAATTCGCAGGTTAATTGCCTCGCAAGTGAAAAACGTAAGAAAATGCACAGTGTTAGAACGAACGGTAGTATTAACTATTCTGATATTAAAGATTTTCGTTATTTCAGCATTGAGTTTGAAGGTCATCCGCGAAAGCGAATTATCGTCCCTCCGCGTGTTGTAATAATAGGAGATGATTTTGAAGTGGAGATCTATGCATACAAAAGCTTGATAAACAAGATTAAAGAATTAATCTAAAGGTTCAAAATTGTTGGGGTAACCCAAAAAGAAGAGTATGGTCTATTGAATGAACAAGTCCGTTAAAAACGGACAATTGAAAAAGGAGCCTCCTATGGTAGAATATGAACATCTACCATGGGAGGAATTTTTTATGCCCAGAGGATATCGACACATACAAGATTACGAAAAAGAAATATTGGAATTACGCTCACAAGGAAAAAAAGGACGAGAAATTTGCGAGAAGTTTGGGTTTAGTAAGAAACAATATACCAACTTCATCACAAGATATAACCGCTGTCAAGACAAGATGGCCGCAGGAATAGCCATTAGGAAGAAAGGCAGACCTGCAAAGGATAGAGTTGTAACTGAAGAAGATAAGCTTGCCGATCTGCGCTACAAGCTTGCTCGTAAGGATGCAAAGATCAAGCAATTAGAGATGGAAAACGAACTTATGCGGGATTTTCTCTTGCTCACAGAAAGGAAGTGAGAACAAGCGTAAAATATAGGTGGATACATCCACTTCTACACCAATGAACGTATCCAGCTCAAAACAAAACTGACACCACTTGAAAAGCGATGTCAGTTCGTTGCTTAATTTTTTATATTTTCTACCTTAGAACTCTTTTTTGTGCTGTCCGTACAATTTGGGGCAGTTCATATGACCATACTCTTCTTTTTGCTTTTTTCTTTTGAGTTTGACCAATGACTTCGTAGATTCAGAGTCAACAGCCCGATGGGGGGGCAACAAGCGTTCCGTTCTCCTGCGATACGATCAAAAGATCGAAAGGCACCCTTGCCCGACTGTCCCGTAGCGTAGCGAAGGGCAGATGTGTTAATACAGGGCGTTGTAGTTTTAGGTGGTTCTTGTTTATCATGACAGACCCGAGTTTTAGAGTTTGTAAAAAAGAACATAAAAAAGCTATTGTTTTTTGAACCGTTTTGCTGTATAATGATTATACGAACCCATAGCAAACGAGCAATTGTGTGATGACCTGTATTTGTTTCGGCCTTTAGACAAACTTATAATACAAGGAAACGACTACATATGAAAAAAGACTTAAAAACGCGATTGAGAAACAGAAAAGTTGAAAAACCCAATCCAATTCTTATGACGATAGGTATGTGGGTGTTGGGAATGATCAATAAAAGATATGGAGTGGAATTCAGTTACGACTATGATCCTAAGGTCATTAGAAATCAGCCGATCGTGTTGCTCTCCTCCCACGCATCAAGGCTTGAGTTCATTTATACGATCTATGGTTTAAAACGCAAGGACATCAACGTCATATGCGGTTTTCAAAACATACTGAAAAAGGGTGTCTATCATTTGATGATCAAGCTTGGTGTCATATCTAAATATTTATATCAACCTGATTTCTCGTGTGTAAAAAACATGAAGAGAGTTCTTAATCGGAATGGGGCACTTGGATTGTTTCCTGAAGGTATTCAGTCGACCAGCGGAAGTACACATCCAATCAATCCTGCAACGGCACAGTTTATCAAGAGCAGTAGAGCCTATATTGTTGTGTGTACATCAAAAGGAGCATATTTGGCGACCAATCGGTATTCGACGGATCGAAAAAAAGGGTATATAGGCATATCCTACAGCTTGCTTTTTACACCTGAAATGCTGGAAACATTGACAGAGGAGCAAATTTATCGTTTAATTTTACAAAGAATCAGCTATAACGACTTTGCTTTTAACAGGGAGGCGCGGCATAAGTATATAGGAAAAAAGCCGAACGCTTTCGGCATTGACAAAATACTCTATAAGTGCCCGGATTGCAAGAAGGAGCATATGCTACGGGTCGAAGACGATGCTGTGGTGTGTGGGGGATGTGGCTTTCGGGTGAGAATAAACGAATATTACGACCTTGTCGGCGTTAGCGGTAAAGGCTGTCCTGTTGACATTGATGCCTGGTATAAATGGCAACGTAGTTGCGTAGCAAGCCAAGTTGCGGCGGAGGATTTTGAGATGGCTTTACAGGGTAGTTTGTGTACGATCAAATATGATAAATTGAGAAAATCCCCCAAGAACAGAAGAACATTGTCGGTTGGAACGGCGCGCCTTACCAATCGAGGACTGTCCTTTTCCGGCGTTCTTGACGGAGAAAACATTGATTTCGACTTTAGTGCCAAATCATTATACTCATTGACGTTTTCTACGGAAGGTTTTTTGGAATTTTACTATAAAGACGATTATTTTATGATCGTCCCCGATGATAAGGAGCGCT
Source organism: Eubacteriales bacterium (assembly GCA_045531965.1). Classification (GTDB taxonomy): domain Bacteria; phylum Bacillota; class Clostridia; order Oscillospirales; family CAG-272; genus CAMEON01. The sequence goes on from JAZSFA010000135.1 coordinate 4,662, forward strand.
GCCTGATTCAATGGACTCTTGCGGCGGAGGAGATACATAATCTTTACGACAAACGGTGGAAGTCTGCTTGTGCGGACGTCTACAGCAGGGAAGAAGGAAACAATGAATAAATCAACAGAATTAAACGTAAAAGTAAAATTTGGACTTAAGAGCTTTATCACCGTTGTAGCGATCCTGTTGGCGGTACTCATCACGGTGGGCGTTCTTACTTTTGTCATACCCGCGGGGCGATACACGATTTATACCACGGATGAATCTAAAGCGGATCAACCGTTTTATCAATATACAGATGACGAATCTCTGAACAAGCAAATTGTGATCGATTCTTACCGAGAACTGAACGATGATGAAAACACCTCACGCTTGTCGGTGCTTCGGTGGTTTTCTTCCCCGGTTGAAGCCTTGCTTTTCGGGAGCAATAGCACCAATATGTTGATGATCATCGCGCTTTTGCTGGTGCTTGGCGGTACGTTTAAGGTGCTTGAGGAAAGCGGGGGACTTGTTTCGCTCGTAAGGGTGATCATGGTCAAGCTTCATTCAAAGCGCTTTGTTGCCATTTGGATCATTACCGCTGTGATTATGGTTTTATCGGCTGTGTTCGGACTTCAGGAACAGCTGCTCATTCTTTATCCTGTTTTTGCCATGCTTTGCACGGCGCTGAATTGGTCGCGCTTTACGGCAATTTCCCTTGTTTTGATTTCGTCGGGTGTAGGATTTACGACGGCTATTACGAATCCCTTGACGATAGGAACTGCCTCGATTGCGGCGGGGGTTAGCGTTACTGATGGTATGTGGTATAGATGTATCGTCTTTGGCGTCATGTACGTGGTGACTTCGCTGTTTTTGATGTATCTGGCAAAGCACGATGAAAAACAGGCAACCGAAAAATTTGATTTTAAGGGCTTTGCCATGGTAACCGAAGAGGAGCGCGCCGAAGACATCCGCAAGGCAAGAATGATTATTGTGCTGTTCTCGCTCGCGCTGATTTCGGTGATCGTGGCTACCTCAATCGATGCGCTCAGATCGCTGGCTATGGTGTTTATGGCGGTTGCGTTTATTGTGGGCACGGTGATTATCGGCAGAATCCTGCTTGGCTCCTATAAACGCCTGGGTAAATGCTTTGTCAATGGTGTAAAGGACGTTCTGCCCTCCATTGTTATCATTATGATCGCCTTTGGCATTACCTACATAGCGCAACAGGGCAATATATTACATACGATTTTCTATTATTTCTACAATTCCGTCACGAATATTTCTCCCTACGTTGCGGTTATTGTTCTCTACGTATTTGTGCTGATCGTTGAATTCTTTATTCCAAGCGCATCCGCCAAGGCTGTTCTGATCATTCCGATGCTGACCCTTGCTCCCATCGAAGGTATCAGCAAAACGGTGATCATTTTGACTTATTTGTTTGCTGACGGATATACGAACGTTTTGTATCCGACTTGCGGTACGCTGCTCGTTGGCTTGGGGCTTGCCAACATAAGCTTTGCGGAATGGTTCAAGAAAACCATTTTATTCCAGTTGCTTTTGTTCGCTTTGTCTCTTGGCTTCCTGATGCTTGCCGTTTTTATCAAACTATAACGATTGGTTGCTTGGGGTGTGGGTGTAATGATGAGTGAGATGTACAACATGAAATTTGACACAATCCACGCTATCCTCCTGCAGGATGGGCGAAAAACTGAATACGGCGTGATCGAGGGAGATCGCCACATTGTCGTGATTAAATCGGGCGCGGGCGGATCTTGTTTCGGTTATCAGGATAAGTATCTGAGAATGGCAAACAGGCTTCACGAAACCCATGGATGTACGGTCATTTGTCTCCCAAACAATGATGGCACGTCCTTTGAAAACACGGACGTTGGCTTGATACAAAACGTAATTTCACAAAAAGGCGAAGACGTCGAGTTGTATTACGTAGGCAACTCCAACGGAGCTACGCAAGGTTTATTGTGTGCTACGGCTCATTTTGACTTTCGACGGATGGTGCTGATCAATATGCCTTTAATGCTGAATTTCCATCAAACCATAGACGCGCTTTCCCGGGTGAATGCCGAAATACGGTTTGTCTATGGGGAAAAAGACCCCTCATATAACTATGTGCCCTTTTTGCGTCACGTGAGTCAGAAGGAGAACTGTCTTTCCCGGGTAGACATTGAAATTGTTCCTCAGGCGAATCATAATTTTGTCGGAATGATCGACACGTTTATCGAACAAGGGCTATGTGTGCTGAAATGACAAGGTGACAATTTGGAAAATTCGCGAGAATGCCGGCTGAGCGCATGCTCCCCGGGTGTTGATGATTCTGCGGAGCGTGAACTCGTTGTACAAAGCATGATGAATACTTGATCCCGACAGAAATTTCTGTCGGGATTTTTTCTGTTCCTCTTGAAAACTGCGCTGTCATTTGCTATAATATATCATGAGAAAATATGCCGAAAGGAGCGTGCCTGTGACAGTTCATTCCATCCCGCCTGTTTGTGATCATAGATCCCGTGTGCTGATCCTCGGTAGCTTTCCTTCGGTGAGGTCTCGGGAAACAGGGTTCTTTTATGGGCATCCGCAAAACCGTTTTTGGCGCGTGCTTTCGGCTGTGTTGGATTGCCCGCTGCCCGAAACAACAGAAGAGAAACGGCAAATGCTGTTGAATCACAGGATCGCTTTGTGGGACGTGATCGCATCCTGTGAGATCACGGGAAGCTCGGATAGCTCCATTAAACGTGTTGTTCCCAATGATTTGCGCGTAATTCTGGATACGGCGCCCATAGAGGTGATTTTTGTCAACGGCAAAACAGCAGAGAAGTATTATAATCAATATATCCGCGACGATATCGGTCGGGAGGCAGTCGGTCTTCCTTCCACCTCGCCTGCCAACGCGTCATGGGGGAGGGAGCGGCTGATTGAAGCCTGGCGGATCATCACCACACGGGGAGAAAAGGAGGTTTCCCATGAATAAGAAACCGATATTGGCACGAATCATCAAGATATATGGTGTCGCTTGCTGGCTTGTGTTTATTGGCTCGTTCGTTTTTGATCAGTTGATCGGCGGTTCCGCTAACTTGGGTTATGTTGAAAACGGACAGTATTTTGTTCGCGATCACAGCACAGTCACCGAAGTATCGGGCGCGTTGTGGACGGTCAGCTACGTGTGGAATGTCGTATCCATCGTCTTGCTGGTTCTGACGGTTGTCGGCGTGGCTGCTGCTTTTATCTGGGCGGCGGTCAAGGGGAAGAAGCAACCCGACGGACGTGTTGTGGAAGATAAGCAGATGCGCTGTGACCTTCACGCCCACTCGAATCGCTCGGATGGCACTCTAACGCCTGTGGCTTTGGCGGCTGCCGCTAAGGAGGCGGGGCTTTCCGCAATTGCGCTTACTGACCATAATACGGTGGCGGGGATCAAAGATTTTGTCAAGGCTTGCGGCGATCTTTCCATCGAAGCCGTGCCGGGGGTGGAAATCTCCACTGAATACGAAGGGGTGGAACTGCATATTTTGGGCTTGTACATCCCTGAAGCCGCGCTTGACGTAATAGAGGATTATGTGGCACAGTATAATATCCGCAAAGAGAAGAGTAGCCGTGATCTGTGCGCGCGATTACAGTCGGCGGGGTATCACGTGGACTACGAGGAGATCGCGGAGGCAACGCCGGATGGACATATCAACCGCGCTCATATTGCCAAGGCTTTGGTTGACAAGGGCTATGTGGGTAGCGTCAAGGAAGCATTTTCCTCGCTTTTAAAGGAAGGGAAGGGCTTTTATGTTCCACCAGAACGCATGAGCGCGTTGGACGCCGTGGCTTTCATCAAGTCTGTCGGGGCGGTACCCGTGTGGGCGCATCCCTTTTTGCAAATGGACGAGGATGGCGCTCGAAAATTTCTTGCCGAGGCGATTCCTTTGGGGTTGGCGGGTATGGAGACACGATATAGCTTGTATAGCGACGAAGATGAGGCGGCTGCCGATCGTCTTGTCAGGGAGTTTCACATTTTACCTAGCGGCGGCAGTGATTTTCATGGAGAAGTCAAGCCTGATATTAAACTGGGCGTGGGAAGGGGAAATCTCTGCCTCCCTTGGGCGTATGCCCATGCTCTACGCCGCTTGCAAAAGGAGAGAAACGAATGAAACCAAGAGATTATATCGACTTTTTGGGCATGATTGAAAAGCTGAAATGCAACACCCGCCATTCATGGAACTCTCAGGGTAAACAGGAAAGCGTGGCCGAGCATTCCTGGCGGCTGTCGGTGATGGCTCTGCTGTGTGCCGACGAATACCCTGAGTTGGATATCAACAAAGTTATCCGTATGTGCCTCATTCACGATTTCGGAGAGGCGATCACCGGAGACATCCCTTCCTTTTATAAGACAGAGGACCATGAGGCGGAAGAAGAGAAAGCCGTAGCTCACCTCATGTCTCTTTTGCCATCCGAAATGTCGGCGGAGTTTACCGCCCTGTACGCCGAGATGAACGCCTTGGAAACACCCGAGGCAAAGTTATTCAAAGCGTTGGATAATATGGAAGCGGTGGTATCTCACAACGAAGCGCCCCTCGAAACATGGATTCCTTTGGAATATACCGAGAATCTGGTCTACGGAGAGGCGAACGCTCAGTGGTCACCCTGGACACGGGAACTGCGGGCGACGCTCAAGGAGGACAGTATTAAAAAGTTGGAGGATGCTAAGCGTGGACAGTAAGAAATGGTTTAAAGAGGAAGCGAAATTCGGTCTCATGATCCATTGGGGACTTTATTCCCTTTTGGCGGGTGAATATAAGGGTCAACGGATGGATATGATCGCGGAGTGGGCGCAATCCTACTTCCGCATTCCCAATGCTGAATACGAAAAGCTGGCGGCAGCGTTCAACCCGGTATACTTTGACGCTGAGGAATGGGTGAAGCTCGCCAAGGATGCGGGCATGACCTACATGGTAGTGACTTCCAAGCATCACGATGGCTTCTGTATGTTCAAGTCGGACTATGACAACTATAATGTGGTGGATGCCACTCCCTTTGGTCGGGACGTGATCGCCGAGCTGTCGGCGGCTTGCAAGAAGCATGATCTGAAGTTTGGTCTGTACTATTCACAAGAGCTGGATTGGCATGAGCCTCATGGCGGCGGTTATTTTCCTACCCATTTGAACGTCTGCGATACCCACTGGACAAACAACTGGGACTATCCCGATGATGCCGCCAAAAACTATGACATTTGCTTCCGTAAAAAAATCATCCCTCAGATCACCGAGCTTTTGACCAAATATGGCGATCTGTGTTTGCTTTGGTGCGACACACCGCATCAGATTACCCCGGCTCAGTCAAAGGAGATCCGCGATCTGGTGAAGTCCATTCAGCCGAACTGCCTCATCAATAGCCGCCTTGGTAACGGACTCGGGGACTATTGTTCCATGGGCGACAACGAGATCCCCGAGGAGGAAATGGGGACAGCGTTAGTGGAAGCACCGACAACGTTGAACGATACGTGGGGCTTCAAATATTATGACGATAACTGGAAAAACGCCGATGAGGTGCTTCGGATCAAGGCACATCTCAATAGCCGCGGTGTCAATTATCTGCTGAATGTCGGTCCCGACCATTTGGGGCGAATTCCAGCGCCCGCATTGGATATTTTGCGTGAAGTGGGGCGGCGCTGAGATTGCGCGGTTTCTTGGCTTTCGTGATATGTCCAAATCCTGAATTTGCCATTGAAACGGCGCTTTCGTGAAGGAAAATGCCTAATTGTCCTTCCTGCCCGGCGCTTTTATGGTGCTTTTGACCAAGTCAGGGCGAGGGGAATCGTGTAAATTGTTGAAATCGTAGAATCTTTTCGGAAAGAAAATTTTTCTTGACAAACAGATAACCTTGTGATATAATATCTTTTGACCGTGCGCTTGCGTTTTTACGGTCTCCCGCAAGGGATTTTCCCATGACAGCCCTGCTTTTTCCGCAAGGAGAGCAGCTGTATATAAACATTCAAATTCAGAAGAAGGAGGAAAAAGGAACAATGCCTACTTTTAACCAGCTTGTCAGACAGGGTCGTACCGAGCGTGTGTACAAGTCCAAGGCTCCCGTACTCCAGAAGGGCTTCAACAGCCTGGAAGGTAAGCCCACCGACCAGTCTTCTCCCCAGAAGAGAGGCGTCTGCACAAAGGTTTCCACCACCACCCCCAAGAAGCCTAACTCTGCTCTGCGTAAGATCGCAAGAGTTAGACTGACCAACGGTCTGGAAGTCACTTCTTATATCCCCGGCATCGGTCACAGCTTGCAGGAGCACTCTGTGGTTCTGATCCGTGGCGGTCGTGTACGTGACCTCCCCGGTGTGCGTTACCACATCATCCGCGGCACCCTGGATGCTCAGGGCGTTGCAAACCGCAACCAGAGCCGTTCCAAGTACGGCGCAAAGCGTCCCAAGGCTGCTAAGAAGTAATTCTTTCGCCCGACGCTACGACGACGCCCGTCACCGGCGCACGGTGGCTTTGTCGGAAAATCCGACGAAAGACGGTAGACGAAAAGCAGTTTGATTGTATCAGACCCGCTCGCCTTCTTGTGAATTTCAATGTTTATATGCAGAAGTTTCAAGGAGCCTTACGGGCAGTTGGACAGAAGAATGCTTTTGAGTACCTATGATTTCATTTTTTATTCTAATGAAGGAGGGAAGATACAGTGCCTAGAAGAGGTTCTATATCTAAAAGAGATGTATTGCCGGATCCTTTGTATGGCTCTAAGCTTGTTACCAAGCTGGTCAACAATGTGATGTATGACGGCAAGAAGGGTGTTGCCCAGACCATCGTGTATGATGCGTTCACCATCATCGAAGAGAAGGTCGGTCAGAATCCCCTTGAAGTGTTCCAGGCTGCGCTTGACAATATCAAGCCTCAGCTGGAAGTTAAGGCTCGCCGTGTAGGTGGTTCTACCTACCAGGTGCCTATGGATGTCCGTGCTGATCGCCAGCAGACTCTGGCTCTGCGTTGGCTTATCGCCTATTCCAGAAACCGTTCTGAGCGTACCATGGCTGAGCGCCTTGCAAACGAGATTATCGATGCAAAGAACAGCATGGGCGGCGCTTTCAAAAAGAAGGAAGAGACCCATCGTATGGCAGAAGCCAACAAGGCTTTCGCCCACTACAGATATTGATTTTCAAGCGGTTGCTTGATGATCATTATCGGAATTTAAACCAAGGAGAAAACAATGGCAAGACAGTTTTCGCTTGATCGTACCCGTAACATCGGTATCATGGCTCACATTGATGCCGGTAAGACGACCACTACCGAGCGTATCCTGTTCTATACCGGTAAGACCCATAAGCTTGGCGAGACCCACGAGGGTGCCGCTACTATGGACTGGATGGTAGACGAGCAGGAAAGAGGTATCACCATTACTTCTGCCGCAACCACCTGCTACTGGAAGGATCACCGTATCAACATCATTGATACCCCCGGTCACGTAGACTTCACGGTTGAGGTTGAGCGTTCTCTGCGCGTGCTGGACGGCTCTGTAACCGTCTTCTGCGCTAAGGGTGGTGTAGAGCCTCAGTCTGAGACCGTATGGCGTCAGGCTGATAAATATCATGTTCCCCGTATGGCTTATGTCAACAAGATGGATATCACCGGTGCTGACTTCTATCACGTGCTTGACATGATGAAAGACAGACTGCACACCAATCCTGTGCCGATCCAGCTGCCCATCGGTAAGGAGATGACCTTCCGCGGTATCATCGACCTTATCAACATGGAGGCTGATGTTTACTATGACGTAGACGGTAAGGATATGCGCGTGGAGCCTATTCCCGAGGATATGCGCGAGCTGGCTGAGGAATACCGCGCCGCTATGGTGGAGGCAGTTGCTACCACCGACGACGTGCTGATGGAGAAGTTCCTCTGCGACGAGGAGATCACCATCCCCGAGCTGAAAGCCGCTATCCGTAAAGCCACCATTGCTAACGAGATCGTTCCTGTTTGCTGCGGTTCTTCTTATCGCAACAAGGGCGTTCAGAAGATGCTGGATGCAGTCGTCGACTTCATGCCCGCACCTACCGATATCCCTGCAATCAAGGGTACGATTCCCGGCACCGACGAAGAGGGCGAGCGCATTGCTGATGATAATGCTCCCTTCTCTGCTCTCGCATTCAAGATTATGACTGACCCCTTTGTGGGTAAGCTTTGCTACTTCAGAGTGTACTCCGGTACTGTGAATGCAGGCGAAACCGTGTACAACTCCACCAAGGGCAAGCGCGAGCGTCTTGGTCGTATCTTGATGATGCACGCTAACGATAGATCTGATATCGATACTTGCTACTGCGGCGATATCGCGGCAGCAATCGGTGTGAAGAACTCCACCACGGGTGATACCTTCTGCGACGAAAAGAATCCTATCATTCTTGAGTCTATGGAATTCCCCGAGCCCGTTATCAGCGTGGCTATCGAGCCTAAGACCCGTGCGGGTCAGGAGAAGATGGGTATTGCTCTGTCCAAGCTGGCAGAAGAAGACCCCACCTTCCGTGCTTACACCGATGAAGAGACCGGTCAGACCATTATCGCAGGTATGGGCGAGCTTCATCTGGACGTTATCGTTTCCCGTCTGCTCCGCGAATACAAGGTTGAGGCGAACATTGGTAAGCCCCAGGTTGCTTATAAGGAGACCATCCGTAAGGCAGTCGATCAGGATACCAAGTACAAGCGTCAGTCCGGTGGTTCCGGTCAGTACGGTCACGTTAAGATCACCATTGAGCCTAACGAGCCCGGTAAGGGTTATGAGTTTGTCAACGCTGTTGTGGGCGGTGCTATTCCCAAGGAATACATTCCTGCTGTTGACAACGGTATTCAGGGCGCAATGCAGACCGGTGTTTTGGCAGGCTACAACGTCGTTGACGTTAAGGTCACCCTGAACGACGGTTCCTATCACGAAGTTGACTCTTCCGAAATGGCATTCAAGATCGCCGGTTCTATGGCGTTCAAGGAGGCTATGAGAAAGGCTGATCCTGTGCTGACTGAGCCTATGGTCAAGGTTGTGACCATTGTGCCCGATGAGTACATGGGTGATGTCATCGGTGACTTCAACTCCCGCCGCGGTCAGATCCAGTCTATGGAGGCAGGCAACGGTGGCGTGCAGGAGGTTACGGCTTTCGTTCCTCTGTCCAATATGTTCGGTTACGCAACCGACCTGCGTTCCAAGACGCAGGGTCGTGGTCTCTACTCCATGGAGCCCAGCCACTTCGCAGAAGTGCCCAAGTCCATTCAGGAAGAGATCATCAAGGCTCGCGGCAAGAATCAGGGTTAATCCCTGACCGCGACCCCGCTTTGAAGACGCCCATTGAGGGTGTCTCAAAGCTCCCTCTTACAGGGACCCCCAGCCCGTCAAGGCTCTAAAATTGTCACTCTTAAAAAAAATAAAAAATTCTGGAGGAATTTACAATGGCAAAGGCTACATTCGAACGCAGCAAGCCCCACGTTAACATTGGTACCATCGGTCACGTAGACCACGGTAAGACCACTCTGACCGCCGCTATCACCAAGACTCTGTCTCTGAAGCAGGGCAACGTCGAGTTCCTGAGATATGATCAGATCGACAACGCTCCCGAGGAGAAGGCTCGTGGTATCACAATTAACACTCGTCACGTTGAGTACGAGACTGACAACCGTCACTACGCTCACGTTGACTGCCCCGGTCACGCCGACTACGTTAAGAACATGATTACCGGTGCCGCTCAGATGGACGGCGCAATCCTCGTCGTTGCAGGTACCGACGGCCCTCTGCAGCAGACCCGTGAGCACGTTCTGCTTGCTCGTCAGGTAGGCGTTCCCGCAATCGTTGTCTTCATCAACAAGGCTGACCTGGTTGACGATGATGAGCTGCTCGACCTCGTCGAGATGGAAGTTCGCGATCTGCTTTCTTCCTACGACTTCCCCGGCGACGATCTGCCCATCGTTCGCGGTTCCGCTCGTGACGCTCTTGAGTCCGCTTCTTCTGATCTGTCCTCTCCCGAGTATGCTTGCATCCTCGAGCTGATGGATGAGGTTGACGCTTATATCCCCACTCCCGATCGTGAGGCTGATAAGGACTTCCTGATGCCCGTTGAGGACGTGTTCTCCATCTCCGGCCGTGGTACTGTTGCTACCGGTCGTGTTGAGAGAGGTACTCTGAAGGTTAACGACACTGTCGAGATCGTTGGTCTGACCGACGAGAAGGCTACCACCGTCGTTACCGGTGTTGAGATGTTCCACAAGCTCCTGCCCCAGGCTCAGGCCGGTGACAACATTGGTGCTCTGCTCCGTGGCGTTGCTAAGGACGGCATCCGTCGTGGTCAGGTTCTTGCTAAGCCCGGTTCCGTTAACCCCCACACCAACTTCAAGGGTCAGGTTTACGTCCTGTCCGAGAAGGAGGGTGGTCGTCAGAAGCCCTTCTTCGCTGGCTACCGTCCTCAGTTCTACTTCAGAACTACCGACGTTACCGGTGTTATCTCCCTTCCCGATGATGTCGAGATGTGCCGCCCCGGTGATAACGTTGTTATGACCGTTGAGCTGATCACTCCCATCGCTTGCGAGCAGGGTCTCCGTTTCGCTATCCGTGAGGGTGGTAGAACCGTTGGTTCCGGCGTCGTTTCCGAGATCATTAAGTAATTAACCCATTATAGGGTTGTTCACCCCCGCAGCCCTGCTGCGGGGGTTTTTGATACGGAGAACGCCAGAGAAACTTTCTTGAAAGAAAGTTTCTCTGGACTCTTCAAAGAACTTCAAGAAAATGTATTTGCTTTTGGGAATGGCTTAACTGTTTTTCTCAAGAGTTCTTGAAAGGGGTCAGGGGGAAACTTCTTTCAAGAAGTTTCCCCCTCGTACTCCCTGTACCCCCGTACCCTTGTACTCCAATATCTTTGGGAATTGGTGAAATTCCATACCGGTGGTACAGCCCACGAACGCACCAAGGAAGGTGCGCCGAGCAGGGGAAGTTCCTGCGCCGACGGTAGCCCGACGTGACCTTGCAAAACTGAGCGAGGGCGGCGGGGAAAGTCCGGATGAGAAAAGATGCACTTTACGGCGAACTTGTCGTCGCGCGCCTCTTTTCCCCACTTTGAAAGGGGATTTTTTCATGTCTGCGTTTAGAAAAACTAAAAATCACAAATTAAATTCCGAAAAAAATTACGTCTATCGCATGGTGGTCATGGCACTTTTCTGTGCCTTGGCTTACGCTACCATGTTCGTATTCCGTTTTAATGTTACCTTCTTGACCTTTGACCTCAAGGATGTTTTTCTCACCATTGGAGGTCTCTTGTTTGGTCCCATTGCTGCCGTCGTTATGTCTCTGCTTGTTGCCTTGTTGGAGTTTATTACCGTGGGCGATACGGGATTCTACGGCTTTCTCATGAACTTTGTCTCCAGCGCTGTTTTTACAAGCGTATGCGCGCTGGTGTATGGATACAGAAAAAAACTCAGCGGTGCTGTCCTCGGACTGGTATCCGCGGTGGTCATGATGACGGGGGTTATGATGATCATGAATTTGTTGGTCACGCCACTCTATATGACCAATACTACAATGGGAGACGTGGCAAAGATGATCCCTACGTTGCTCCTGCCCTTCAATCTGACAAAAGCCATTTTTAACGCCTCGCTGGTGCTCTTGCTTTATAAGCCTGTGTCTCGCGCTTTGAAGGTTGCCGGGTTTAAGCCTTCTCCTGCCCGCCACCCTTCTGCAGAAGAGCCCGAACAGACTTTCGATGCCCGCAAATCTTTCAACCGGAAGAATACTTTTATTACGCTGGCTATTGGTGCGGTACTTTTGGCTCTTGCGGCTCTGACTTTTGTGTTTATCCTTCACGGAAATATGGAGTGGATACATAATCCCTTTGCGGATTTCATTAAAAGATAAGGAAGATAATTATGTCCGAAGCAATTATGCACTTTTTTGAAAACATTCTCGGGGAAGAACTGACGGTTCTGCTTTGCTCTATGATCCCCATCGTGGAGCTTCGTGGCGCGATTCCCGTGGGATGGTTCGCTTTTGAAATGCCGTGGTGGCTGGTTTATATACTGGCTGTCATCGGTAACATGATCCCCGTGCCCTTCATTCTGCTCCTCATCCGCAAGGTGTTGGAATGGATGGGAAAATCCAAGGTCAGATTTTTCAACCGTTTGGCGGGCTGGATATCCCGAAAGGCGGACAAAAATACCGATAAGATCCAAAAATATGGATTTTGGGGCGTTTGCTTGTTTATTGCGATCCCTTTACCTGTGACTGGCGCATGGACTGGTTCTTTGGTGGCAGCTACCATTAAAATGAACTTTTGGAAGGCGCTTTTGTCAGCACTTTTGGGGGTCATGATTGCCGGTGTGATTGTCACCTTGATCTGCTTTGGTATACAAAGCGGTATTACTTGGCTGGAATTTTTGGTTTAATTGAAAAAGGAGAATGCGAAACATGAAATTTATCAAAGCTTTGAGTTTTTTGCTGGCACTTTTGATGATGGTTAGCATGATGGCATCCTGCGGTGCGGGAGAGGATCATCCTGCCGCGGAATCCGGGCTTCAGTCCAATGCTTCTTCCGAAAAAGAAGAGGCTACCCTGTCCCTCTATGATGCGTTGGAAAAGGAAAAATTCAACCGAGAATTCAATATGCAGGTTCAGGATAATCGAAAAGTTGAATTTTTGGTAACCGACTACACGGGTGATATTCTGGAAAATGCTATCTACGAACGAAACACCGTGGTGGAAGATGATTTCGGAATCAAAATTCTTTGTCAGGTTGAGGATAACTACACAGACGTTAATAACAACATCATGTTACAGATCAATGGCGGACTGGACGAATTTGATGCTTATGTGGGTCACAAGTATTCCTTTACCACGTGTGCCCAGCAGAACGCCTTGTATGATCTTAATTCTATCGTTACCATGGATCTGACACAGCCTTACTGGGACAAGGCTTGTCGCGAGAATTTGGTTATGGATGAGCGCATCTTCATGATGACCGGCGACATCAATCCCCATTCGATGTTGATTACTTCTTGCCTTGCGTTCAATAAGAAAATGCACACCGAGATGAATCTCGCCAATCCCTTTGAACTGGTGGACAATGGGGAATGGACGCTGGATGCTTTGACTTCCATGATCTCTGAGGCAACTACAGACCTCAACGGTGATGGCACCATCGAATATACTAACGACCGTTACGGTCTGACTTCCTGGATGATGGATACACCGTATAGTTTTTTCTACGGTGCCGGCGGTATGTTTGTCACCATCAACGAGGATGGTATGCCCGAGGCGTCTTTTGAAGCTGAAGACGTGGTCAACATTTATGAAAAGATCTACCGTGTGATTATTACCGAGGAATCTTACTATGTAACAGACGCGAATTTCTATGAAACTGCCTATGATGTGTTCCTTGACGGACGTGCGCTTTTCGTGGATCTGTCTCTGAACAAAATTTCCAATACCTTCTCCGATATGGAGGAAGACTATGGTATCCTCCCTGTTCCCAAATATGACAAGAATCAGAAAGAGTATCTTTCTTTCGTTAACGGTGCGTCTCCTTTCATGATGGTATGCCAAAATGAAAAGGACACCGATTTTGTCGGCACTATCCTTGAAGCAATGGCGGCTTATAACTATGAGCATGTGACTCCCAACCTCTTTGAGGTGGTTACTAAGCTCCAGACTGCCCGTGATCCCGATTCCAGCCGTATGGTGGATTACATCATTCGCAACCGTGTTTATGATTTCGGCTATTTTGTTGATCTAGACGTGACCAATCTGGTTAGAGATAGTTTGAAGAACGGTACGGAAACCATTGCCTCCGGTATGAAACGTTATAAAGGGACAGCCGAGAAAGCCATTGAGAAACTCATTGATAACTGGGCGGGCTTGTCATAAACCTTAACTGCCTCGTGGAACTTTGATCTTGATTAAACGGAATGTTTAGAATCGAGCGGTTTTTCCTGAGTTTTTAGCCTTTGCTCTTGACAAAATGTGATTTTGTTGTATAATAGAATCAGTAGTTTGGCGCCCCTATTATTTTAAAGGAGATTTATGATGAAACACATTCGCCTTATGGCAGCTATTTTGGCACTGCTCATGGTTGTCGGTTGTCTGACTGTCTTCTCTTCCTGCGGAGAGACCACGGAGACTCCTGATGACACAACTGAAAGCAAGACGGCTGCCGGTACCGCTAAAGAAGAAGCTACCGAGGTATTTATCGCTTATGACACCATCGAAAAAGAGAAATTCGGCAGAGAGTTTGTCATTCTTTCTCGAGAAGATATGAAGGAAGAATTTGAAGTCGAGAAAATCACGGGCGAAATTTTGAACGACCTGATTTATGAGCGTAACACGGTGGTTTCCGAAGACTTTGACATTGATATCCAAGTGATCGATGGCGGCGATTTTTCTCTTGTCAACGAGAAGATCATCAACCAGGTTACTTCGAATGATGACGACTATGATATGTTTACCGGTCACAAGGTTACGTTTATGAACTGTGCCCAGCAGAATTATCTGTACGATTTGAACACAGTAACAACCATGGACTTGACTCAGCCTTACTGGGATCAGGCTTGCCGCGAAAACCTGTCTCTCATGGGTCACAATTTCATGATGACCGGCGATATCGACCCCGCATCTATGCTGATCTCTGCGTGCTTCGTATTCAACAAAGAGTTGAATACCGAGTTGGGCAAAGTCGAACCCTATGAGTTGGTTGACAACGGACAGTGGACGCTGGATAATTACCTCAAGCAGATACAAGGCGTGAGCCAGGACCTGAACAACGACGGTAATTTCAGCTACGCTGATGACCAGTTCAGCAACACGATCTGGAGTTTGGATGGCGGTTTCAGTATGTTCTACGGCGCCGGTGGTATGTTTGTTACGATCAACGAAGTTGAGGAACCCGAGCTGACTTATAATGCCGAGCATGTTATCGGTATCTATGAAAAGCTTTACGCCGCTGTTGTAACCGAAAATGCGTTCTGGTTGCCTAAAGAAGAAATGAATAATTATGGTGTGAACTATAGCATCTTTACCGAAGGGCGTGCGCTTTATTGCGACATCACCCTTGCCAAGATCCAGACTTTCCTTGCTGACATGGAAGATGACTACGGTATCGTGCCTGTGCCCAAGTATGACGAAGCACAGAAGGAATATCTTTCTTTCGTAAACGGCGCCTCTCCCTTTGCCACAATGGCGCAGAACGAG
The DNA here is from genome assembly GCA_045531965.1 of Eubacteriales bacterium. Taxonomy (GTDB): domain Bacteria; phylum Bacillota; class Clostridia; order Oscillospirales; family CAG-272; genus CAMEON01. The sequence continues at coordinate 19,833 of JAZSFA010000135.1, forward strand.
AAGGATCCCGAATTCGTCGGTACCATCCTTGAGGCGATGGCTGCTTATAACTACGATAACATCACGCCTAAGATGTTTGAGATCGTAACCAAGCTGCAAAGTGCCCGCGACCCCGATTCCAGTCGTATGGTTGATTACATCATCCGTAACCGTGTTTATGACTTTGGATATTTCCTGGACCTGGGCATTACTAACGTGGTCATGGAAGGTCTGTCCAAGAAGAATGAAAATATTGCTTCCAGCCTGACTTCCAACGGTAATCAGGCAAAGGGCGTTTTGAAAAGACTGATCAGGGACTTCGAAGGCGACTGATCTGACCCACCGATAATATGATAGGAGCCCCTCTGCCAATGCGCACAAGCGTTTGAACAGAGAGGCTCCCTGTGTGCCTACAGCCCTTGGCTTCGGAACACACAATGAAAGGAAAAATCATGAATTTTAACGCAAAAAAATGCTTGTTCACCAGCGAATCGGTGACCGAGGGTCATCCCGACAAGATTTCGGATAAGATCTCCGATGCCATTTTGGATGAGCTGCTTCGTCAGGATCCTATGTCCCGCGTCGCTTGCGAGACCTTCTGTACCACCGGCCTTGTAGCGATCATGGGCGAGATCACAACCAGTGCTTACGTGGATTTCCAAAAGATTGTCCGTGACACCGTCCGCGAGATCGGTTATACCCGTGCCAAGTTCGGCTTTGACTGCGATTCTTGCGCCGTTATCTCCTCCATCCATGAGCAGTCTCCTGATATCGCTATGGGTGTAGACAAGTCCTTGGAGGCAAAGAACGGCGAGGACAACGATGGCTTGGACATCGGTGCAGGTGACCAGGGCTTGATGTTTGGCTATGCCTGCGACGAGACCCCTGAATTGATGCCTCTGCCCATCTCTTTGTCCCATGCTTTGGCAAAGAAATTGACCGATGTGCGTAAGAGCGGCGAGTTGGACTACCTTCGCCCCGACGGTAAGACACAGGTCACTGTGGAATACTGCGAGGGTAAGCCCGTCCGCGTGGATACCGTGGTGGTTTCCACCCAACACTCCGCCGACGTATCTTTGGAGACCATCCGCGAGGATATGATCGAAAAGGTCATTCGTCCCATTGTTCCCGCCGAACTGTTGGACGAGAATACCAAGTTCTTTGTCAACCCCACGGGTCGTTTTGTCATTGGTGGCCCTGCCGGCGATACGGGTCTCACCGGACGTAAGATCATTGTGGATACCTACGGCGGCTACGCTCCCCACGGCGGTGGCGCTTTCTCGGGCAAGGACCCCACCAAGGTGGACCGATCTGCCTCCTATGCCGCTCGCTATATTGCTAAGAACGTGGTAGCCGCAGGTCTGGCTTCCCGTTGTGAGGTGCAGTTGGCATATGCCATTGGTGTGGCTAAGCCCGTGTCTGTGCTGATCGACACCCAGGGAACTGCCCGTGTGGACGAGGATGCCATCGTAGCCGCTGTTCTGAAGCACATGGATCTGCGCCCTGCAGCGATCATCAAGCGCTTTGATCTCCGCCGCCCCATCTACTGTCAGACTGCCGCTTACGGTCATATGGGCCGTGAGGATCTGGATCTGCCTTGGGAAAAGAGAGATCTGGCTGAGATTCTGAAAGCGGAGTTCTAAGAAATCAATACACCCGGATCTTCCGAGCGGCATATGCTGTGAAAAAGGGAGGTGAGGGTATGGCTCCGCATGTAATCGTTGGACAGATCATATTATCTGTCCTTGCGGTTTTTGGCGCAATATTTCTGTTTCGCGTTGTATTTGCGTCGTTTTTTGCGCCGGATGTAATGACCGTTTCCGTCCTTGTCAGAACTAAAAAGGATGCCGACGATTTGGATATTCTTCTGTACGAAGCGGAAAAGAACGTGTTCCGACGGAAGGGAATCCCCCCCATCGTCTTAATCTCTGATGATCTGATGCACGGGGAAATCGGAAATGATGACGGGCTTTTCGCTTCTTATCGCAAGGTGATCGATAAGTATCAAGCGACAATTTACGTGATTTATCAAAACCAGCCCTCCTCGGCATGATACCGACGAGGGCTGATTGTTTAGAAAGGAGACTTCCATGGCTGAGAGAGATGATTTTGGGATGTATCCGACACCGCCTTCAGACATCGAAGCGTCGGGGGTGCCCGATGATATGCTTCGCTTGACAGGAACGGTAGAGCACATCATATACAGTAATGAGGATAACGGATATACAGTGTTCGATTTTGGCATGGAAGAATCCGGAGAGTTGATAACTGCCCAAGGGATTCTCCCGTACGTGAGCGATGGCGACACATTGATCCTTTGGGGAAAGTGGGTGCACAATCCCAAATACGGACGCCAGTTTAAGGTGTCCCAATATGAGCGGCATATGCCCGCAGATACCGCCGCCATTTTGCGCTACCTGTCTTCGAGGACGATCAAGGGTGTAGGACCCAAATTGGCGGCGCGAATTGTCGAAACTTTTGGCGAGGATACGCTGGATGTGATGGAGAATCACCCCGAGTGGCTTGCCGACGTGCCGGGTATTTCACGCAAGAAGGCGCAGGAGATCGCCGAAGATTTCAAGGCGAAATCGGGTATCCGCTCGGCTATGATGTTTTTTAGGGATTATTTTGGCGCCGCTATGACGATAAAAATATATAAGACCCTGGGTAGCGGATGCGTGGATATTGCCAAGCAAAATCCTTATCGTCTTTGCAACGAGGTGGATGGCGTGGGATTTGAGCGCGCTGATCAAATAGCGATGTCCATGGGTTTGAACCATGAAAGTATGGAACGGCTGATGAGTGGCGTAAAATATATGTTGACGGGTCATGCACAGAAAAACGGTCATTTGTGTCTGCCGCGAGAAAAACTGGCGGAGGCATCGGCGCAACTGTTGAACACCACGATTGACAAGGTACAGCAAGCCATTGAAGGACAGCTGGCTTGTGGCGGACTTGTAAAGCGCCGTTGGCAGGGCAGGGAATACCTGTTTGATGCCCAGACAGACGAGCAAGAGTTGTTTATTGCCCGCAAGTTGGTTTTACTGGACAAGCTTTGCCCTGCTATCGAGGCGGGAGATATCCACGGTTTTATTGCACGAGAGGAAAAAAAGCGCAGTATGGCTTACGCAACCGGGCAAAAGCAGGCGATCGACTACGCATTGGAGCATGGCGTTATGATCTTGACAGGCGGTCCCGGTACGGGAAAAACCACGGTAGTGCATGCGCTTTTGGGCATTTTTTCTTCCCTTGATTTTAAAGTTGCCTTGACAGCGCCTACCGGCAGAGCAGCCAAGCGCCTCTCTGAGGCGACTTCCTGCGAGGCAAAGACCATTCACCGTTTGTTGGAAATGGAATTTTCGGAGGGAGAGCATGGTAAGTTCCGCCGTAATGAGCAAGAGCTTTTGGACGAACACGTAATTATCGTGGACGAAGCCTCCATGGTAGACAACGCTTTGATGTGCGCTTTGCTCAAAGCCATCAAGCCCGGCGCTCGATTGATCCTGATTGGGGATGCCGATCAGCTTCCCAGCGTTGGCGCGGGACGTGTGCTGAATGATCTGATTGACAGTGGGCGGTTTGCCACAGTTCGTCTTACCGAAATTTTTCGGCAGGCTAGAGAATCTCTTATCGTGACCAATGCCCATGCGATCAATGAAGGGAACATGCCGAATCTGACGGTGAAAAACAATGATTTCTTCTATATGTATAGAAGCACCGATCATTCGGTGGCGGAAACCATTGTGGAGCTGTACGGTACACGCTTGCCTCGGGCATACGGCAAGGACACCGAGGGCGGTATTCAGGTGATTACCCCGTCTCGTCGTGGCGAAGCGGGAACAGAAAACCTCAACCGGCTGTTGCAAACAGCGTTGAATCCGCCGCAGAAATACAAAAGAGAGATCAAATTTCGGGATTCGGTATTCCGTGAAGGAGACCGTGTCATGCAAACAAAAAACAATTATGATATTCTTTGGGAAAATGAGGATGGCGAAGGAAGCGGTATCTTTAACGGAGACATTGGCACGATTATCAGCGTGACCCCCGCCGAGCGGGAATTACGTATTCGTTTTGACGACCGCGAAGCAACCTATACGGCAGAAATGCTGGACGAGTTGGAACACGCTTGGGCGGTGACGGTACATAAGAGCCAAGGTAGCGAATATCCTTACGTAATCCTTCCTATGTATGCGGCTCCTCCGATGCTTTTGACGCGGAACTTGCTTTATACCGCTGTGACGCGTGCAAAAAAAATGGTGATCCTGGTGGGACGGGAGGATATCGTGGAGACGATGGTGCAAAACAATCATCAAACCATGCGTTATACAGGACTTGTATACCGCCTGTTACCTGAAGAGACGTAACGCGAAGGCTCGCATTCCCAACGAGGTGTCGTGTTTCATGCATCATTTTTTCTGAAAAAAGCTCGATCCTTTTTGTCGTTTGTGCAGAACAAGCGCTGCAGATGAATTTCAAGACGTTTTTGCCGTGTAACGGTGGAATGGAGATCAGTATGAAAAACAAGCAAGACGTCACGTGGTGGCAAGTGCTTTTGATGTTGCTTTTCCCACCGACATGTATTGGTTGCGGAGAACTGATGCCCCCTGTCGAAGGCGCGCGAGAAATCTTTTGCCCTATTTGTCGAACAAAATGGGAGTCCGCACGTCTCTCGGCAAAGGATCGGTTGCTTTCCCGCTCCGAGCCTTTAGGAAGCTTGGCTTCTTTGGTTAAGTACAACGCAGGGCAGGTGGAAGGTGTTCCCGAGAAATTGATCTTCCGCTTGAAACATAGGGACGAGGCGCGGGTCTTCCGCTATGTTGCCAAAGAGATGGCGCCATTGATTGAACAATGGCTGACAGCGCAAGGCGTGGAGAACCGTCAGGTTCTGCTGACCTACCCGCCGCGCCGTCCTTCGGCGATCCGAAAGGATGGTTTTGATCAGGCACAGCGATTGACGAAGGCGATCAGCCGTCAGGGCGGTTGGCAGATGGCAGAACTGCTGGTAAGAACAAGGTGTAAGGTGAAAGCCCAGAAAACATTGAATGCCTTGGAGCGAGAGGAAAGTGCCGCAATGTCCTATGGCTTGGCATCCGACTGTGAGATTCCGCCCCATACAGTTGTTGTCCTGATCGATGACCTTCACACCACAGGCGCAACCTTGAACGCCGCGGGACGTCTTCTCTTGCAAGCGGGGGCGTCTCGGGTCTTGTTTGCGACGGTGGGACGCACGATTATGGATACCGCAAAGCCTCATAAGCAGCGAAAAAAATGACAAGGATACCTCGCATAGGCGGTGTCCTTGTTTTTTACGCTTGGGAATTGCCGAGTTTTTGTGAAGGAGAGATGAAATATCTCTTGACAAAATCCCCAATTTTGTGTATAATAAAAGGTGAATTCCTTTGCTTTTTATAAGGGGCTGGGAAATTCTGCGTTATTTATAATTTTTAGGGGCACCCCTTGTTATACGTAACAGTCAAGAAGCATGAAAAACAACACAGAAAAAAAGGAGGTGTAAGAAACATGAGTCCACTTGTATCTGCCATTCTGGGTATTGTCGGCGGTTTGATCATTGGCGTTGTGGTTGGTGTTTTGGTCGGTATTCAGTACCGTAAACGCATCGGCGAGGCAAAGATCGGTTCAGCCGAGCAAAAAGCGCAGGAAATCATTCAAGAAGGAGAAAAGAAGGCTGAAACCGCTAAGAAGGAAGCCCTGCTGTCTGCCAAAGAAGATATCATGAAGCGCAAGAACGAAATGGAGCAGGAGATCAAGGATCGCCGTGCAGAAGTTTCGCGTACAGAAACCAGACTGGCAAAAAAAGAAGAAAATCTGGATAAGAAAAGCGAACAGCTGGATAAGAAAAACGAACAGTTGGATCGCAAGCTGAAGGAATGTGATACCGCAAGAGAGCAGATCGACACGGTTTTGGCAGGGCACATGGCAAAGTTGGAGGAAATTTCCGGCTATACTGCAGAGCAGGCTAAAGCTGAATTGGTTTCCAAACTGGTGGAAGATGTTAAGTACGAGCAAGCCCAGAGTCTGATTGCTTTGGAGGAGCAGTTCCACGAGGAAGCCGAAGACAAGGCGCGTAATATTATGGCCATGGCGATTCAGCGTTGCGCTAGCGAGTTTGTGGCTGAATCTGCTGTAACGTCCGTCACACTGCCCAGCGAAGAGATGAAGGGTCGTATCATCGGTCGTGAAGGTCGTAATATTCAGAAGTTGGAGACCCTTACCGGTGTGGAGCTGATCATTGACGATACCCCTGAGGTTATCACGATTTCCGGCTTTGACCCCATCCGCCGTGAGGTGGCAAGACTGGCACTTGAAAAGCTGATCTCCGACGGTCGTATCCATCCTACCCGTATTGAGGAAATGGTGGAGAAGGCAAAGAAAGACGTGGATGCTGCTATCAAGCAGGCGGGTGAACGTGCCACCTTTGAGGTCAATATCCACGGTATCAATACGGATCTGATCCGTTTGCTGGGTCGCCTCCGTTACCGTACCAGCTACGGTCAGAACGTGTTGCAACACTCTATCGAGGTTGCTATTCTTGCAGGTATCATGGCAGAGGAGCTGGGTGTTGATCCCGTGTTGGCTCGCCGTGCGGGTCTTTTGCATGATATTGGTAAGGCTTTCCCCTATGATGTGGAAGGCTCTCACGTACAGATCGGTGTGAATGCCGCCAAGAAGTATAAGGAAAACGCCGATGTGGTTCACGCGATTGAGGCGCACCATGGCGACGTAGAGCCTCAAACGGTGGTGGCTGTCCTTGTGCAAGCTGCCGACGCTATCTCCGCTGCCCGCCCCGGCGCGCGTAGAGAGGACATGGAAAACTACATCAAGCGTCTTGAAAAGCTGGAAGAAATTGCTATGGGCTTTCAGGGCGTGGAAAAAGCGTTTGCTATTCAGGCGGGACGCGAGTTGCGTGTTATGGTCAAGCCCGAAACCGTTTCGGACGAGCGCATGGTGCTGGTGGCACGAGAAATGGCTGCCAAGATTCAGGACGAGGTCAAGTACCCCGGTCAGATCAAGATCAACATTATTCGCGAAAGCCGTGCGGTGGATTACGCTAAGTAAAAGCAAGGGTTGGTTCGTATGGAACCAACCCTTTTATATGTGCGGAACTTTTGTAAAACCTCTTGCATTCTATCGCGGTTTGTGGTATACTAACTATATATGTTCTGCGTTTGGCGGATTCATCCACTGCCGAGTTTTGCCTATATCGGTGCCACTGCCAAACGGTGAAATGGAGACGAAAATGAAAGCTTTGAAACATCTGACGGCATTGTGTTTAGCTGCTTTGATGTGTCTGATGACAACTTCATGCAAAGGGAGTATGACCTACGAGCCGGCGGAGACCGAACCTGTCACGGTTCCGGATGTGACGGATGACAGAAAACTCCCGGACGATGAAATCCTTGGTTATCAGGAAAAATTGGATGCCGCATTTGGCGGCTACGCGCCTGTTGTTGCGGAGGATCTGGATTATGAGGTCAATGAGGATGGTAGCGAGATTTGTATCAACGGCTATAAAGGCGGCGAAGTGATCCTCGTTTTGCCGGACGAAATCGATGGCACGCCTGTTACCGCCATAAGCGAGAATGCGTTTGCGGGGATGGGGAACTTAAAGGCGCTGTATATTCCCGATAGCGTGAAGCGTATTGCATTTGGTGCGTTGAAGAACTGTAAAAGTCTTTCCACGCTTCGGACTCCCGTGATCCAATGTAGTAGCTATCCCTATTTTGGTGCCCTGTTCGGTGCTGAATCCTATGAAGTTAATGCGGCACAGGTGCCGGATGCCTTGACAACGTTGATCATTGGCAATCAAACGAAAACCATTCCGGCGTATGCTTTTTATGATTGCAACAGTATCCAATGTGTCGGGTTGCCTGATTCCTTGGAGCATATCGAAAAATTTGCGTTCTGGGGTTGCTATAGCTTGGTGTATATCGATTTGGACGGGACGTCTATAACAGATATCGGTGATCGAGCCTTTACCAACTGCGCGGCACTGCTTCGTTTTGACCTGCCTGCAACGGTTACCTCTATTGGCGAAGCTGTGGTCGAGGGTTGTGGCGCCATGTGTGCTATGACGTTGCCCTTTATTGGCGGATCTGCCACTGAAAACACCTATCTTGGCTACCTGTTTGGTGCGTTGTCATATCCCTTTACAGCCGGTTACATCCCTGCATCTTTGCAGGAGATTACTTTACTGGAAGGATGCACAACCATCCCCAACAACGCGTTCTTTGAAGTTTCTTGTCTCTCTCGCGTTTATGTGCCCGAATCGGTCACCTCGATTGGCCTTCGTGCCTTTTATGGTTGCGAACGGCTGAAGGAAATCACTTTGCCGGATGCCGTCACGTCGATTGGCGACGATGCTTTTCACGGCTGTATCCGTCTCCAAACGGTGAAATTGGGCGCGGGACTTACAGACCTTGGCGTACAGGCGTTTATGGACTGCTTGTCGCTGAAAAATATTACCCTGCCGTCAGGCTTGACGTATATTCCCAATGCCTGTTTTGCCGGTTGTATTTCTCTTGAGACGGTGACCGCTTCCGGTGTGACCTCGGCGGACACAGTGGGCTTGCAAGCATACCGCCATTGTGATAAGCTGACAACAGCCCCCTTTATGCCCGCGAAAACGGATAGTGCCCAATAAATCCATACCTAATCTAAATTTTGTTAATGTTTTGAAGAGATCTTGGGGAACTTTAAAACTCCCTCAATATGTTCCCTTCAAATAGGAGGAATAAAAATGTCTAATTATAAGATTCATACCAAATGTGTGCAGTCCGGCTACAAACCCGAAAATGGTGAGCCTCGCGTTTTGCCCATTTATCAAAGCACGACCTATAAGTACGACTCTGCCGATCACCTGGGTGATTTGTTTGATCTGAAGGCAGACGGTCATATGTATTCCCGTATCTCTAATCCCACCCTCGCCTGTGTTGAGGACAAGATCGCGGATATGGAAGGAGGCGTAGGGGCGATGCTGGTGTCCTCGGGACAAGCCGCTAACCTGACGGCAGTTCTGAATATTACCTCGGCAGGGCAGAACATTATCTCTTTGGCATCTATCTATGGCGGCACGGTGAATCTCTTTGCGGTAACCCTTAAAAAGATGGGTATCGAGGTTCGTTTCGCTACTCCCGATATGACGGATGAGGAGATCGAAGCCATGATGGACGAAAATACCCGTCTGCTCTTTGGCGAGACTGTAGCTAATCCTGCGCTGGTGGTCTTTGATATTGAGCGCTACGCCAAGTTGGCTCACAAGCATGGGATGCCTCTCGTGGTTGATAACACCTTTGCCACCCCCGTGCTGTGCCGTCCTTTTGAGTACGGCTGCGACATCGTGACCCACTCCACGACCAAGTACATGGACGGTCACGCCACCGTGGTGGGTGGTTGCATTGTGGACAGCGGTAACTTTGACTGGTCTGTGGACGGTCGTTATCCTGAATTGACCACCCCCGATGAATCTTACCATGGTGTGGTTTATACCGAGTCCTTCGGGAAAGCCGCATACGTTACCAAGGCTCGTGTCCAGATGCTCCGAGACATGGGCAACACCATGTCTCCTATGTCCGCCTTCATTTTGAACCTCGGTCTGGAGACTTTGGCACTCCGTATGGAGAAGCATTGTGCCAATGCGCTGGCCGTTGCCAAGTTCCTGGAGTCTCATGAATGCGTGGATTGGGTGGACTACCCCCTGCTCCCCGGCAACTCTCAGTATGAGCTGGCTCAAAAGTACCTTCCCAAGGGTGCTTGCGGTGTCATTTCCGTCGGCATTAAGGGCGGTCGCGACGCCGCATGCAAGTTCCTGGATAACCTGAAGCTTATGAACATTGTGGTTCACGTGGCAGATGCCCGTTCCTGCGCCCTCCACCCCGCCTCCACCACCCACCGCCAGCTTACTGATGAGCAGCTTGTAGCCTGCGGTGTCAAACCCGAGCAGGTCAGACTTTCCATCGGTATTGAAGATGTGGACGATATCCTTGCTGACTTGGATCAGGCATTGAGAGCGTAAGAAGAACGAGGAGTATGCAAGGGGGAACTTTTGAAAAGTTCCCCCTTGATCCCCTCAAAACTAACAAACATCAAAAATACCAAGGACAAGTGGACAAACGATTCTCGATTACAACTCCACGATGAGGAGGTTACCATGCCCATTAAAATTCCTAATCTGCTCCCCGCCACGGAACAGCTTTTGAAAGAGAATATTTTCGTGATGACCGAAACCCGCGCCATCACTCAGGACATCCGTCCTCTGCACATTCTCATGCTCAACCTCATGCCCAGCAAGGTGGTCACCGAGACCCAGATCGCACGACTCATCGGCAACACCCCCCTGCAGGTAGAACTTGAACTGCTTCAAACGGCTACGCATAAGGCAAGTCATACCTCAGAGGAACACATGCTGGCGTTTTATAAGACCTTTGACGAGGTCAAGCACAAGAAATACGACGGCATGATCATCACAGGCGCGCCCGTGGAACAGATGCCTTTTGAAGAGGTGGACTACTGGCAGGAGCTTTGCGAGATCATGGAGTGGAGCAAGACCAACGTTACCTCCACCCTTCATATCTGCTGGGGTGCCCAGGCAGGACTCTATTATCATTTCGGCGTGAACAAATATCCCTTGGAGAAAAAACTCTTCGGCGTGTTCCGCCATAAGATCGACTATAAGAACTCTATGCTTTTCCGCGGCTATGACGATACCTTCCTGGTGCCTCATTCCCGTCATACCGATTGTCGCCGCGAAGACATTGCCGCTGTTCCCGAATTGCGTATTCTAGCTTCATCGCCCGATGCGGGTGTGTTCTGTACCATGACCGACAGAGGCCGTCAGATCTTCGTGATGGGTCACTCGGAATATGATGCTGACACCCTCAAGCGCGAGTATCTACGCGATAAGAACGCGGGATTGCCTATTGAGCTTCCTGTGAACTATTTTCCTAATGATGACGATGCCCAAGAACCCGTGGTCACCTGGCGTTCCTGCGCCAATTTGTTCTACTCCAACTGGCTCAACTACTACGTGTATCAGACCACTCCTTATGATATCGGTAAGATCAACTGATATGGAAAAACGCCCTGACCGCATTTTGTCGGAAGGGCGTTTTTTATGGTGAGGAAAAATTTTGAAAAATTTAAAGCGATCACTTGACAGGATGAAACGTTTATGATATAATATTCTCAACCCAAAGAAAGGAAGGATTTCCGAATGAAGAAAACAACCAAGATCATTTTGTCCGTGCTGATCGGTACGGCGCTGACAGCTTTGTCCTATTATATCGTGCTGCCGCCGCTGAACCTGCAATCCATGGGATTTTGGACATACCTTTTGGCAGTGATTTGCTTTTACGGTATCCCGCTGGGCGTCATTAAAGCGCAGGCCCCCGCAAAAAGAGGTGTGAATCCCAAACTAAACGTCAACAAGATATTTATTGCTGTTGCTGCGGTACCTGTCGCGGTCATGATCATCGGCAGTATCATTTCCTCCGAATTTTTTAACGCCACCAAATACGCCGCCGTCATTTCGGTGCAAGAAGCAACCTTCAGTGAGGATATGCCTGAGACGGATACGGTGACGAACATTTCCTTGATGGATTCTGAATCTGCCGCCATTTTGGGAAACCGTACGCTGGGTGCCCTTTCTGATGTGGTGTCTCAGTATGATCTGAGCAACGACTATAATCAGATCAATTACCGTGGTACGCCTAAAAAAGTGGCAAACCTGGAATACGTTGACTTCTTCCGCTGGTTCAACAACATGGATGCGGGTATTCCCGGATATGTTATGGTTGATCCTGTCAATAATAAAGCCGAGTATATCAAATTGGATCAGCCCATGAAATATGTGGATAGTGGATATCTGACCGATGATCTGATGCGTAAGCTGCGCTTCTCCTATCCGACAAAGATCTTTTCTTCGGTCAACTTTGAAATTGACGACGAGGGGCATCCCTTCTATATTGTCTCTTGCATGAAACCTCGTGTGGGCTTATTTGGGGCGATGGATGTCAACGAAGTCATCATCTTCAATCCTTGTGACGGAGCTTCTGAAATTTATTCCGTGTCTGAGGCGCCTGCATGGTTGGATAATGTCTATGACGGCCACCTTGCTTGTGAAAAGTATGACTGGTACGGCACGTTGTCCGGAGGATTTTGGAATTCTGTCTTTGGTCAGAAAAATTGCAAGCAGACAACTGAAGACTTTGGTTATATCGTCATTGGTGACGATGTGTGGTATTTTACGGGTGTAACGTCTGTGACCAGCGATGAATCCAACATTGGTTTCATTATTTCCAACGCTCGCACGGGAGAATATAAGTATTATCCTGTGATCGGCGCCGAAGAGTATTCTGCTATGGGTGCCGCCGAAGGTAAGGTGCAGGAAAAGGGCTATGTTGCCTCTTTCCCCTCTCTGATCAATGTGGCAGGTCAGCCCACCTATATCATGGTGCTGAAGGATCAGAATGGGTTGGTGGTGCTGTACGCTCTTGTAAATGTGGAGACTCACAACATTGTGGCGACGGGCGACGATCAACAGGACGCCAAAGAGGCGTATATTGCGTTGCTCTTGGAACGCGGTGTGATTGCGCCCGAGCAAAAGCCTGAGGCGGAGACAAAGTCTGCCGATATCATGGTGACAGACGTTCGTTTGGCAACCGTAAGCGGCGAAACTATCGTGTATATCACCGCGGAAGATGGCGTGGTTTACAAGGGTGCGCTGGCGGATGATGAGACCTTGATTTTGATCCGCGCCGGACATAGGTATACCATCAAGTATGAGGATACAGAGCATCCGTCCATCCGAGCTATTGTTTCTTGGGGATATCCACCCCAATCGTAAAAAGTTGGATTTTTTATGCTCCCCCTGTTGCCAAAATCATAAAAATGTGGTAAAATAAAAGCAATTACAGTACAGATTCAAAATATCGACAAGGAGAACCAGCGTGAAAGTTCATAGATTCCAAGCCTAAGTTCACTGGTTCACGCCAATTCTCCCTAAAATGGGACCCCACCTATTTTGCCGTATAAGCGGCACGTCGAATTTCAAACTGTATTTGTGCCGCCTTCGAGCGGCAGAATGGAGATTGATATGAAAAAGATTTTGATCCTGCTCTCTTTGCTTTTGGCAGCGCTTTTAACTGTGGTTGCTTGTCAAAAAGCTTCGGATCCTCTTGATCTTCCGGGAACGGAAGCACCCACAGCGGATATGTCTGCGCTCACAACTGAACCCGAGGGTCCCACGGAGGCACCAACCGAGGCGCCTACTGTTCCCCCCGAATGGCTGACATATACGGAAACCGACAAAGTGATTGAAATTCCCACCGAAGCACCCACCGAAGCACCTACGGAAGAGCCCAAAGATACGTCCAAGCCCGTCACGGTGTTGAGCGTGGATAAGCTTACCTCCACGAAAGGGATTTATCATTTGGACAACGGGATTATGGACCATGGCGATTACGTGACTATCGTTCCCACCGGAGAGGATCCCTATTACTATCCCGACTATAATTTCCTCGGAGGGCGGTATGTCGTGATCAAGTACAGAACATCAAGCTGTGACGGCATCTATATGCAGGTATACCTGGCATCTTCCGGCACCGGTCCTCAAGATGACAGCACCATGCTGCAGGACCAATTGATTGGCGACGGGAATTGGCATTACCTGGTGATCGATACAAAACCGTTGATGAATTCCGGCAAATATGACGGTGAGACGGTGGCATATTTGCGCTTCGATCCTCTGGATCCCGGCTATGCGCTGGACGAAAATGGGCAGATCATGACCGACGAACGGGGAAATAAGCTTCGCGGGGAAATGCCCGCCGACGCCGCACTGGATGTCGCTTATATCGCTTTTTGCCATGCCCCTGACACGATGGAAAAGCTGGAAGCTCAGTCTTGACCGGATAATCATGAATCCAATAAGCCCATCCCCGCACTTTTTGCCGCGGATGGGCTTCTTTTAAAGATATTTTAATGAAAAAGTCTTTATATATTCACACGAAATACACATTCATCCAGTAAACTATAAAAGTGGATTTTTGAAAAAATTCGTTGACCGCATCGTTGTGTTTAAGGAGGTGTTCATGGCTCCCATGAAGATCGGGTTAAAAAAGAAAATCTGTGCGTTGCTCGCCGTGGGACTGGTAGCAACCGCTTTACTGACAGCTTGTTCGGGTACAACCCTCCACGAAGATCACGATCATGATGCCGAGGGGATGATAGCAACACCTGATGATGCGGTGGATTACACCCTGACCTTTGACGGAAAAACCTGTCTCGCCAGCAGAGGCGGTGCTGTTGCCAAGGATGGGGATGATGTGGTGATTATCAAATCCGGTGTCTATCGCTTGACGGGACACTACGATGGTCAGCTTCGCATCAGTGTGGCAGATACCGAGCATGTGACTTTGATCATGGATGACTTTTCCATCACCTGTTCGTATTCCGCGGCGTTGCACGTAGTCAACGCGGGGTGTGTGTTTGTGGAAGTTCCCGAAGGGAAAACCGCCACACTCACGGATGCTGCTACCTACGTATACGATATTCCGGGAGAAAACAAGCCCAATGCCTGTATATATGCGGCAGACGATATTACCTTCCGTGGTATGGGTAAGTTGATCGTTAACGCCAATTATAACAATGGCATCGGTTGCAACAACGACATTGTCTTTTTGAGCGGTGACGTAACGGTCAATGCCAAGAACAATGGGATTAAAGGCTCGGGAAGTGTCAGTCTTGTCAATGCCGCCAAAGTGACCGTGATGGGTTGCGAGGATGGCATTAAAAGCGATGGCATCAATCCTGATGAAGGAATGATAACGATCAGCGGTCAGGCTGAGGCATACATTTCTTGTGCAGACGATGCGCTTCAAGCGGTGTATAATATCACCGTCAAGGATGCTGCCCGTGTCTATTATGAATGTGATGGCAATATCATCAACAGCGACGGCGGGACCAGTGTTCCCGACAGCGCCCTGATCCCTTGGGATTGATCCTATAGAAAAGACTGCTTTCGTGGCATGATCCGATGTCACGGTTTGCATACAGAGCTCCATAAAAACAGAAAGGAAATTGATTCCCATGAAAAAGCATATTCTTACGATTCTTACAGCAACTCTGTTGGTTGCAACGCTTTGTTTGGGTCTTGTGGCATGTGATGGTGGCAAGAACCCCTCCGACACTTCTTCCGGCAATGAAACGTCTGCCCCCTCAGGCGAGAACAGCACCGATGCCAACGGCAATCCCGTTACGGACAATGGCAACGATACCCCCGTGAATCCCTCCGCTACCCCCGGTACCGAAACAAACCCCATTGTGTTGTCCTTCAACGGTATTGAATGCTCTGAGTCTGTTGCAGGCACGCTGTCTGTGGATGGCGGCGCGTTCGTCATCTCCAAGGGCGGTTTCTATACCCTTACCGGTGATCTGAGCGATGGTCAAATCAAGGTGGCTGTGCCCAAGACCGAGGAGATCACCC
This sequence comes from Eubacteriales bacterium, assembly GCA_045531965.1. Classification (GTDB taxonomy): domain Bacteria; phylum Bacillota; class Clostridia; order Oscillospirales; family CAG-272; genus CAMEON01. The sequence continues at coordinate 35,314 of JAZSFA010000135.1, forward strand.
TGATCTTCAAGAATTTCACCGCCTCCTCCTCCAAGACAGCGCCTCTTTACATTGACAGCTGTGATAAGGCTACCATCGAGCTGGCCGCAGGCACCGTCAACAGCTTGACGGACGCATCCATCTACGTGTTCGCCAACCCCGGTGAGGACAAGCCTAATGCTTGCATCTATTCCGCAGACGACTTGACCATCAAGGGCGACGGCACGTTGAATGTCACCGCTAACTACAACAACGGTATCGGTTGTAAGAATGACCTTCGCATCAAGAGTGGTACCATTACCGTCACCGCTCCCAACAATATCCTGAAGGGCAACGACAGCGTGACTATCGAGGGCGGTAACGTAACTCTGTCCGGCGGCGAGGATGCCATCAAGTCTGACACCACCGACCGTACCGACAAGGGCTTCGTGCTGATCGAGGGCGACGCCAAGGTGACCATTGATTGCGTTGACGACGCACTTCAGGCAACCCAAAGCATCACCGTGGCCGCGGGTACCTCTGTGACTATTACCGCAGGCGGCAACGCGCTGAACTGCCCCGGCACCATCAATGCTGACGAGTCTGCCATGAACATCATTTCCGAGGGTGCGGCCGACGCGCCTGCACAGTAATTGTCTTATGAATAGAAAAAGCTCCGCCCTCATGGGGTGGAGTTTTTTCTTTATATCCTCGGTACTCTGTCCGTGATCTGACAAAGGATCTCGTAGGGAATGGTTCCCGCACGGTTGCAAAGGTCCTCCAAGGAGGATTGGGGAGCAGGAAATACAGGGCTGTCACCGCCGAACAAGGTGACCTCATCTCCTACTTGGACGGGCAGATCGGTCACATCAACCATGCATTGATCCATGCAGATTCGCCCTACCAAGGTGGCGACGACATCCCCCTTTTCCGTATGGATGATCACGGAGCCCCCCTCAAAGCCCCGACGGAAGCCGTCGGCATAACCGATGGGAAGGGTGGCGATGGTGCGGATCGACTCCGCTTTGTAGCGACCGCCGTAGCTGACGATCTCCCCGGGGAGCAGGGTGTGCAGATGCACCACGCGGGTGCTCAGCTTCATGACAGGACGGAGGGTGTAGGTATGGTTAGGCGCGGGTGATACGCCGTAGCCGTAGAGGCTGATGCCGAAGCGCACGCCGTCAAAGCAAATCTTGGGGTGCAGAGAGGGGAAACGGATGGAGGCGGCACTGTTGCAAACGTGGCAGAAGGCGGGACGCAAACCAAGAGTTGTCAGTTGGTCATACACCGCTCGGTAACGAGCGTATTGCGTCATGGTGTGGCTATCGGGAGCCACCGCGGCAGAATAGTCCTCATCGGCTAAGGCGAAATGCGTGAACATACCCGTGACTGAAAGACCGTCCAGCGTCATGATATGTGCCGCATCCTTCACGGTGCTCTCTATCTCCTCCTGGCTGTGGGCGGGCAGGCCGATACGGTTCATACCCGTGTCTAATGCGATATGACAGTTGACGGTTACACCGACTTGGGCGGCGGCATGGGACAAGGCCTCAGCGTGGGCGCGGGATACGGCCGTGAGGGTAATGCCCAAGGAGGCGGCTATGGCTACCCCTTCGGGGGGAGTATAACCCAGGACTAACAGGAGAGTGGGAGAGGACTCAATAAGGGATGCCAAGCTCACGGCTTCCTCAAGGGTAGCCACGGCGAAATGGCGGCATCCTGCCTGCCAAAGGGTGTGTGCAACCGCTTGTATGCCATGACCGTAAGCGTTGGCTTTTACAACGCAGACCGACGCACAGGCGGGGGAGACGGCGGTCACGCCTTGGGAGAGAACGGTGTAATTATGTGTGAGTGCCGCAAGGTCAATGTGGGCGCAAGCACGCATATTTGTTGAGGAATGATTCATGATGACTCCTTTAACGGTTCTATTAAAAGTATAGCACAAAACAGCGATATTGACAAGGGAAAACAACAAAAAATGGCGGTTTGCCTTGACAAAATTTCTGTATCGTGTTAAAATATACGGAGATAAGGAGTGATGTGTCATGCTGAAACGCTTTGCGGCTTATTATAAGCCGCATATGAAGATCTTTATCATGGATATGCTGGCATCTTTGTTTGTCGCCCTCATCGGTATCGTCTATCCCATGATCACAAGAAAAATGCTCAATGATTTTATTCCAAACGAGGAATACGCGCTCATCATCGCTTTCGGATGCTGTCTGTTGGGGCTGTATCTTGTGCGGATGTTTTTGAACTTTTTCATTCAATACTACGGTCACGTTATGGGCGTGCGGATGCAAGCGCAGATGCGGTCGGATATGTTCAACCACCTGGAAAAGTTGCCCTACAGCTTTTACGATAACCACGAGACGGGCAAGATCATGTCCCGTATGACCAACGATCTCATGGACATCAGCGAGCTGGCGCACCACGGACCTGAAAATCTGCTCATTTCGGGTATTTCGGTCATTGTGTCCTTTACCTACCTTGCAACCATCAATTTGTGGCTGACGCTGATTATTTTCGCTTGCGTACCTTTCCTTATTATGATTTCCTTGATCCTGCGTAAGCGCATGAGAGCCGCCTTCCAAAAGAGCAGACAATCCATTGCCCAGATCAATGCCTCCCTGGAGAGCAGTATCTCAGGCATCCGTGTGACCAAGGCGTTTACCAATGCCGAAAAGGAAAAAGAAAAGTTTGAAGCGGGCAACGAAATGTTCGTGGAGTCCCGCCGTGAGGCCTACAAGGCCATGGGACAGTTCCATTCTTCCACCGCCTTTGTTACCGACGTGTTCAACGTGGTGGTGCTGATCGCGGGCGGTTTGTTTCTCTACAACGGCTATATTGAGAAGTTGGGTGACTATACTGCTTTTGTGACTTCGGTTGGTCTGTTCGTCACCCCTGTTATGACTCTGGTCAACTTCATGGAGCAGTACCAAAACGGCGTGACGGGTTTTGAACGCTTTGTGGAGATCATGGATGCCGAGCCCGAAAAGGATGCACCTAATGCCGAGGATATCGGCGAGGTAAACGGCGAAATCGAGCTTCGAAACGTGACCTATGGCTACGAGGATGGCAAGCCTGTCCTTGATCACGTCAACCTCAAAATCAAGAAGGGACAAACGTTTGCTTTGGTTGGTCCATCGGGCGGAGGCAAGACCACCATTTGTCACCTGATCCCTCATTTCTACGACTGTGAGGATGGAGAGATTTTCATTGACGGCAAGGAGCTTCATACGGTTACTATGGAGTCGGTGCGCCGCAATATTGGTATCGTCCAACAGGACATCTACCTATTCAATGCCAGCATCCGTGACAATATCCTGTACGGCAAGCTGGATGCTACCCAAGAGGAAGTGGAAGCCGCGGCTAAGTCGGCGAACATCCATGATTATATCATGTCTCTGGAGCATGGCTACGACACTCAGATCGGTGAGCGAGGCGTGCGTTTGTCCGGTGGACAGAAGCAAAGATTGTCTATTGCCCGTGTGTTCCTCAAGAATCCCCCTATTCTTATTTTGGATGAAGCCACCAGTGCCTTGGACAATACCACCGAGATCCTCATTCAGGAGGCGTTGGACGAGCTTTGCAAGGGGCGCACCACCATCGTGGTGGCTCACCGTCTGTCTACCATCAAGAATGCCGATGAGATTGCGGTGATCGCCGACGGCAAGATCGTTGAGCAAGGAAACCATGATGCCCTGCTGGCGCAGGGAGGGGTTTATACAGATCTGTATAACCTCCAATTCAAGGCGGGGATCATTCATAAGGAGAATTGAGATGAAACTGAAATCCATCATGTTGATGCTTTTGTCTGTCGGCTTGGCTGCGCTGTTTTTGACGGCCTGCGGTGAAGAAAAGGGAACTGAAAAAGGAACTCACCCCCAGAGCGAAACGGTGACTTATGAGTTGTCCGGGGATACGATATCCGGTGACAATTATTATGAAACTCGCGACCCCGATGAAGTGACCGAGCCGAACCAAGGCGAGACGGATGAGGAAAGTCATGCAGATACCGTTGCAACCCCTGTGATAACCGAGCAGGAAGCTACAGAGGAAGTCATCGGACCTCAACAACCCCCTTCTCCCGAAACGGAACCTGAAGAAACGTTACCGCCTTTTGACGGAGGCGAGACCAACGAGGACGGCGAAATTGAATTGCCTTTTGTCCCGTTTTGATTTATAGAAAAAAGCATGCGATCTTTATAGATCGCATGCTTTCTTTTTCACTCGATCGTTCCGTCAATTGGCGGAAGTTTCCGCGGTGGTATCTGCGGTGGTTTCAGCCGCGGAGGCGGAACGGTCAACGGTGACAACCACGCCGCCGTTGTTGGTGCCCGAGAGGGTGTAGGTGAAGTTTTGAGGAATCTTCACATCTGCGCTACCGTTGATCGTGTAGTAGTAGATTTCATAGACCTTGCCATCAGCACCTGTAACGGTGAGAGGCTTCTTGTCAGTAACGTTAGCTTTCAGATATTCGATATACTCTTCAAGACAAAGGTTGTTGCTGTACATATAGGTGGCATGGGCGACACCAACGAAACGGAAAGCCGATTCGTAATCGCTGACACCTGTTTGATCAGCCTTAGCGTTGGGATAGCGCATAACGAAACCGTACAGATGTGCGTTGGATGCCAACCAGGCTTTTCCGGCATCATTTGTGCTGATGCGGCAGAGCAGACCGGTGTGGTGATCCGAATAGCCACCCTTGGTGGCAGATCCCAAAGCTTCCTGCGCGTCGAAGGAACGGTAACCTTCTGCCAAAGACGAGGCAGTGTACCCGGTAGCGGTTGCCATGTCGGTGAGCATCTTGTCTACAGCGGTAAGCGCATTGACTTCCATACGGACACCGGCAGACTCTGTGCCACCCAACTCATAAACCTTGGTGGCATGAGCGCTCCAAACATCATAAGCGTTACGCAGATGATCTTCCTTGTCGAGCAAGGCGTACTTGTGAGAACTGTTGACCAAGACCAAATTTCCGGTCAAGGTGTCTGCTGCGGACACCGTTGTGGTTGTCCAAACGACTTTGTCCTTGGAAATGTCTCCGGAGGGATTGCTTGGGTCATCGGTATTGCCGGAAGAGACAAAGTAGCCGATGATCAGTACTGCCAAAGTGACAATGACCAGCACCATGAGCGCGCCGATGAGCATCAGCGTCATTCTCTGAAGCTGGAGCCGCTGGTCACGACGGGACAGAGAACTGTTGTTGACGGTGTTGAAACCGCGATCTTCATTGTTGGACATAAAAACCTCCTTATCAAAATGCAGAATGCGGAATGCAGAATGCAGAATTGGGGGTGCGGTGGGGCTCGTTTCCTGTGGAAACGCCCCCAAAATCAAGAGTTCCCCGATTTTGACAGTTGCTTGTACTCTTGACTGGTCTTCATTTTTAAGGTTCTTGGAAGGGGGCAAGGGGAAACCTTCTTGCAAGAAGGTTTCCCTTGGCGTATTCCAAATATTACTGTGCGTCCTTGATGGAGAAGTCCATGCGGCCCTTCTTGTCAAGACCGAGGTACTTGACCTTGACGGTCATGCCGACCTCGATGCCTGCATCCTCCACCTTTTCCAGACGGCGGTTGGCGATCTTGGAGATGTGAACCATACCTTCCTTGCCGGGGGCGTACTCCACGAAGCAACCGAACTCCTTGATGCCGGTAACCTTACCGGTGTAGATCTCGCCTACCTCGGGCTCAAAGACGATGGCGGCGATAGCAGCGTGTGCGGCCTCTGCTTGCTCTCCGTTGACAGCAGCGATGTGGATCGTACCGTCGTCCTCAATGTCGATCTTGGCGCCGGACTCGGCAACGATTCTCTGAATGGTGGCGCCGCCCTTACCGATGACCTCACGGATCTTGTCGGGATCGATCTTCATGGTGGTCATCTTAGGTGCATACTTGGAAACGGTGGGGCGAGGCTGATCGATGGCCTTCAGGATGACCTCATCAATGATGTAGTCACGACCTGCGTGAGTCTGTTCCAGTGCCTGCTTGATGATCTCAGGGGTCAGACCGTCGATCTTCAGATCCATCTGAATAGAGGTGATACCCTTGTGCGTACCGGCAACTTTGAAGTCCATGTCGCCGTAGAAGTCCTCAAGACCCTGGATGTCTATCATGGTGTCCCAAGAGCCGTCTTCGGCGGTGATCAGACCGCAGGAGATACCTGCAACGGGAGCCTTGATGGGCACACCGGCGTCCATGAGAGCCAGAGTGGAGCCGCAAACGGAACCCTGGGAGGTAGAACCGTTGGAGGAGACTACGTCAGATACCAAACGAATGGCGTAGGGGAACTCCTCGGGGGAGGGCAGAACAGGCACGAGCGAACGCTCAGCCAATGCGCCGTGACCGATTTCGCGACGACCGGGGGAACGGGTGGATTTAGCCTCACCGGTGGAGAAACCGGGCATATTGTAGTGATGCATATAGCGCTTTTCGGTCTCGTTGTCGATACCGTCCAGCATCTGTGCCTCGTTGAGGGTACCCAGGGTAGCCACGGTCAGAACCTGAGTCTGACCACGGGTGAAGAGACCCGAACCGTGGGTTCTGGGCAGGATGCCGACCTCTGCGCCCAGAGGACGGATGGTGTTCATGGAACGACCGTCAACGCGCTTCTTGTCAACCAGTAGCCAGCGGCGGACGATCTTCTTCTGGATTTTGTAGACCAGCTCGTCCATGATGGTACCAATCTCGGGATACTCCTCTTCGAACTCGGCAATGATGGCGTCCTTGATGGGAACCATACGGGCGTCGCGAACGTTCTTGTCGTCGGTGTCGAGAGCGACCATCACGTCCTTCTCACAGAAGGCAAAGACCTTGTCGAACATATCGTGATCGAGGTCGCCGGAAGGATACTCGAACTTGGGCTTGCCGATGTCGGCGATGATAGAGTTGATGAAGCCCAACAGATCCTTAATGACCTCATGAGCCTTCATGATGGCGGAGAACATGGTGTCGTCGTCTACTTCGTTAGCGCCTGCCTCGATCATGACAACCTTCTCCATGGAAGCGGCTACAGTCAGCTCCAAATCGCTCACCTTGCGCTGAGCCTCGGTGGGGTTGACTACCAGTTCACCGTCAACCAAGCCCATGAACACGCCGCCGATAGGACCGTTCCACGGAATATCGGAGATGGAGAGGGCGATGGATGCACCGATCATAGCGGTGATCTCGGGAGAGCAGTCATGGTCAACGGACATGACGGTGAGGGTCAGGGCAACGTCGTTGCGGAGATCCTTGGGGAACAGGGGGCGCACGGGACGGTCAATAACGCGGCTGGTCAGAACAGCCTTCTCGGAAGGCTTGCCCTCACGCTTGAGGTAACCGCCGGGGATCTTACCTGCTGCGTACATTCTCTCGTCGAAGTCGACGGAGAGGGGCAGGAAGTCGATGCCGTCACGAGGCTTTTCCGATGCGGTGGCGCAGCAGAGAACGGCAGTCTCGCCATAGCGGCAGAGGCAGGAGCCGTTTGCCAGACCTGCCAGCTTACCGGTCTCGATGACCAGGGGGCGGCCTGCAAGGGTGTACTCATAAACCTTGTGATTCTTGAACTCCATAGCGGAGCTTTGGATGGTGTACATGTCTTTTTCCTCCGTTTTGTTTTTGATTTTTGGGATATTTTTCGATCTTACGGAGGTTTAGCACTTAACGGCGTATTGGATGGACTCCAACACACGGTTAAGAACTAATCCATCGTAAGACCATGGGAAACGTAATGCTTGGCGGCAGAGCCGCCGGATGATGGCTTTCACCATCGGGCGTACAAGAGACTCGTGGATAAGTTGCGACGGGATCCGACACCCTCGTAACGCAACGCAAGGGAGCGGGAGCGGCTGACCGATGTGGCTGCCGTTCCGCACTCCCTCGTTGTTGACATTACTTTCTGAGGTTCAGCTTCTCGATGATTGCACGATAGCGGTTGATGTCAACCTTCTGCAGATAACCGAGGAGATTACGTCTGTGACCGACCATCTTCAGAAGACCGCGGCGGCTGTGGTGGTCCTTCATGTTGGACTTCAGGTGCTGGGTCAGGTGGTTGATGCGGTGGGTCAGAATAGCGATCTGAACTTCGGGGGAACCGGTGTCACCCTCGTGGATGGCATACTGGGCAATGATTGCCTGCTTTTCAGCGTTGGTCATGGTAGTTTTCACCTTTCAAAATAAATTTTGGCATGGGCACAGAGAACGGTTGGTGAAATGCCGCATAGCGGCTGTGTCCGAAACCCGTGCTCACGTCACGTTTCATTATAGCATACCTCGGTTTTTTTGTAAAGAGGATGCGTGAAAGTTTTCATTTGTGTCACGGTTTTGTTACAATTTTAAAGGCAATTTTTATCGCGTGGGCAGATCTTTTAAAAAAGTTATAAGCTCGTCAAAGTTTCCATGAGGGTAGGCGGAGATATCCTCTTCTTTTCTATTGATGATACAGTCTGTGAGCAGAAAGACTTTCATACCCAATTTGCGGGCAATCATGTCTTCGCCTACATCGTTGCCCACCATGAGGCACGCCTCCGGAGAAAGTCCCAACGTCTCCAAAAGGGTGGTGTAGTATGTGAGGTTTGGCTTACAGTAGCGGGAATTTTCGTAGGTGGTGAAAAGTTCGAAATCCTCGGACTTGAGTCCTGCCCACCTCATCCGCTTTTCAGTGGCTATGCGAGGAAAGATGGGATTGGTTGCCAGGACGGTCTTGCGGCCTTGATTATGGCATAGGCGAATGACTTCCGCGGCACGATCATCGTGCCCGCATACGGTGGAGATATGATCAAAACGTTCTACGTAAAAACGGTCAAAGGTGGGCTTGTCTTCGTAGACACGATCACCGAAGATGGTGGCAAAGGTTTCCCAAAACACGGTTTCGTTTGTCTTTTTGCCATCGTTTTGAATCATGGCTTTCGTCCCTGTCCAAATGCCCTTGACCACCGCCTCGGGATCATAACCCAAAGGGGCAAGATCCTTTGCAATGGCAGAAAAATACGTTTTGGCGAACACGTCCTGATCCATAGGGAGCAGGGTGCCGTCCAGATCGAATAAAACTGTGGAAATCGACATGCGTTTCTCCTTTTAGGTAGGTTGTTGACATCACAACTATTATACGACAAATTTCATCGGATGTCAAGCGTGGGCGAAGAATTGATCAGTCCCATTGATTTTGCACCAATCTTTTCCCTCGTACTGCGGCGCTGTTTCGGTTGATATAGGACATTTTACGCGCACGGAGGAGGTGCTTACGTCCTTCTTCGTTTCTGGTATAGATGGGTTCAAATCGTCCTGTTGTCGCGCGCAATTCATCTGTAAGCCGTACGACGGTTTCCTTTTTTGAAGCGATCACCGAAGGGCAGGCAAAGCTTTGAGAATAAGAGAGCCATGATTTCCCAAAAAAGCTGTGTTTTTCGATGATCAAATAGCGGGGATTTTCTATGGGAGATAAAAGCTCGCTCATAGCGGTGGCAAACACGTTTTTTTCGTGCTCTGTGGCATTTCGAAGGGTACAAAGGATACTGCCTTGTTTGTCTACGTGAAGGATTTGCACGCGGGCGTTTGAACTTTCAATTTGTCCGATGTCTTTGAGCGTGTACAGAATGGCTTTCGCTAATGTTTTGATAGACTTGGCGGGGGAGAAGTGGGCGGCGATCTTGGGCAGCCACCGGCATGCGGCATAGATATATAGCGCCAGCAGAGGAAGACCCATAAGCAAACCGTAAAGCTCGCCCGAGACGGTGAGCAATCGAATGCTGTTGATGAGGACGGCAGTCATGGCGGCGGAAGCCAAAAGCCCGCTTAACATGTTTTGGAAGAACACACGGGTCATAGCAGCTGCCTGGGGGACGTCGTTGGCTCGTCTGATCTCGGGATGGGTGTTATCTCCCAATGTAGCTGACCACCGCTTTGCCATGTACTCGCGATCAGCGGAAAGGGTCAGCATGTCTTGGTTGATGCGCGCAATTCCCGCGCGGTCATAGGGGGGCTTGATGACCTCTAAACGCTCAATGCCGCTCTCGATGATGTCTGTATGGTAGGCAGGTGCCAAAAAGGCATCGAAACGGCGGACAACAGTTGCGTAGTCGTCTCCTAAAATGAAAGCGCCTTCGCTGTCAAAGGTGGTTTTGATTTGCGGCGACTCGCCTTTGGCTTGACGACGGAGTTCCCCAAAGGAGGGCGGCGGTTCTACGGTGACCAAATGCCAAATGTTGGAGGTCTTGTCGGGACGGTGCTTGTCCATGCGAATGGCTCTGCCGCGCATTTGATTGGACAGCATGAAGCTGCCTACAAAGCTCGCCAGTATGAGCGCGTTGATACAGGGAGAATCCCAGCCTTCGCCCAACAAGGATTTGGTGCCGATCAAAACGTTGAAGCACCCCTCGTTAAAGGCTTGTGTCATCAGGGCAACTTTATGCTTATTAGAGCCGCTCAGGATCAGCTCGTCATATCCTGTTTCCCCCAGAGGTTTGGCTCGGCAGGGAACGCTCGATTGATTTGCCAATACACTAATCCGCTCATATGCTGTATGAGGAATGATGATCAGCGTACCTGACAGTACAGCTAAGGGCGTGGCTGTGTTGAAATGACGACGTAACGTTTCAAATATGGGGACGATTCCCATGCTCCGCACGGGAGTATCGCTACCCACAGCTCCCAAAAGCTCGCGCTTGATATGGTCAGTCAGCACCAACATCCGCAGATCCTTCCCCAGCTTCCCCCATTCAGCTTCAGTGATCTTCGCGATGCTATCCAGCTTGCCGATAGAGGACAGCAGCATCCGCCGAAGCTTATCGTTGGTTGCAAGGCAGGGCCTTTTGCGCTCCATAAAGCCTTCGGCGGTCAAGTGCTTGCGAAGCGGATCCACCAAAGATGCTGTGAAGAGATCGGGATGGTCCAAAAGAAACGCGAGAGCTTCTTCCGCGCGTGCCATGCGATATGGAGGAAGGATGCCTTTGGGGGAGATCAGTTTGATCAGCTTCTTGGGTAACACCTTTCCCTCACCGAATACAACACAAGAGAAAATGGATGAAAAGGCGCGGGGATGTTCTAAAATCAGTTCTTCGCTTGCCTGGAAATCGGGAAGGATTCCTGCGGCAGTCAGCGCTTTGGAGAACAACTCCTGCTCTGTGAGCTGCGATAACATATCGAAGGCTTTTTGTTGATGAGCATCGAGAATTTCTGTTTCTTCTTTGTCCGGATAATTAAAGTATATATAGTCCTGATGGGGGCAGAGGGTTTTCTGCGCCACCAATTGAGGCACAAAGATTTCGGCATCGATCTCGCCGCAAAGGGCGCAGTACCGTTCCCATTCGGAAGGGGTGCTGTCGTAAGGGGGGGTGGCTGTCAGAGCGATGACGGTTACTGCTCCGCCCAGCAAATGCAGGAAATCCTCCAGTGCTTTTTGCCATGCACTTCGCAGGTGATGTGCCTCGTCGAGACAAATGGTGCCAATGCCGGCTTTTCTGACCTCTGTCAACAGATCAAAGTCGGAAAAATCCTCGGTTCCGACATCCTCGTCCCATTCGTTGGTCTCTTCCTCGCTGATGGCACGTTTCATGGCGGCGTGGAGAGATTGATAGGTCACCGACGTGATGAGCTTGTGCTGCATTCGGGTAAAACTGTAAGCTGTTGTATTCCGTGAAAAATCAGGACGGTCGGCATCCGATATTCCCGAAGCAAAGTTTTGTTCGAATCTATCGCCCCACTGCTGTCGGATGGTCACCGAAGGGGAGAGGATAAGGGCGGGCTGACCCAAGCGGCGGATCAACTCCAATCCCAAAATGGTTTTACCGCTGCCCGGCGCGGCGACGACATGAATCTTGCCGTCTTTCAGGTAGTGATCCGCCTTGTCCAGCACAGCTTGCTGATAATCGCGGAAAGTGCCGCCAAAGCGGATGCGGGGGTCGCTGAAGGAATAATTCATAACGTCTCCTTTGGAAGAAAAGGGAACCCCGAGAGGTTCCCTGATATGAAAGCGATCATTCGCCCTTCTTGAAAAACAGCACGCCCAGGCAGTTAGGACCGCAATGGCTGGAAATGGTGCAGCCTGCCTTGGTTTCAATGATCTCGGCAAAGGGCTGAAGCTCTGCCACCAAAGCCTTGGCTTTTTCTACGATCTCGGCAGGGACATAGGAGTGGGTGATAAAAATGCGGTTGTGCTGGATGTCGGTGCGTCCCGCTAATCGTCCCTTGATATAATCCGTGATGGACTTTTCCATGCTACCGCGGTATTTCTTGCCCACCTTCATGGTGCCTTCTACCACCACGATTTCGGGGCGGAGCTGGAGTGCGGTGGCTGCCAGAGCGACCACGCCGGAACAACGACCGCCTTTTTTCAGGTAGTCCAAAGTCTGGAGTACAAAGCTAACGTCCAGGCGTTGTTTCATTTCCTCTAATCGTTCGACAATTTCGACGGCGGTGAGTCCTTCCGCCACCATCTCGGCGGCTGCCATGACCAAATGTCCCGAGCCGGAAGAGAGGTTGCGGCTGTCGATGGGATAAACGTTCCCCAGCTCTTCGGCGGCTAACTTGGCGTTCTGATGGCAGGAGGAGAATTCAGAGGACAAGTTGATGTGTATGATCGCATAACCATCATCGGTGAATTTTTTGAAAACGTCGATATATTCACCCATGGACAAAGCGGAAGTCTTGGGGAGAACACCGGTTTCGGCAACAAAATCGAAGACTTTGGGGGCAGTGACGTCTATGCCGTCACGGTACAGTTCTTCTCCAAGTGTAATACCAAGAGGCAGGACTTCAACGTTGTATCTTTCATAGATCTCTTCGGTCAAATCACAAGTGGAGTCGCAGGTAATTTTTATTTTCTCCATGAAAAATGCTCCCTTTCAAATATATAATCAATTTATTCTATCACAAAATTACGGTGGGGTCAAGAGTAAAATGCTGAAAAAACGCAAAAAACTCGAATTAACATGAAACAAACCTCACGCCTTTTGTGCACAATTGCTATAAAATACCGATAGAATATAGTCGTATTTTCAAATTGTAAACCAAATGTAAATTCATGAAATCCCTATTGACAATCAAGTGACCGTGTGATATAATATTTACAACATCGGGTGGCCTTGCAGCTGCGTCCGATGCTGTGGCATCCGAGACCACCGTTTTGATGGTTGCAACCGTCAGAACTAAGCCATCGGATCCCTGTCGCTCGTGACCTCACGGGTGGCACATAGACATCGAAACTTTTTAAAGGAGGAACTACTATGTTGTTCAACCCCACAAGCCTTATGGCGTTTGCCCTGCCGACCCCTGTCATCGGGATCATCATCGGTGTGGCTGCACTGATTCTCCTGTTTTTCATCTGCGGCTATGTCAAGGCCCCCCCGAACCGCGCTTACATCATTTCCGGTGTGCGCAAAAAGAAAAAGATCCTGATCGGTAAAGCAGGCATCCGTATCCCTCTCATCGAGCGTCTGGATAAGCTGTCTCTGGACGTCATGCAGGTGGACATCAAGACGTCCGAAGCCATCCCTACCAACGAGTTTATCAACGTCACCGTGGACGGTGTTGCCAACATCAAGATCTCATCTAATCCCGAGCTTCTTGAGAAGGCTGCCGAGGCTCTGCTGGGCATGGATCAGCGTCAGCTCATTTTCCTTGTAACGCAGGTGCTGGAAGGTAATATGCGTGAGATCGTCGGTTCCGTAGGTCTCAAGGAAATGGTGCAGGAGCGTCAGATCGTTGCCGAGAAGATCAAAGAAAATGCCATTCCCGACATGATGAAACTTGGTATCGAGATCGTTAACTTCAATATTCAGAATTTCAAGGACGGTGCCGGCACCATTGAAAACATGGGTATTGATAATGTGGAGCAAATCCGTAAGGCTGCTCAGATCGCTAAGGCAGAAGCTGCCCGCGATATCGCCATTGCTGAAGCAAATGCCCGTGAATCAGCTAACAAAGTTGCGGTTGAAGCAAACCAGCGCATCGCTGAGCAGAACACGACTTTGGCGATCCGTGAGGCTGAGTTGAAGAAGGATGCCGACATCAAGAAGGCAGAAGCCGATGCTGCTTACGATATTCAGAAACAGGAACAGAGAAAGACCATCGAAGTCACTTCTGCTAACGCCGACATCGCTCGCCGTGAAAAGGAAGCGGAACTGGCGGAAAAGGAAATCGCGCTTCAGGAAAAGAAGCTGGATGCCGAGATCAAGAAGAAGGCAGACGCGCTGAAGTATGAGGCAGAAAAGAGAGCGGAAGCAGACCTGATCCGCCGTCAGAAAGAATCTGAAGCAAAGCGCTATGAGCAGGAGCAGGAGGCTTTGGCTCGTATGAAGGCAGCCGAGGCTGACAAGTATGAGCAGGAGCGTCAGGCAGAGGCTAAGCGCGCTATCGCAGAGGCAGAAGCTTTTGCTAAGCTGAAGGAAGCCGAAGGTATCCGCGCCGTAGGTCTTGCAGAGGCAGAGGCTATCGAGAAGAAGGCAGAAGCGCAAAAGAAAATGGGCGAAGCGTCCGTTTTGGAAATGTACCTCACCGCACTTCCCGAGGTGGTCAAGAATGCCGCATCTCCTTTGGCTCAGACCGACAAGATCGTTATGTACGGCGATGGCAACTCTACCAAGCTGCTGCGTGACGTGATGCAGTCTTCCAATCAGGTTATGGAGGGGCTTTCCGAGGCTACGGGTCTGGATGTTAAGAGCATGATTTCCGGTTTCATGGGCGGCAAAGCCGCGACCATGGGCGGCACCGAGGCTTGCCCTCCTCCCGCAGAGGTCCCCAAGAAATAAAACGTGACGGCACCCAACATACATAAGCCGTGATAACACAGCCGCCTCGGGATCGAAAGACGCTCGAGGCGGTCTTTGTCAAACGTATATTTCGCATGATGCGTTGCCGTCTGTGGCAGAAATGATGCTTTTCCATCCCTTAAAAATCAGTGTATTTCGCCGATGTTTGCCATATCCTGTAAGATTTCCCGCTTTTTGTCGTCTATATAAGTGAACCTATTTCAGAAAGGAGACATCAATATGAAATGTCCACAATGCCAGAATGAATTTCCAGAAACCAACGAAGCGGTCCAGCTTTGCCCTTTCTGCGGTACAGCCGCGAATGCTACCAATTTCTACCAGCCTGAGCCCGCTGTTGTGCGTCCCGACTTTCCTATGAAGTGGTACAAGTTCCTGATTTATTTTGCTTTGTTCGCTTCCGCTGTGCTCAACGCCTTGAGCGGTATCGGACAAATGCTTGGCACAGTTTATAGTAACCAAGAGATCGCTTCCGCTGTTTACGCGCAGTATCCTGCCTTGCGCCCTGTGGATATCGTTTATGGTTTGTTGCTGATTGGTCTGGCTGCTTTCGCGATCGTTACCCGTCAGCAGTTGGCGAATTACAAGGAAAAAGCACCCTTGTTCCTGTATGCGATGTACGGCTCCACGATTGTGCTTTCGGTGTTTTATCTGATCGCCACTTCGCTCGTGATGCAGAGCATGGACTTCACCATCACGGCGGTTGTTGAAAGCCTTCCCTCGCTAATCTCTTCCGCTGTTGTACTGGTGCTTAATATTGTCTATTTCCAAAAGCGCAAAGTGTTGTTTGATCGTTGACATCACAAGGACGTCATCATGAAAGGTTTTCCCAAGGAGCCTCTATATGAAGAAATCCGGACTTGATATCAAGAAGCGCCCGGAGGGAGGCTTCCGCCTTGCTTCCTATAGGATCAATCCGTTTGCCGTTGTATATCTTGTCCTGCAAACCATGATGGGCATTTTGATGTTGGTTCTGTGCCTTTGGCTGAAGCCCTTGGAATGGACAGGATACCTACTGTTTGCGGGGATTTTTGTGGGCGTGCCGACAGTCATCTGTGTCCCGCTGATCATGATTTCGGCAGGGGAGCATTTGATGCTTGATGAGGAAGGCGTTCATTTATGTTATATTTTTCGACGTCGCAAGACACTTCGTTGGGCAGAGATCATGGATTGGGGCGCTACAGAATTGTGGCATTCAAAATTGCCGGGTATGACCCATATGCTCTATTTTTCTCCCGTGCAGATTCCGTGCGAGGGGAAATATAAGCAGCTCGGAGCAAAAAAGGGCATTTATGCCGTGGGCTTTCACCATACAGACTTTCGTGAAAGACTTTTCCGCGAAATGCTACAGTTTTGTGTCGAGCGTTTGTATGAGCGTGTTCCGATGTACCGATCGGAGTTTGCTTTGCTCAGAAAAGACGAGCAAGAGGAAAAGTCATAGAGCCATTCGATTTGAAAGACCTATCATTATGAATCCTGCCAGAGTCCCCCCTCTCCCACATTGGGGAAGGGGGGGATTTTTTAAGATACAAAGATACGAGAAATAAGATACGGGTGGCTGTGACCTGCCCCGCATTGTATCTTGTATCTTGTATCTTGTATCTCGTATCTCTGTATCTTGTATCTGATTTATCCCCCACTTACAGAAAGGAATCTCCATGAAAAATCAAAACAAGAACCATCAACACAACCCTAACGAAACCTTTGGCGATATCGTCCTGCGCTCCAAGGTGGCGGTGCTGGTCATCGCCGTCCTGGGCATCCTGATGGGCTGCTTCTTTATCTTCTTCAACGAGACGCTGGACATGGATAAGGCCTTTATCTTCTTCGGTATCTTTTGCATCGCGGGCGGTCTTTTCCTCATCGCCTACGTGATCGGCAAAACCACCGCTGACCGCACCGAGATCGAGCGGCGGGCAACCCGTGACCAACGCCGTGTCCATGGCGTGGACGATACGGGTCTGCGCCGTGCCAACATGGGGATCAAATGCAAGATCCTGCTGGAAAAGACGGTTGGGGACTATCGCATCTGCTACCGCCGCGTGAAAAGCACCAACGAGCTGATCGTAAACGGCGTAGTGTACGATGAAATGACCGCCGTTGTGGAATTTGAGCATGATCTCTCTGCCAAGGTGGACGGACACGAGATCCACGCGGGCTTTGACGATGCGAGCTACAGCTATATCGCCTTTGACGGCAAACGGGTGGCGGAGAAGATGAGATTGATTTAAACGCAAGAAAGGAGTATCCATGAAAAGGAGCAAATTCGAGAGAAGCGAAGCCATCCTGGAGTTCGTTCTGGAGATCGTTTTTACGATCATCGGACTTGGCGTGGGATTCCTCGTATACAACCTGCTGGGGATCGACGTGGGCGAGAATACGGACTACGAATGGCTCAGTTTCGTGGGTGTCATCGCCTTTTTTGTTGTGTTGGGCGGTATTTTAGCCGTTGTGGAATTTGTCAAAAAGAAGATCAGAAAGAAGAAGGGGGAAGGGATTACGGATGAAGAAATCCATCATTGAAAGAACTGACGGTGGCTATATCCTCCGCCTTTCCCGCGGAAACCGCATCGCCATGATTTTCGGCATCATCTTTTTCGGGATATATGCCCTTTTGGGCGTGCTCCTCTGTGCCGCCGCAATCTCCGAGGGTGAGTGGGACATGATGGTTCCGGGTGCTTTCTTAATTCTCTTTGGCTCGATCCTCGGGTTGCTGTTCTTGTATACCATGTGGGGCGTTTATCTTGAGATCGACCGTGAGGGTGTGCATCTCCACCGCAAGCTGACCAAAACACGGCATATCTTATGGCGTGAGGTGCAGGACTGGGGTGTGGCTTATCAGAACACCAAGGGAGGCCCTGCCTACTATCTGTATTTCGCTACCGAAGTATTGGAGGTCGCTCGCTGGGGCAGAAGCAAAAAGCTCCCCATGAGAAGCCTCCGTGCGGTCAGTATCAATATCCCCATCAAGCACCTGCATCTTCTGCGCAGAATGGGGGTCATTCGCTATTGCCGCGAGCATTTGAACGAGGATATTCTCTTTTTCAGCGAAGGCGTGCCCCTGTATGCCAAGGTTGACGAATGAGAAAGGCTTATTTATGGAAACCAACATCTACGAAAAAAACGAAAACGGCTACGTCCTCCGCCAACGCAACGCCGCGATAGCCGTTGTTGTGGTTGTAATCATCTTACTGGGATTGTTTTTTCCCTTCTATACGCTGGCGCAATGGCTCGAAAACCAACCGCTCTCTCTGAGCTTCTTGGGGGCGGCAGGCATCTTTTTTGCTTGCGTCGCCTTGGCTTTGACCATGCTCCGCTCCGAATGGCGTTATTTGGTCATAGATGAAAAGGGGATATCTTTCCACAGACCCCTTGCGCGTCCTAAGATGATCCCTTGGGCGGAGGTGCGGGATTGGGGGCTGGCATATCAGACGACGCGGCGCGGATGGGTGCATTATCTGTACTTTTCCACGGAGCGTTTGAAGGCCGCACGCCATGGAAGGAACAAGAAAATGCCTTTGACCTACGGAAAAACCGTGTATATCAGCGTGGAGCAGGAGGATCTTTCCTCTCTGCGCCGCTCGGGTGCGTTGTCCTTCTGCCGTCAGCATTTGGGGTGGAATAATAAATCTGCCAAAAATTTTGCTCCTATGTTCACTTCCGACTTGGCGTGAAAGCAAAAACAGCCTTCTTTTTTCATGCAAAACGCCTATTGACATTTTCCTCAAAAGGTTATATAATGAAACCACAAAATTCGACCTTTTGGGTTATGTCAAAGGAGAAAAACATGAAAAATTTCTTCGCGGAATTCAAGAAGTTTATCACCCGCGGCAACGTGGTTGATATGGCCGTCGGTGTTCTCGTCGGTAGTTCCTTTACCGCCATTGTCAATGGCCTCAGCAACTTTATCCTCAAGCCCATCATCAACTGGCTGTTGGCTCTGGTCTTCGGTGCCAACTCTCTGGCCGAGCTGTTCACCTTCCTCAAGAAGGTAGAGATCGTGGACGAAGTTACGGGTGAACTGGTCACCGATCTGACCCAGTCCATTTATATTGATTGGGGCTCCTTTATCAACGCCATCCTCAATTTCTTCCTCATCGCTCTGGTGCTGTTCACCATTGTGAAGCTGATCAATAAGATCAGAGAAGAGCGCAAGGAGCTGGATGAAAAGATGTCCAAGGGCAAGCTCACCAAGGAGCAGAAGGCCGAGCTGAAGGCCGCAGGTGTTAAGGTCAAGGACAAGACCGCTGCCGCCGCTTACTTTGCTGAAAAGCAGAAGAAGGCTGAAGAAGCCGCCGCCGCTGAAGCCGCCGCTGCCGCCGAGGCCGCACGACTGGAGCGCGAGGCCAATCCCACAACCGAGGATCTGCTCAAGAAGATCCTGGTGGAGTTGCAGAAGAAGTAAGAACATCATTGATCGGTCGCATCTTCGGGTGCGACCGATTTTTTCAAAAACTTTAAATAATTTCTGTTTTAAGGACAAAAAAGCACCCCAAACGGTGTCTTGATAGATACAGAGACGTCACACAGGAGGAAAAAATATGAATGATCAAGACATTGTTGCTCTGTATTTTGACCGAAATGAGCAAGCCATTACCGAGACGGATAAAAAATACGGCAAGCTGTGTATGCAGGTGTCCATGAACGTACTGGAAAGCAAGCCCGACGCCGAAGAATGCGTCAGCGATACCTATCTGAAGACGTGGAACAGTATCCCGCCCACACGTCCGAACTCCCTCTGCGCCTTTGTATGCCGGATCGTGCGGAATCTTTCCCTCAACCGTCTGCGATATCTGCGCCGAGAAAAGCGCAACCGAGATCTGACCCTATCCTTTGAAGAATTGGAGGACTGCGTTCCCATGCCGGATGAGTCAAAAAATGAGCTTTCTCATCTGCTCACCGCCTTTTTGGACAGCCAGCCCGAGGCTGACCGCGTGCTGTTCGTGGGGCGCTACTGGTTCCATTGTTCCGTCAAGGATCTGGGGCTTCGCATGGACATGACCCCCAACGCCGTGTACCTGCGTCTGCAGAAGACCCGTGAAAAACTGCGGGCGTATCTCACCGAAAGGGGGTATCAAGTATGACACGGGATAACATCATGGAAGCGATGAATGGCATCGGTGACCACTTGATCGTCGAAGCCGCTGAAAAGCTGGGCTTTTTGAGTGACACGCCCATGGCGCGCAAACCCAAGGGGCAGAGTGCCTTTTCAAGATTTATGAACAGCGGATGGGGCGTGGCCGCCGTCTGCGCGTTGGTTGCCGTCAGCGTTATGGGCGGTATCATCTGGGCGGGGCAGCAGGCGGGACATCAGCCCCCGGCGGAGGAGAGCACCGAAACGACGGAGCTTGAAAGCTTGGTGTATATCGGCAACGAGCAAACCGACATAGAGATCTCGTGCAACGGTCAGATCATATCTCCGAGAAGATTTTTGGATTGGGAAGGCTATGCCGAGGATTGGGACTTCTATGACAGCGTCAAATATAGAAAGCTGGACGTATATCTGCCCGTGCTTTACTATACCAGGTACGACGAGATTGAGTGGACTTGGCTGAATGAATCCTGCCGATTACGGAGAATACGGGCGTATGATATGAATATGCAGTTGATAGAAACTGATCAATCGACCGGTTTGAGTGCCTTCCTTATGGATTTGCCGGAGGGGCGATATCATATTGCCCTGTATGGAGAAAGCCTCCAAAATAATGAAACTGTCTGGGGGGCAGATTATGCGTTTACCGTGAATGTGGCGCCGTTCATTCCGTCGAGCGAGCCTATGGCGCCCGAAGCTCATCGGTTCCAATTTCCCCTGATATCCGCGGAGGATACGACCAGCTATGTTGCGGTGTCTGACATGAACGCGGAGGGGGCAAAATGGATCGAATTTTTCGTACAGCCCGACGGGCAAGACCTGACTAGTGCATATAAAAAGCGATTGCCTGCACAAGGAGAGATGTATTTGTTGGTGGTTGCTTGCCGTGAAAAACGAACGGGAATGTATAAGCTGTTCTATATTGCTGAAAGTACGGAGGTCAAGACGGTAGACGGTGAAGAGCAATATACCCTCACCTTGGACGGCCGCCATATGATCTTCGAAAAAGAACCTTATGATAACGGTGAATACGCTGCGACGGGGTGGGAGACTCCAAGCGTAGGTATTGGCGAAATGGCGAGTGCTTCTTATACAAAAGAAACCCGTTGGGAGGTCATGGATGGATTCCATGCGTATTATGCCAAATCTTATATCGAAATCGATAATGCCGTTCACAGCTACGCGGAGTATGCTTCGTATTATGATTTTGTGGTGGTTTACAGTAACGTAACCGGCGAGGAGATGATCAACACGCCGGTGGAAACCCTTCCCGTTTTTCCGTTTGAGCTGTTTCAAGAAGATAGTATTTTCAAACCATGATGTGTCGGTGCG
Source organism: Eubacteriales bacterium (assembly GCA_045531965.1). Classification (GTDB taxonomy): domain Bacteria; phylum Bacillota; class Clostridia; order Oscillospirales; family CAG-272; genus CAMEON01. Next base: position 56,445 of record JAZSFA010000135.1, read on the forward strand.
GCGGCAACGATTGTCAATAAAAATCCCCACCCCCTCTTGACAAATTCCCCTTTCTGCGATATAATAAACTATCTATTGAAATTTATCCCGAGAAAGGTAGAATATATCATGGCAAAAGAAAAAATGGTAGAACAGATCACCTCCATGGAGGAGGATTTCGGTCAGTGGTACACTGACGTGGTCAAGAAAGCCGAGCTGGTGGACTACTCCGGCGTCAAGGGCTGCATGATCATCCGCCCCTACGGCTACGCCATCTGGGAGAACATCCAGAAGGATCTGGATGCCCGCTTCAAGAAGCTGGGTCACGAGAACGTGTATATGCCCATGTTCATCCCCGAGAGCCTGCTCCAAAAGGAGAAGGATCACGTAGAGGGTTTTGCGCCCGAGTGCGCTGTGGTGACCATCGGCGGTCAGACCCAGCTCTCCGAGCGTCTCATTGTTCGTCCCACCTCCGAGACCCTGTTCTGCGAGCACTATAAGGACATCATCCACTCCTACCGCGACCTGCCCAAGCTGTACAACCAGTGGTGTAACGTGGTCCGTTGGGAGAAGACCACCCGTCCCTTCCTCCGTACCTCCGAGTTCCTTTGGCAGGAGGGTCACACCATGCATGCCACCGAGGAGGAGGCAAGACAGGAGACCCTGCAGATGCTCAAGGTCTACGAGGACTTCTACCGCGATACTCTGGCCATCCCCGCTATCACCGGACAGAAGACCGAGAAGGAGAAGTTTGCGGGCGCTGTGGAGACCTACACCATCGAGCCCATGATGCACAACGGCGTGGCGCTCCAGGGCGGTACGACGCATTATTTCGGCACCGGTTTTGCCGAGGCCTTTGATATCACCTTCACCGACTGCGACAACACCGTGAAGCACCCCCATCAGACCTCTTGGGGCGTATCCACCCGTATGATCGGTGCCATCATCATGGCGCATGGCGACAACAACGGTCTGATCTTGCCTCCCCGCGTAGCCCCCATCCAGGTGGTCATCATCCCCGCCGCTCAGCATAAGGAAGGCGTGCTGGAGGCTGCCAACGCCCTCAAGGACAAGCTCCTTGACGCGGGTCTGCGTGTGAAGCTGGACGACAGCGATAACTCTGCCGGTTGGAAGTTCAGCCAGTACGAGATGAAGGGCGTGCCCGTCCGTCTGGAGATCGGCCCCCGCGATATCGCCAATAACTCCTGCGTGCTGGTCAGCCGTGTGACCAGAGAGAAGAAGTTCGTTTCCCTCGACAACATCGAGGCAGAGGTGCAGGCGATGCTGGATCAGGTACACAGCGAGCTGTCTGCCCGCGTGGAGCAGAACCTTGCTGAAAAGACCTTCGTGGCCCGCAACCACGAGGAATTTTTGGACATCGCCGCCAACCATCCCGGCTACATCAAGGCTATGTGGTGCGGTGAGACCGCCTGCGAAGATCAGCTCAAGGACGAGACGGGCGGCGTGAAGTCCCGTTGCATCCCCTTCAACGAGGAAAAGCTGTCCGACGTGTGCGCTTGCTGCGGTAAACCTGCTAAGCATATGGTGGTTTGGGGAAGACAGTATTGAAAAAATGGGCTGTTGCATGAAAATGTGACAGCCCTTGTTATAATGGAGTAACGCTATGAATGCAAATGAAATAAGTGTATGGTTCATATTGGCAATTGTGGGATTGATAGCTGTTATTTTGGGTATTTGTCGGATTTCTATATGGGTCTCGGATAAGCGCAAGACATTTGTGCTGGAAAACAGTTTGTCGATCAAGAGCATAAAGGCCTTGAACCAAGTATACAAGAATAAATTTCATGACCTAAATAATGCTTATTATCACAGAATTAGATGTCGTAGTAAAGCTGCTTATGATCGAATGCACTATACAGAAGAACTTATTGCTTTTGTTATGTCAAGACAATCCTTTTTTGACGATCTTTTGAAGAAGGTTAATGAAAATATCAAAATATATCACGAGTATAAAGAGGACTGTGAATATATTTTAAAGCGTGAAGTTGTTGTATGGGAAAAAGAAATATATATCCAAATAGAGAAAGAATTATTTGAAAAAGAAAAAATAAAGCCGATATGTTCTGTTAACATTAAAATCGAAAAAGAATACAGAAGCCCCAAAGGGCGTAATTTCTATCAAGATTACCGTATTTACAGAGAACAAGAGATAGCTGCGGCATTGGTGAAGATTAAAGATAGAGAAGAATATCGCCGTTCGAAAGAATATGAACGCTCTAAAATGTCAGATTCTTTGAGGTATGATATTATGCAACGAGATGGTTTTCGTTGCGTTTTGTGTGGCTCAAAAGCTTCGGACGACATTCGATTACACGTTGATCATGTGATTCCTGTTTCTAAGGGTGGCAAAACCGTAAAAAATAATTTGAGAACGTTGTGTCAAAGTTGTAATTTGGGGAAACGTGATAAATATGATCCGAATGGGCTGAACTAAATACATAAAACTCCCTCACCCGCCCGTCGCAAAGCTGGGCGGGAGCTCCCTCGGAGAGGGAGCCTTATGGCGCAACCTCGCCTTTGTCAATTGTGGAAAAACAAAAAACTGTCAAATGGAGATAGCCGTCCCTGCAGCAAGGCCCCCTCTTCGAGGGGGCTGTCGCCCAGCGAATGCGACGGGCGACTGGGGGAGTTTGAAAGAGGTATACGATGTCGCTGAAATATAATGGTAAAAATATACCGTACGCAAAAGATCTACGAAAAAACGCCACGCCGCAAGAAAATCATCTTTGGTATGATTTTTTATCAAAATATCCAATTCGCTTTCAACGACAAAAGGCAATCGGAGAATTCATCGCGGATTTCTATTGCCATAAAGCAAAATTGATTGTTGAAGTGGACGGTTCTCAGCATTACACTCCCGAAGGGAGAATGAAAGATGCTTTCCGTACGGAGATTTTGGAGAAATATCATCTCATAGTGATTCGATTTACAAACCAACAAATAGATGAAAATTTCAAAGGGGTTTGTGCGTTTGTTCATAGAATGGTCGAATCTCAACTTAATCATGAAGAAGGGGCGCCGGAAATACACGGCGACTCTTTTTTGAACTTTCGATAAAAAATTTATCATAATCCATAATTATTTAGCACAATAATTGATGTTTTGCTTGTATCCCCCTTGTTTCCCCTTGCATTTCTTCCCAAAATATGCTATAATTAATCTATCTATACCATCCCGCAAGAAAGGAGCGCGCCATGCTGAAAAATCTTAAGGCAAATCTGTCTTTGGGTGTCCGTCGGGTGGATCCTGTGCTTCTTCTTTGCACGGTTGTTCTCTTGGGCATCAGTTTGCTCACCATTTGGGGAGCTGTGGACAACTTTGGTATGAGTAAGCTCCGTATGCAGCTTGCCATGGGGATTTTGGGGATCTTTGCTACCTTCATGGTGGCAAATCTGGATTACCATATCATCCTTGACCGCCTGTTTTGGGTTATGCTGATTTTCTCGGCAGCTATCCTGGCCGTCACGTTGGTGGCGGGAAGTACCGGTGCCGCTATGGAAACCACCAACAAAAGCTGGCTTACCATTCCCATTATTGGCATCGATATCCAACCCTCGGAATTTGTTAAGATCACCTTTATCTGTACGTTCTCCAAGCACTTGTGGGATGTGCAAGAGAAGATCAACCATCCCAAAACCTTGCTGCTCCTATTGATCCATGCAGGGCTAATTGTGGGTCTCATTCTGTTGTCAGGGGATCTGGGTGTGGCACTTGTTTACATGGTTTTGGTACTGATCATGCTGTTTTGCTCGGGTTTACAGCTTCGCTTCTTCGGCGGAGCTTTCGCTGCTGCTGTTATTGCTTTCCCTTTTTTATGGGACTTCCTTGCCGCTTATCAACAGGATCGCATTCTTGTGGGATTTAGCCCGGAATTAGATCCTTTGGATCGTGGCTGGCAGCCTCTGCTCAGTCGTCAGTGCATCGAAAACGGGGGGCTTTTTGGCGTGGGACTTTTTGGCGGTGGAGATTACGAGCAACTGGCTGCTTCCCATACGGATTTTATTCTTGCCACCGTAGCGGAAAAATTCGGCTTTGTGGGGGTGCTCCTGACGCTGACGGCCTTGGTGGTGATGGTTATTCGTATCCTTTGGATCGGGCGCCGTGCCCGAAGGGATTATGGCAGTTACTTATGCGTAGGGGTAGCCGCGGTGATGATCGCCCAGATTCTTGAAAACGTGGGTATGTGCCTCGGGCTTTTGCCTGTGGTGGGATTGACGCTCCCCTTTGTGTCCTGTGGCGGTTCGTCGCTTCTGGCAACTTTTATGCTTATGGGGATTGTTCATTCAGTCAACGCCCACCGCCCCAGCTTGCACTCGGATTCCTGAAATTTCCGAGCGAAAATGATCATATTTTTTGAAAAAACTATTGAAAAGTGTTTCAAAAAGAGTTATAATGAACTGTTAGAGAGGAGACGAGCTATGGCTGTCTTGTTTCGCAGAGCAAAGGTTTTTTGCGCTGAATATCGCGACTTTTTCCTCGGAGACGTGCTGGTGTCCGGCGGACGGATTGCGGCTGTTGGTGCGCCGTTTGTACCTGATATCGATTCCGATACCGAGATTATTGATGCGGAAGGGCTGTACCTGATTCCGGGGTTGGTAGATGTTCATACCCATGGAAGGGCAGGGGGAGATTTTTCCACAGCGGATACCGCTATGCTGCGTCAAATGTCCCGGAGCTATTTGAAGTCCGGTGTCACAACCTTGTTGCCCACCTTGGCTTCTGCACCGTTGGAAGACCTTCGGTCCGCGGTTGAACGGATTGAGGCGGTTCGTCTTGAAACCGACAATCACGCTGAGTATGCCTGCTTTGCGGGCGTTCACTTGGAAGGACGTTATCTGAATCCTGCCAAAAGAGGCGCACACGCACCTCACCTGTTGTTTCCCTTGGATGCAGAGGAGGCGATCAGCCTTTTGAAATCCTGTGGGGGGGTTAAGCATATTTCTGCCGCTTTGGAGTTGGAAGGTGGCGAAGATTTCCTATCCCGCATGAAGGTGTTGGGCGCAACGGTTGGACTGGGTCATACCTCCGCGACGTATGCACAAGCTATGAAAGCCATTAACAGCGGCGTTGTATCTATGACCCACTTGTTCAACGCCATGCCGCCACTTCATCACCGTGACGGCGGTGCAGTCTGCGCAGGACTGGTCACGCCTCACGTCTTTTGTGAGTTGATCTGTGACGGCTTCCATATTGCCCCTGAGATGGTCAAGCTGGCATACCGCATGAAAGGGGATCATCTGACTTTGATCACGGATTCCATGGAGGCTACAGATTGTCTTGACGGAGAATATGCCATTGCGGGTATGCCTGTCATCGTCAAGGACGGTAAAGCGCGTACCGTAGACGGTGCGATTGCCGGATCCACCCTGTCTCTGCTGGATGCGGTCAGAAACCTTATGTCCTTTGCAGATATCTCGCTGGGTGAGGCGGTGTATGCTGCCACTATGGCGCCTGCGCGGCAAGTCGGACTGGATCACAAACTCGGATCGATATCCGTAGGAAAGCGAGCCGACCTTTTGCTTTTGAATGCGGATCACTGTCTTGTTCAAGTGATGCATCACGGAATGTTTGTCACCGCATGAACCCCTACCTGCGCTAGTATTTTAATGATGAAAGGAGACTGTCCGGGATGAAACAAAAAACACCTTCTCTTCCATGCAATGTGGCTGTATCCGAAAGTGAGACAGTCTTCCCCACGCGGACAACCTCTGAGTTTGATTGGCTAAGGTTTGCCACACCGCTGAAACGACAGGCGAAAGCGATCTTGAATGACGCGGGAGCGCAGCACCGTTTGACACTGATCCTGGGGCTCGTGATGGTTTTAGGTGCCGCCCTGGCTGTGCCCATGATGTTGGAATGTTTACTGCTTCTTTCAGAGCTTTTGACGGTGTTTTCTTCCGGGGAAAACGTGGTCTGGCCTACGGTGCTATATTATGTGCTGAATGGACTGATCTTGCTTTTGATAACAATGCCTTTGGTCGCGGCATGGGGACGCATGGCGATATTGATAACGGATAACCATGGAAAGCCGGTGTCGACTCCCACTACTGTCGTCGGCATTGGAGAATTACTCTATCCTTTTACTTCTCGTGAGGCTTATCTGAGAACTTTATACGTTGCTTTGCGGGGATTGGGGTGTCTTTTGGCAACGGTTCTTCCCCCCGCTGGATTGATTTTTGTGGCGAAGCTTTGGCTTCCCATGATCAGCCAAAATGTACCTTTGATCGTTTATAATCTGCTTTGGGTTCTGCATATTGGAGTCGCGTGCTTGTTACTTTTAACGCTGGCTCTCCTGACTTGTCGCATGGCGGGATTGGCTTATTTTGTCTTTTCCGCTCCCGAACGTTCCTTGAAAGACATCCGACAGGATTTTGTCCGTTGCCGCCGTCCGTGTGTCTTGCCTCTTTGGTTGCCGATCAGCTTTTTGGGATGGATCGTGGTCTCTGTTCTTGCGGTTTTTGTCCCACTCGTTTTGCATACAGCGCCCTATATGCTTTTGGCGTGGGCATCGTACGGAAAGTGCTTGAAAGAAGTCCATCAAACCCAAGGGGAAGAAGTGGACACGCCATCAGAGTTGCCTTCGAAAAGCACAGAAACGGAAACAAGCGCAGAAGATATTGAATGGAAAGGAGATGCTGAGCATGAAACCGCTTAAACAAGATATGGACAATGCCGAGGCATTATCCGACGAAAAGAAAAGATCTTCTTTTGGCAAAAGAAAAACGCTTTTGGTTTTGGTAGACGTCGCGTGCTTTTTGGTCGCGTATCTTTTAACTGTGGGACTGTCCTTTTTGTCCCAAACAATGCTGAATTTTGACTTCTTCCGTTATTTGATCAATGCGGCGATTCTGCTACTCATGCTCATGGGCGGGCGATTTGTGTTTTCCGTTTATCATAACGTTTGGCGTTATCCAAATATCCGCGCCTATCTGACCATTGTTCTCTCGGACATGGTTTTTGGTAGCGCGGCGTTCGTGTTGCTCCGTGTTTTGCCGCAAGCCTGGGAGGTAAATATTGGTTTTGCTCAGACTTTTATGGTAATCGCGCTGTTTGATCTCTCGACGCTGGTCAGCCGGTTCTGCTATCAGTTGCTTCATCAGCATCGCAACGCCATCGACGGTCACAAGAAAAGCTCTGATCTCAATAAGATCGGTGTTGCCATTGTAGGCGCAGGACAGGTTGGTGCTAAATTGGCGGAAGATCTGATCTATACAGCTAATGCCCATTACCGCCCGGTCTGCTTCATTGATCGCGACAGAGGCAAAATCGGTGCCAAGATCGGCGGGCTCAAGGTTTACGGTGACGACGAATCCATCATTGAGCGGATCAAAGGCTTGCCTGTACAGGAGATTTTCTTGGCTCTTCCGAACGTTACCTCAGAGCAGGCGGCACAGCTGTACCATTTTTACAGTCAAACGGGCTGTAAAGTCAAGCTTTACGATTTTCCCTTGAAGGATGCCGGTGGGCAGGCAGGGAAACGCCAACTCAGAGAGATCCGCATTGAAGATTTGCTGTTCCGTGATTCGCTGGTGTTGGATGATCATGCCAAGGGACACTATTATCAGAATAAAACTGTCCTCGTCACAGGTGGTGGCGGATCTATCGGTAGTGAGCTATGCCGTCAGATTGCCCGATGCCAGCCTGCCCGACTGGTGATTCTGGACATATATGAAAACAACGCCTATGCTATTCAGCAGGAGTTGGTTCGCCAATATGGTGAGGAACTGGATCTGTCTGTGGAGATCGCATCAGTGCGTGACGTTTCCCGCATGGAAACGGTTTTCAGAACCTACCGCCCCCAGATTGTTTTCCACGCAGCCGCTCACAAGCACGTTCCCCTTATGGAGCATAGCGCTTGTGAGGCGATCAAGAATAATGTTATAGGTACGTACAATACTGCCAACATGGCAGAAAAATACGGTACGGAAAAGTTTATTCTCATCTCCACCGACAAGGCGGTTAATCCCACCAATATCATGGGCGCATCCAAACGGATGTGCGAAATGGTCGTACAATGCCGAGGAAACAGTCCCACGTCCTTTGCGGCGGTGCGCTTCGGTAACGTGCTTGGTTCTAACGGCTCGGTGATTCCCCTCTTCCGCGAGCAGATCGAGAAGGGCGGTCCTGTGACCATTACGGATAAACGTATCATTCGCTACTTTATGACCATCCCGGAGGCATCCAGCCTTGTGATGCAGGCGGGAGCCATGGCAAAGAGCGGAGAATTGTTCGTTTTGAACATGGGTAAGCCTGTGCGTATTTTGGATCTTGCTGAGAATATGATTAAACTGGCAGGTTTGACTCCCTATGTGGACATCGATATTAGGGAGATCGGTCTACGCCCCGGAGAAAAGCTTTACGAGGAATTGCTCATGAAGTCCGAAACCTTGTCGGAAACCGAAAACAGTTTGATCTTCATTGAAAAAGATACGCCTTGCACGCGAGAAGCGGTGGATCAGAAATTGGAGGATTTGAAGCGGGCAGTTGCCGCCGCGGAATCTTCGTTGAATTACGGCAAGATTAAGAAAGCCTTGAAGCGGGCAGTGCCTACATACCGCGATCCTGAGGAAGTCAATAAGGATTTTGACGATTCGGAGGAAAAAAAGCTTTCTGAATATGAGGCGCCGGTGGTGGCCATAGAAAAGAACTGACCATCATCTGAAAACAAAAGAGATCAATCGTTGAAAGGAGGGTGTTCATGCGCCCTTTGGAAAGAAAACTACGCCCCCTGTGGATCTGCCTGCTTGCTTTGATCCTCTGCGTTGGGGGGCTTGCGGGCTGTTCCGGAGAAATACTGAATCCTGACGGTACGATCAGCACCAAAGGCGACGGTAGCGGTAGTACCGCTGTTACCGAACCGGTATCGGTAGGTAGCGGTCAGATCAGTTTGGAAACCGAAAAGCAAACGGGGGGCTCGCTGGTCATCGGCGGGCAGGATCCCGAGGAGATGTTCAAGGATGCGCCCCACGTCATGCACGCCGAGTTCCTCAAGACGGGGGAATCCGACAGCATCCTTATCCGCATGGACGGCACCGTGGTGCTGGTGGATACGGCCGACAGCGACGACTACGGCGCGTTGAAGGCCAAGCTGACGGGTCACGGCATCACCACCATCGACTATCTCATCATCACCCACTTCGACAACGACCACATCGGCTCTGCGGCGGGGATCATCAAGGATTTTGCCGTGACGAATATCTACGTCCCCGACTACGTCCGCGATTCGGGGCTGTACCGCAACATGATGTCGGCTATTGAGGCGAAAGGGGAGGGAACCACCCTTCACCGCGTCACCGAGGACGTGGAGATCGCCCTGGACTACGGTCGTCTGTGGATCAACCCCACGCATCTGTACCCTTCCGGGGAGGTGCTGGGGCAGGACAGCCCCGACGCGGCGGTGGAGGAAAATAACTTCTCTCTCATTACCTCTGTCTATTTCGGCGAGGTGTCCATGCTCCTGTTGGGCGACGCCGAGGAGGCGCGTATGGCGGAGTTCAACGCCCTCTTTGCCGAGGGGGACTATCCCACCTATACCCTCGTCAAGACCCCTCACCATGGCAGCTACGACAAAAACCTGGGCACGTGCCTCGCGTCCGTCCGTCCCCGCTATTGCGTGGTCATGACCGACACCGAAAGCAAGGTGGAGGCGGGGCTGGTCACCTCCATGCGGGCGTCCGGCGCGGCGGCCTATTACACCTACAACGGTGAGATCACCTTCTCCACCGACGGAAGTGCTACCAAGCGGTTGTTGATGCAAAAATCATGACAAGACACTCCGGGCGTCGATACGGCGTTCGGAGTTTTTGTTGCCTTATTTCTAAAAAAGTTGAAAACGGCAGAATTATCGGTTGACGGAGAAGCATATGTGTGGTATAATGAGACATCTATGATATCCGGTTTGAAAAGGCTTGATGAGCGGATGAAACGACGGAGGGATTATGGCAGTTTTTAAATGTAAAATGTGCGGAGGTGCGTTGGAGGTTGGCGAAGGGCAATCCGTGGCAACCTGCGAGTATTGCGGTACCCAACAGACCTTGCCCCGGCTGAACGACGAAAGAATCGCGTTTTTGCACGATCGCGCCAACTATTTGCGCCGAAACAGTGA
>JAZSFA010000051.1:0-2897 GCA_045531965.1 Eubacteriales bacterium
GGTATGCTGTTCATGAAGCTGCTCACCAACCGCGCCCAGATGTTTGCCGACGTGCGAACCTACTGGAGCGGTGAGTCTGTCAAGCGTGTGACGGGCTATGAGATGGACGGCAAGGCAAAAGATGCCAACGGTATCATCCACTTGATCAATTCGGGGGCTTGCTGTTTGGACGCTTGCGGTGCCGTCAAGGACGAGAACGGCAACGGCGTCATGAAGCCCTGGTTTGAGATGACCGAGGGCTGGTGGTATACCTCCTCCTCCACCGCGACGAGCGGTACGGCCATTGATAGCGCGCTGTTGTCCGATCCTGAAAGCGCAGCGACGGCTATGGTCACCACCTACAAGGGATATTATTTGAAACGAGCCTGACGCAAGGCTTCCGAATGCCGGTATGACCTGTGAGGCTTGTCCCTGCGGGTTTGAGCGGAGGTGTGGAATGTAGATGATTCAAAAAGGGTCGTTTTACGTTCCACACCCTCCGCCAACAAAAAAGGAACTTTTGTCTACCAGATAAAAGTTCCTTTTTTTAATGATGCTTGCCTTCGGCAAATGATGACGGCTTTGCCTAACATCCGCTAATCTTTTGTTTATTTACTTTAGCAAAGGTATAAACAGGGGTTCAGATCGCTACACTGAACACGGCGAAGGGTGAAAATCGGGAATTATTTCTACTATATATTTTTCTTCCGCATACCCTGGTGGATATTTTTCACGATCAAATTTCGTAAAGCAACGATGTATTTTATATTTGACGCTTGACGAAAAGCTTGTTTTCTGTTACAATGAATGTAGGAAAACGCATACCGTCAAGCGACGATCATTCATATCAGGAGGAAACACATGGAACCTTTGCTGTATGAAATAGAACACGGGATCGGAACCGGGCATTTTATGCTATATGAACGTGAAAATCATGTATTTCCGCTACATATGCATCGATGCTACGAGCTTGTCCTCATGGTGTCCGGTGAGATGTATATGAGTATCGAAAAAAAGACGTATCTTTTGAAGGAAGGCGATCTGGTGCTGATCAAGCCCAATCGACTTCACAGCTATGATACGGCGAAGGAAACCGGTGGTAAATGTATCATCTGTGTTTTTTCCCATGATCTCATTGCCGCTGTTTCAGACTCTTTGGTCAAATATCGCCTAACGTCTCCTTTGGTACAGAACGTACCATCTTTCTACCGTCAAATGTTTGAGGACATGAACGAGGATAAAGATATCGCCACGATTAAAGGCTTTCTTTATACGATGTGCGGGCTATTCTATCAAACCTTAGACATGACCGCTGAAGATGATTATGCCAAGGATACCATCCTTTTGCGCGATATTTTTATATACTTGGAAAATCATATTTCTGAGCCCTGCACTTTAAAAGGGATGTCAGAAGCACTCGGCTATCATCCTGCCTATGTTTCAAGATATTTTACGAAAAATGTCGGCATCTCCTTCTATGCCTACGTACAATCGGTGAAGATGGATAGAGCCTGTTATCTGTTGATAAATACAAAAGACAGTATCTTGTCTATCGCCATTCAATGCGGCTTCTCCACGCTTAGTAGCTTTAACCGAACCTTTCGCCTGACAAAAGAATTGACTCCGAGGGAATACCGTCAGCAGCTGCTGCCCTATGACAAGGGATCAACATAATTCTCTCAAAAAGAAGTGAGCAAAAGTCAAATTTTGCTCATCATTTGTTAAAAATTCATTGGAAAGTAAACACAAATTTTGATATACTGAAAATATATATACACAAGGAGGCAATCCATATGGCAAACAATCGTTACGTAGGTTCTTACCCCGTCATTGGTATCCGCCCCACCATCGACGGCAGACGCGGTGTTCTCGGTGTCCGCGAGTCCTTGGAGGAGCAGACCATGAACATGGCGCGCACCGCTGCCAAGCTCTTTGAAGATAACCTGAAGTATTCCAACGGCGAGCCCGTAAAGGTGGTCATCTCCGACACCACCATCGGCCGCGTGGGTGAAGCTGCCGCCTGTGCTGATCAGTTCCGTAAGGCAGGCGTAGATATTACCCTAACCGTCACTCCCTGCTGGTGCTACGGTGCCGAAACCATGGACATGGATCCCCACACCATCAAGGCGGTCTGGGGCTTTAACGGTACCGAGAGACCCGGGGCGGTGTATCTTGCCTCGGTACTGGCTACCCACGCCCAAAAAGGTTTGCCTGCCTTCGGCATCTACGGTCACGATGTGCAAGACTGCGACGACACCACCGTCCCCGAAGACGTTAAGGAAAAGCTGTTGCGCTTCGGTCGTGCCGCCATCGCCGCGGCTACCATGAGAGGAAAATCCTATTTGCAGATCGGTTCCATCTGCATGGGCATCGGCGGCTCCATCATCAGCACCGATTTCATTGAAGATTATCTTGGCATGAGAGTTGAGTCTGTGGACGAGGTGGAGATCATCCGCCGCATGACCGAGGAGATCTACGACAAGGCCGAGTATGAGAAGGCTTTGGCTTGGGTCAAGGCCAACTGCATCGAGGGCTTTGACAAGAACCCCGAGGAGCTGCAAAAGACCCGCGCCGAGAAGGATGCCGATTGGGAATTCGTCACTAAGATGATGGTCATCATCAAGGATCTCATGAACGGAAACAAGAATTTGCCCGATACCTGCCGCGAGGAGATGGTGGGTCACAACGCCATTGCCGCAGGCTTCCAGGGTCAGCGTCAATGGACAGACTTCTACCCCAACTGCGACTTTCCCGAGGCTATGCTGAATACTTCCTTCGACTGGAACGGTGCCCGCGAGCCTTACATCCTCGCCACCGAGAACGACGTGCTGAACGGCATCGGTATGCTGTTCATGAAGCTGCTCACCAACCGCGCCCAGATGTTTGCCGACGTGCGAACCTACTGGAGCGGTGAGTCT
>JAZSFA010000002.1:0-24021 GCA_045531965.1 Eubacteriales bacterium
GGTATGCTGTTCATGAAGCTGCTCACCAACCGCGCCCAGATGTTTGCCGACGTGCGAACCTACTGGAGCGGTGAGTCTGTCAAGCGTGTGACGGGCTATGAGATGGACGGCAAGGCAAAAGATGCCAACGGTATCATCCACCTCATCAACTCGGGGGCTTGCTGTTTGGACGCTTGCGGTGCCGTCAAGGACGAGAACGGCAACGGCGTCATGAAGCCCTGGTTTGAGATGACCGAGGCCGACATGAAGGCGGTCATGGAGAACACCACCTGGAACTATGCCGATCTTGGCTACTTCCGTGGCGGCGGCTATTCCTCCCGCTTTGAGACCAAGTGCGAAATGCCTGCTACCATGATCCGTCTCAATCTCGTCAAGGGTCTTGGTCCCGTGTTGCAGATCGCGGAAGGCTGGACGGTGGAGCTGCCCGAAGCCGTGTCCGACGCCCTGTGGAAGCGCACCGACTATACCTGGCCCTGCACCTGGTTCGCGCCCCGCTGTGATGGCAAGGAAGGCTCGCCCTTCAAGACCGCCTACGAGGTCATGAACAACTGGGGTGCCAACCACGGTGCTATCTCCTACGGTCACATCGGCGCAGACCTCATCACCCTCTGCTCCATGCTCCGCATCCCCGTGTGTATGCACAACGTGGATGAGGACAAGATCTTCCGTCCCGCCGCATGGAATGCCTTCGGCATGGACAAGGAAGGCGCTGACTACAGAGCTTGCGCGAACTTTGGACCGCTGTTTGGAAAATAAGTCCCTTGAGACGTTGCATTAAATGCATCATGTGAGCTACGCCCAATACGCTTTCCCCTTCCCTGATTGTTTAAATTGCATGAGTTAACCAAAAACAACCATAGGTACGAAATACCTATGGTTGTTTTTTTATCAATAAATCTGGCGAGCCTCGATGGTATCGGCCACCACGCCTATTTTGATGCAAACCTCATAGCCGATCTCACTGTCGCCCGCGGGAATTTGAATCTGCCCCGCAACCAGCCCGTTAGCTGTTCCCAAGCGAAGGATAAACGGCTCTCCCGTAACTTCAAAGGAAACTGTTTCTCCGTTTTTCAGTTTAAACAACTGTCGATTACCCGCATAACCAAGGAGCGCTACCGCGCAACCTGCAAACGCTTTTTTTCGCACCACGGTGATCTTACGGCGCACGTTTGCGTATTCTTGAGCAGAAGCATCGGCATAGCTTCCGTCAGGTTGCGGCACAAATGTAGAAGGAATTGCGCCATACCCGGCAGTCGAGGCATCCGCACCGTTTGCCAACACGGTATCTTTCTCTTTTTGAAGATTCAATCCATACTTAACGCCCAAAGCAAATAAAACGATAAGGTATATGTGGATAGCCAGGGAAACCATTAAGGAGATATCGAAGGTCATAAGCACCCACAGCAAAAGGAGAAGCGTATCCACGGAAAACAGGACAAGTGCCGTGATCATCCACCCTACTTTTTTCTTAGAAAAGAGATAACACAAAAGGTACGGCACAAGAGAAGCAAGGGCAATCACTGCCATGATCACGTAGAAGAGGACGGTTTGATATGTTTCCGTCAGCATCACACCAATGGAGATAAAGATCAACGGCAAAAAGGCGGAAAAGTAGAAGAAGATGTTCGCAATCAGCATGGTGATGCAGTTGACAACGGATAAAATCAATGTAACGAGCAAAACCAAACGCATATTCTTGTATTTGGTTTCGTTCAGCGACATCGCAATCGTAGGCTCAGGATCATGGTAGCGAGGTAACTCAGGTTGGCTCATAACATTCTCCATTCCGCCGCTCTGCGGCTACATAATACTTTCTGAAATTCGACTATGCCGTCAGGCAAAACAGCTGAGTCCATTTGGGGTGAAAATTACGCGTGAAACAGTTCTCGTGGGTTAGGATAGCTCCATTTTCATGCCGGACTCCTTTATGACATATTCCGAAGGTCTTTATAATATATGACGCTTTTTTTCTCACAATCTTACAGCCGTGGCAATTTTTTTACATATCAATTAACACGAATTAACCTTCCGTCACTTGTCAGGGCGATCAACCGATATTCTCTTGCAAAAACCGCAACCACATCGGACAGCTTGGAAATTCTGTCCTTAAACTCCCCTGTACCGCCATACGCGGAAACACTGCCATCCGCGTTGATACAAATTGTTGCCTCAGGCAGACATGTCACAGAAACGACAGGCTGTGTTTGTGTGATGTGACATTGTCCCCAACGGTTGTCACCTACTGCTATCACCTGTCCGTTCGACGTTAGACCAACAGTATGGTATTCTCCGCAAGCAATCATCACGATATCCTGCCAATGATCTACGTCACATTGTCCAAAAGTTTGATCGCCCACAGCGAGCACCCGATGATCTCGGGTTAATGCCACGGAATGCCTGTGACCGCAAGCAACCATCATAACCTCTTGCCAGTCTTTCGTATCGCACTGACCGCAGGAATGATCACCAACAGCCACCACACAGTCTTCTTCCGTGATCGCAAGGGTATGGTTGACACCACAAACCACAGCACGGAAGCCCTTGGCGTCTTCTTGACTCACCTTCATTCCGTCTTTACTTTCCAAAATCAGAGTTTCCATAGTGGATACACTTTGCGCCTCGGGAACTTTTCCAAAAGCTGTCAGTTTGCCATCGGCTGTCACCGTCACCGCATGATGCAGTCCTGCAGAAACCCAACGGCAGTTACCTGCTTTCAATATATCCGAGGAAAGCTTGCCCAAAGAATCCATGACTGAAACCGCATGATCGTCGGTTTGATAGTAGCATTGACGCAAGCTGAGTCCTACACAGCCCTGTAATTCTCGAGCCATCATATCCCACGGAAGGTCGGCATCGACTCTTGTCATGGTTCCAAAGGAAAGAGAGGGGGTATACAGCGAAAACTCCACAGGCAGGACCGTAGCTTTTTCTTCTTCGTCATACACCGTGGCAAAACGACCATCTGATAAAACAAAAAGTTGTCGGTTTCCGCAAATCTTCATGGCATATACAGCGGCAGGAAGAGCTAACATGCCCTTTCGACGTCCTGCGGAGACCACGTGCCCATCCGCCGTGAGACCAACCGTCATCCCGCCAAACGCGCCAATGGCGATGATCTGTTTCCAAGAAGAAACCTCACATTCCCCATGATCGTTTTTACCTGTGGCAACCACAGTACCGTCCTGTTTCAGTCCCACCGTATGGGTTCCAGAAGCGGCAACATCGATCACATGGCGCCATGAGTCTGTTCTGCATTGACCGTATGTGTTTTTTCCAACAGCCAACACCGTACCGTCATGACGCAATCCGCAAGTCATTTCCTGGGCGCAGACAATGTGCTTAACGTCTGTCCAAAGTCCTGTGTGGCACGGGTTGTTACGGAGGGTATACAAATGCGTCTTTGCCGCATCCTCGCGGTTACGGCTGCCTGTTGCCAAAACCCGCCCGTCTTCCGTCAGACCGACCGTATGACGATCTCCGACAGCCACGGCAACAATATTTTTCCAGGCGTTGGTATCGCAGCGCCCATCTTCATTCTCGCCGTAAGCATGTACCGTACCATCTTTCAGTAGAATCACCGTATGATCCTTTCCAAGCGCAATTCCGTTAACCGCACCATTCGATGTATCCATGCGTATAGGTAGCGTTTCCCAAACACCGACTTTGCTGTTATAAATACCTGCGTTCCCCTGACGATCTACCGCGGCTGTCCGATGACGGCAAGAGACCAAAACAGCTTCCGGATGCGTGGGGACTTCTTGCATCAATGTGGCTGTTGCTTGGGGTTCTAAGGGGAGTCGCATCCAACGTCCGTCCATATTTATCAGCATTATTTCAGTGTCGCTGCAAGTAATTCTGTCACTACACAGCTGATGGAAACGACGGAGATTTTCCAAGCACTTGAAAGTGCGATTTACCTGCCCGATATAAACCGGAGAATCACCGGCTTGACCGGATGTTTCCTTTATTTCTCCCGCCGTTTCATGATTTTCTGTGAAATCTTCTTGGGCTTCAGCGGGGGCACTTTCCTTATCCGCCCGATCAGCCGAATAGGTAAAGATCCCAAAGCCATCCAACTGGTTCAGATCTCGGAACAGCACAAAGGCAGAAGCAGAAGCACATTGACCGTCCAAATCCAATCCTTCTGCCATGACCTGACCGTACCTATCCACCGTAGCCAGGTGTTCCCGTCCGCATTTGAGCGCAAGTATATCCGTCATCCACTGTGTATGGAAAGGTTCATACCCTGTAGACTCGGCTTTTTCCCAATCCATGACAGCATGTCCCACCTCATCAGGGGTAAGACTTTGCCCCTTGCCACTTAAATGCTGTCCCGCGGTCAGCACATGACCGTCCGCTGTAAGCGCCGCCGTGAACGTGCGCCCGCAAGAGACAGAAACCACATTCTTCCATTCCCAGGTATCGCATTGTCCAAATTGATTTTTTCCTTCGGCAAGCACGTGACCGCCATAGCAGAGCGCAACCGTAAAGCCGTCTCCCGCGGCGATCGAGCGAACGCCGCGCCAAGTCTGATAAGCGGTAAGGCACCCGTTTTCATCACGTGGCTCACAAGTATGATCTCCTACGGCTACAACACTGCCATCTTTTCTGAGTCCAACCATATGATGCTCGGACAGCACAAGATCAACAAGATCTCGCCACTCGGTCATGTCCAGTTTTTCTACGTCGAAAGGTAATTGTTTTCCCGAAACGACAATATGGCCGTCACGGGCAACGCCTACTGTATATGTATCTGTACAACGGAGAAGCCGAATGTCCCGCCATTCAGACACATACCCTTGCCCATGCAGATTCCACCCCGCAAATTCCACGTGTCCATCTTCGCAAAGCCCCAGGGAATGATATTTCCCCGTTTGAATATCTTTGATATGACGCCAATCCTTCACGTGACAACAGCCATTGACGTTATTACCTTCCGCGCTGACCGTACCGTCGGGATGAAGGGCGAGAAGATGTGCGCTGCCACAGCTGAGGGCACATACATCCTTCCACCCCTTGACGTGTCTGAGCCCTGCCGTGCAACTCACGTGTCCGTCAGCCTGAATGCAAGCGGTAAGACGTTCGCCGCAAACGATTCTTCGACTGTGGCGCGCGGCTTCGGTCAAGCGTTGCTGGTAAAACTTTTCCCAACGCTCTTTTTTACGCTCGGCCTCCCGACGGCGGGTGCTGAAATCTTCAAAGCTGTCAAACAAAGCCCCCCAACGCCGAGTAGAACATTGACCGTAATCATTATTCCCCAAAGTTATGACTTGTCCGCTACGGCAAAGAAGTGCCAGATGAGCGGGCCCCGCGGCGCAAGCCGTATAGTCTTTCCCCATGAGTCCTGCCTTTTTTACATCTTCCTGATGGGTTGAGAGGATCTGTCCTTGGGCAGTAATGCCTACGATGCCTCGTGCAGAAGCAGACACGTAAACCAGATTACGCCAACGTTTGGCTTTGGCAGGAAGATGGGCAGTAGACATCAAACGACCTTCGCCATACGTGATCGCATAAATATGATGCCCTTCCTCATCCGAAAAAACGCCGGAGACCTGTTCCCAGTTTTCCACCGCCTGGTGCAGAAGCTTGGTACCGCCCGCCATTTTCAGACGTCCGTCCTGCCTTAGTCCGACTGTAAATCTTTTGCCGCAACAGACATCCACCATATCACTCCACGAGGAGGTTTGACATTGACCGTATCGGTTGCTCCCTGAGGTCATGACCTGACCGTTACCGATCAGCGCCGCGGCATGGGTTTGACCGCAAGAAATCACGGTAACACACGCCCAACTTTGCGTATCGATCCCATGATCATGACTTCGCCCGGCAGACAAAACCGTCCCGTCCCGGCAGAGACCCAGAATATAGTCCGGACCGCAAAACACCGACAACAGATCCTGCCACTCCGCAGCTTGTTTCTGTCCCCAGCGATTTTCGCCCGCATAATGGATATTACCTTTTTCATCCAGACCGACGGTAAATCCGGTTCCGCAACCGATGATCCCTCGGCGCACGTGGATTCGATCCCTTCGTCCGTAACTGCCGTAAGCAGTCTCGGCGGTAAAGGCTGTCATGAGGTTCATAAATGATCAGCGCCCTACGGGCTTCCTTTCATGGATTTTTCTGCCGGTTTATGGGCAACCATGCGGCAAACGTGCCACCGTCCCAAGCGTTACCCGCAGACATATAGTCGTTGAGTCGTATTTCCTGCCCTGCCATGGTCACAGCCATGCTGACGTAACCGCCGTAGCGAGGGGCTTCGATACGGTAATCCGTGATCTCTCCGTCTTTGACGGGCGTCAGCGGATCAATGCCGTCGCGGCTGTCCCGCGCAAGTAAAAGCGAGCCGTAGGTAAAGGCTATATAATCATCCCCTGCGCGGTCGGAGCCATGGGGGGCATCCTGCTTGACCAAAGGAATATCAAAGCCAATCAGCCACGAAAGACCTTCGGTCAGATTCCCCGCCAAGCGGAGATAGGTGCCCGGGACACCTTCGCATTTTTGGGTGGGATCGTCCTCAAAAAAGGCAGTAAAGCCCTCGGCAAAGGCAGGGACACGAAGGGAGAGGACAAAGGTTTCGGGTGCGGGTCCCTTGATCTCTGCCACTTTCAGGCGAACCATCCCCATGCGCGGGTACTCAGAGATCATCTCAAGGGTGACCGAACCACTCTCGGTGGGAACACTCACGGTGCAGGTCTCGTAGAGATTGATCGCAACACCGTCAGCGGTTTTCATCACCGCAAGGTAGGGCGCCATCCCCAGTCCCGTGGGGCCGTTGGCAGTACAGCAGGATAGATCAAAGCCCTTGATGTTGAAGGAATAATTGACCTTGGGGTTTCGGGCACCGTTAAAGCGAGGGAAATATTCAAAAAACGCGCCGTCGGGGCGGATAGCCCCCAAAATGGCGTTATAAAGACTTTGTTCCAAGGCATCGGCATATTTCACTTCCCCGGTCAGACAAAGGAGACGGAAAGACAGCCTCATCCAATAGACGGTGACACAGGTCTCCATCATCAGGTCGATGGCAGGGTTGGTCTGTTCATAGCGGGTATGATTCCATTGTTCTCCCGTGCCGGGTCCCAGATTGAAGGGCGCATCCGCGCCACCCGAGCCAAGCAAGGTGATCTCCTCCTCCTTGACCTTGTCCCAAAATTGTTTGACCGTCGCCAAGCCATCGCTGCTATTCACAGCGCGGTCATATTCGCACAGTCCTTCAAAGCAGGACATCATTTCATAGGCTTTGGCAATACTTTCCCGAGCTACGCCGTTCCAGCCGATATCCTTGGGAGACTTCCCCGCTCGGATCGCCTCAAAAATGTTTTCACGGGCGCAACAGCCGCTTTCCACAATGTAGCGTCCCAGCGCCAAAGCGGCAGGCTCCCCTGTCAAGTGGTAGACCCGCATAACGGGCTCTAAGATGGAGGAGGACTCAATCCCGCAAAAAGCCCAGCCTGTTTCGGTAATGGGGGTTTTGGGCGGCAGACCCACCTGTCCCTCGGTATAGACCACCAAACAGCGGGCGGCTTCCAACGCACGGTCACACCCGGTCAGCTCATAGTAAGACAGCAAGCCCATCAGCACGTATTTACGCTCCCACAGATCAGAGCCGTTGCTCCCTTTAGGTTGGGTGTGGACGGGGCAAGTGCTGATGCATCCGTCGGGAGTCTGGAGGCTCATCATATCCTCGGCGGCGCGGTCAATGACAGCGCGCAGCTCACGGTCTTCCGTCACACCGCAGATGAGGCAGGCGGCGCGCATGAGCTTGCCCCAGAACTCACCCGTGGCGAACATATCCATGGTGTTTCTGAAATAGTCAGCCAAGGCGTAAAAATCTATTTTTTTGAGGGTGCCTTCGGTGATCAGCTTGATCTTATCGGCAAGGATGCCTTGGATCTGCACCGAGGCGGGCGGGAGCGGGAACAGCTTATCACGTTTTTGGGGAAGCATGATGCACCTCCGAATTTCAGAATGAGGGGAAGTTGAGCGGAAACAGTTCCGCAGGGGTTAGGTGTAAGTGATGCGGGTGCGGGAGGGGGCTATGCCGATTTTTTCGAGTTGTGATTCAAAACGGCGGGGGATAGTGATGCTCTTAAGACGGAAGCCGCAAGATAACGCGTCATAACCAATGCTCGTCACGCTGTCGGGGATGGTGATACTTGTAAGACCGGAGCAGCAAGAAAACGCGCCATAACCAATGCTCATCACGCTATTGGGGATAGTCATGCTTGTAAGACCGGAACAGTCATAAAACGCTTGATCACCAATGCTCGTCACGCTGTCGGGGATGGTGATGCTTGTAAGACTGGTACAGCTGAAAAATGCTTCATCACCAATGCGCGCCACGCTACCATCTGTAGGAATGACACTATTCTTACACCCGGCAATCATTTTTCGGGTTTGAGTTTCAATGATACAATTTCCATTGCTGTAATATTCTGTATTTCCCGTATCTACCTTCATGCTCGTAAGACCGGAACAGCCAACAAACGCACTATCGATGTTTGTCACACTGTTTGGGATAGTAATGCTTGTAAGACCTCGGCAGAGAGCGAACGCCGAAAAGCCAATGTCTGTCACACTATTGGGGATGGCGATACTCGTAAGACTGGGACAGTCATAAAACGCGTACTCACCAATGCTCGTCACGCTACCATCTGTAGGAATGACACTATTCTTACACCCGGCGATCAAGGTTTTTGATTTGGTTTCAATGATACAATTCCCGCTGCTGTGATACCGTGTATTTCCCGTGTCTACCTTCATGCTCGTAAGACCGGTACAGCCCAAAAACGCGCCAGAATCAATACTTGTCACGCTGTTGGGGATGGTGATACTCGTAAGACCGGAACAGCGATAAAACGCGGAATCACCAATGCTCGTCACGCTGTTAGGGATAGTAATGCTTGTAAGACCGGAACACTGAGAAAACTCGCTATCACCAATGCTCGTCACGCTATTGGGGAGGGTGATACTCGTAAGACCGGAGCACTTATAAAACGCGTACTCACCAATGCTCGTCACGCTGTTGGGGATTTTGATACTTCGAACCGTTTTATTTTCATAAAACGCTTTTTCGCCAATCACTTTGATCACGTCGGGTATCACCACGTCGGTTTTGTTGCCCTTATACTTTTTCAGCACGCCTTTTTGGACATCATATTCCGCTTCAAAGGCAATACGTGCTTCCTCGGCTCTTCGTGCTTCCTCAGCCTTGCGGGCTTCCTCGGCTTTGCGGGCTTCCTCGGCTTTGCGGGCCTCCTCGGCTTTCTTCATAGCCAAAGTATTCTTCATCACGTCCCTGCCCTGCCGTACATTTGCGGGGATGCTGATATCCAATTGTTCACAGCACGCGAAGGCTTCGTCTCCGATGGCTTTGACCGTAGATGGGATGTTGATTTTTTCCAAGTCCTTGGCATCGGCAAAAGCGCGTTTGCCGATCTTGAGGAGTCCTTCGGGCAGGGTGACCTCAAAGGCGGCACTGCCTTCAAACGCACCGTCGGCAATGGATTCCACACAGTCAGGAACGGTCAGGCTTAGCTCGTTTTTGTTTTTCAAACCGAGGATGGCATACTTGCCGTTGTTGTGTGCTTCTACGTTAAAAGAAGAAAGGCTGTTGGCAAGCGCCGCTTGGGTAGCTTCAATAGTGAGGGACTCGAAGTCAAGGGAAAGATCGGAGACGGCTGGATCGCCGGTGGGCACAGAGGTTTGAGCCTCTTGCTCGCGGAGATCTTTTCCGCAGTGGGAGCAAAAATTGGCACCGCTGCAGGGTGTGCCGCATTTAGGACAGAAGTTGGGCATAGGGTGGCTCCTTTCGACATTCATCATATGGTTATTGATCTTTTCGGTCATTTTAAATCAAAGATACATTCTGTTATATTATAACATATTTTCCTCATATTTGCAAGTGGTTCGACACAAATTGGAAGGGTCACAGACAACTGTTTGACAAAACGAAAAAATGTTACAAAATACCCTTTAAAAACTGATGGAACCATGCTATAATATAGGCGACGTTGAATAACGAGGTGACATATGCCTTATTCCTATCAAAGCCTGACCGCCGCACTCACTGATGCAGGCATCCCCTTGGCAGACGCCCGCGAGGAGGCTTCTCTCTTGCTGACCGCCTTTGGCGGCGCAGATCGGGTCACCCTGCTTTGTGACCGTCAAAAAATTTATGATTCCGACGCGCTCACCGAGGCTGTGGGGAAGCGACTGCGGCGCTATCCCTTGCAATATATTCTCGGGTCTTGGGCTTTTTTCGGCTGCTCTTTCAAGGTGGACGAGCGGTGTCTGATTCCCCGCCCCGACACCGAGCTTTTGGTGGAAACCGCCATTCGCTATCTTCCTCACGGGGGCATTTTTGCCGATCTTTGCACGGGTAGCGGATGTGTGGCGATCGCGATTCTCAAACACCGTCCGGATCTGACTGCCGTAGCGTTGGAGCTTTTCCCGGAAACGCTTTCACTGGCTTGCGAGAACGCCGAACGAAATGACGTAGTGGCGCGCTTTGTGCCGCTGCAAGCCGATCTTCTGACAGACGGATTAGAAAAATTATCCGCCTACGCGCCGCTGTCGGGTATCGTATCCAACCCGCCCTACATTCCCTGTAAGGTCTGTGATACGCTATCCCCGGA
Source organism: Eubacteriales bacterium (assembly GCA_045531965.1). GTDB lineage: Bacteria > Bacillota > Clostridia > Oscillospirales > CAG-272 > CAMEON01. The sequence goes on from JAZSFA010000002.1 coordinate 10,638, forward strand.
GCTGTTCTACGAGCCACGCGCCGCGCTGGATGGCGGCACAGACGGTCTTCTCTTTTATCGAAAAATCCTTTCGGATTACGTCTCTTTGTTGACCGCGGACGCGCCGCTCCTTTTGGAAATCGGTTATGATCAGGGCGAGGAACTACTCTCGCTGGGACAAGCTCATCTCCCGGGTCAGCCGTCAGACATCATCCATGATCTGGGCAATCAACCCCGTGTTGCCGTCTTTGGACACCGCAGGGCAACGTAACGCATACCATGACATAGGCTGATGCATCCCATGAATGCACAGTCAAAATGATTTTTTTACGAGGCAATTATGAAAATTCTTGTATTGGCAGGGGGACTTTCTCCCGAGCGCGACGTATCGCTGACGTCGGGCAGTTTGATCGCAGGCGCGCTGGCGCGCAAAGGACACACGGTCTGTATCGCCGATCTATACACAGGACGTTCTGTCCACGGTGATGCTCCTGTATTTTCAGACAAACCCATTCCTCCCTACACCGTAGGAAAAGACGTTCCCGATCTTGCCGCGCTGATGGCGACAACCGGTCGCGGCGCAAGGCGAATCGCCCCTGAGATTCCCAATCTTTGGCATGAGGCGGACGTGGTCTTCATCGCCTTACATGGAGACGTTGGCGAGAACGGGCAATTGCAAGCCGCCTTGGACATGGAAGGCATTCCTTACACAGGCACGGGTTATGCAGGCAGTCTCTTGGCGATGGACAAGGATCTTTCCAAGCAACTTCTGTCCCGCGCAGGGATCCCCACCCCGCCTTGGGTCACCTGCAAGTTGTCTGAAGGCACCGAAGCCACGATAGCCAAAATTGAAGCGGAGATTGGCTATCCCTGTGTGATCAAGCCTTGCTCCTGCGGATCCAGCGTTGGGGTTTCTTTGGTGCCTGACCATCAGGCGCTTGTAGCCGCCCTCAACACAGCCGCTATATATGAAGACACGATCTTATCCGAGAAAATGATCCGCGGTCGAGAGTTGACCGTGGGCATCTTGGGAGACACCGTTCTTCCTCCTGTAGAAATCATACCCAAGGCAGGCTTTTATGATTATCACAATAAGTATCAGGCAGGATGCACCGAGGAGGTCTGCCCCGCCGAAATCCCCGAGGCAGCTGTCGCAAAGCTAAACGCCCTGACCCAATCCGCCTTTTCGGTTCTGCGTCTGCACGGTTATGCCCGATTCGATTACATCTTGGACGAAGCCGGCACCCCTTGGTGTCTCGAAGCCAACACCCTTCCCGGCATGACGCCTTTGAGTCTCCTGCCCCTGTCCGCCAAGGCGGTGGGCATTGACTACGACACCTTATGCGACACCATGGCTCGTATGGCAGTCAAAAAATAAAGTTTTCTATCTCATAGCAAAAGAAGGACAACATCATGAAAAAGAATCTTTTTGGTTACGCTGTTTTAGGTCTCGGCATCGGCATGGCACACGCGGACGCGGCATACGCCTCCGAAAATGCGACCTTGGTCGCCGTTTGCGATATAGATGAAGCGAGACTGGCAAAGGCTGAAAAGAAGTATCCTGACGTCACCCTTTATCGAGACTTTGAAGCACTTTTGAAGGATGACAGAGTGGATATCATCAGCATATGTCTCCCCTCTGCCATGCACGCCGATTTTGCCGTCCGCGCCATGGAGGCGGGCAAGCACGTGCTGGTGGAAAAGCCCTTGGACATCACCCCCGAGCGAGCCGCTCTCATCGTAGAGGCCGCCAAGCGCACGGGGATGACCTGCGGCGTGGTACATCAGAACCGCTTCAACGCCAATATGTACCCCATCCGTGAGGCCGTTGGCAGCGGAAAGCTGGGAAAGCTGATCCTCGGTACCTTTGGGGTCAAGTGGTATCGTGAGCAATCCTACTACGACAACGGCGGTTGGCGCGGCACCTGGGAGATGGACGGCGGCGGATCCCTCATGAACCAGGCGGTGCATACGGTGGATCTCATGCAATGGCTCATGGGTGATGTAGAGTCGGTCACCTCCACCATGGGGATCTACAACCACGACATCAAGACCGAGGACATGACCGCCTCCCTCATCAGATTCAAAAGTGGCGCGGCGGCCACCTTCGTCAGCACCACCTGCGCTTATCCGGGCATTTCCACCGAGATCATGCTCTACGGCACGGGCGGTTCTGTGGAGGCAGACGCGGACACCCTGAAGGTCTGGAAAATGAAAAACGCCCCCGACGAGGAGGCGGAGGAGGCCGAGATGCTGTCTCTGTACGGTGGCGGAAATCTATCCGCGATGACGCGGGAACCACAGCGTAAATTCGGTCATGATCACGTAGTTGAGGACATGATCTGTGCGGTTCGCGACGGCAGAGATCCCGAGGTCACCCCTGCTGATGCAATCAAGGCTGTCCGCATTGTTTGCGCGGTGTATGAGTCGGCAAGGACGAGGAAGACGGTATATTTCGATTGATCCGTATACAAATAAAGGCGGTACGCCAATGGCGTACCGCCTTTTCGAATTTTCTACAATGACTATTTCCCGTATTTGGGAACAATATTTTTATATTTTTCTATGATGCTTTCGATTTGCTCGCATGTCAAGTCTAAAAATTTCTCGTTGACAGTCTCAATGTTAGCATACCCACATTGTAACGGGAGAAAATTGCTTAACCGTGTAGGATTTCCTGCAGTGCGTATCAAAAGATCCACGTATTGGGGAACAGCAAGAACATCGATGGAAATATGATCATTTTGTTTCAACGCAACATTGACTTCATCAAACGGATTGTATCCGATCAAAAAGTTGATCACGGTTCGATGATGTCCTTGAGTTTTTTTCTCCAATTCGCGAGCTATTTGCACCAATTCCCTGTCTTCTACGTTTTCCATTCCGATACAACGAATCTGTGCATCGACTTTTTCTGCCGTCGCGTATACTTTGTGCTGAAGCATTTCTTTAACTGCGCTCATCACGTCATCAAGATCACTCTTTTTTCTTTCCAGATTCTCCTTGCTGACAATATAAAAGGTGATCATTTCAAAATCAAACTTCTCAGCATACAAAACTATATTACATATATGATCTGCAAATTTTTCGTATGCTTCAACATATGTCATCTGACGCTCCCTCGCCCAGCGACGATTTCCGTCAGGAATAATACCTAAATGTTTAATATACATTGAACCAACTCCTATGATAAATACAGTCTGCTCATTTATCCTTATGATTGATAAATTCTGAGTGTAAGTTGCTGAATCTTTTCTTTTCTTTCTTCTATTGTCATATTCGGCTCAAAAGTAAAGACATCTTGGGACGAGCAGATCTTAGCCGCCTGTATTTCTTTTAAGCTCTCATAAAACGTGGTAGGGTCAGAAATGCTCTTGGGTAGTTCCACATTATAAACTTGGTTTCCCAGTTGGAGGCGGAATAACAAATTATAGTCTGCTACAACAAAAGGAACAATCTTTTCCTTCAACAGGGCAAACCGACAGGTGCATTTTACTGTTTCCAAAAAGGTCTGGAGCGCCCTCTTAGCTTCTCCCGTCTCATACTGATTGTCATTCAAACTTTTCTTCGTGTCACTTATCGAGAAGATGTGGGTAAACTCTGCATTGCCTTTTTTAGAAAACGTTTCGATAGCATCCAAAAATTCTATCTCGTAGGAATCTTTATTTCTAGCTCCCAATATCAAAGTAGAGGAGTTTTGACAGACAATCACTCTATGGGAAGCACGTTTGATAAACTCTTTTGATAGCTTATAAATATTAGAGTCTTTTTTGTTTAATATTTTAGCCGTATCCGCTTTTCGGGAATTGTTAAATTCGATCAACCGTTTTTGAGCTTTCTCATAGAGAGATTCGCTATCCGTGTATGGCTCATTCACAATAAACAAATTTCCGGGTGCATGCTTATTACGTCTGCTCGGCTTTGAAAAAACAACGATCGGAATTGGTTGCTCTTTATATACTTTTTCTTCAACGAATTCCAGAATATGATCATCCCATTTTTCAGCAATCAAAAGTATGATTTTGGGGGAGTTTCCATCTTTCTTCTTGTTTGAATCCATGGCACTTACATCTATTCGTTCCGTATCAAACCCCAACGATTCTGCTGCCATCTTTAAAACAAACAATTCATGCTCAAATTTATGAGTTTCAGGATTCTGCTCCCCTATCAGGGCGGTTCCTAATTTCAGTTGTTCCATAAATATGCCCCCACACGTGATGATATACAAAATAATTATAGCATAGTCTCAAGCAAAAATCAATATCTTTTATAAGAATTATGACGAATCTTGCCACAAATTACACAACAATCAGCAAGAATTAAGTCATATCTTGACAAAAAATCACAAATGGGGTATAATGCAAGATGAAGTACGTAAAATGGGGGGATGTTATGAAAATCACATACATGATCGGTAACGGCTTTGATCTGAATTTAAAAATGGAAACCGGTTATAGGCATTTTTATTCTTATTTAAAAAAATCCAGAAAAAAGCGCAACCCCATTATTGATGCCATTCAACATAATAGTGACTGTTGGTCTGATTTGGAAATGGGACTGGGCAAATATTTAGCCAACATAACGCCATACGAAATCGAGTCTTTTATCAGAGCCAAGTGTGAGCTTGAGGAATTGTTGCGGGACTATTTATGGGAACAAAACCGGCGTTTGGTTTTTGAGGACATACGCGCGGTTGCACAAATTGTCAAGGATAACATCACGACCATGGACCATCTGATTCCCGACAAATATCAGATGGAATGCAAAGCTTTTTTAGATACGCAGCCTGAATACGCCTTCATCACCTTCAATTACACCGACGCATTGGACAGGATCGTTGAAGCGATCCAATTTGACGAAGCTGATCGACGCATTGAAAAGCCTCTGCACATTCACGGTGACTTGAACAGAGGCATGATCCTCGGCATCAATGACGAAGATCAGATTAACAATCTTACAATCCGAAAGAACCAGTTTCTTCAGGATTGCATGGTCAAATTCCGTATGAATGAGGCGCTTAATACAGATCATACCGCAGCAGGTCAAGCCATGATTGATGACAGCCGCTATGTATGCTTATATGGACTTTCCGTTGGAGATACGGACATTCTCTGGTGGAAATATCTGATGGAATGGTTAATCAAGGATCCTAAAAACCGATTGGTTCTTTTTGTGAGGGAAACCAAACGCACCGATTGGACAGCTACGGGTCAAATTTTGTTTGAAACTGATAAACGAAACGAGTTTTTGAAAAAAGGACAATACAAGGAAGCACCAGGCGTTCGTGATGTCAAGGAGCAGATTATCATCGTTCCCAACTCCAAAATCTTTGATGTGGTATAGGTCAACCGCCCTTACCTTTTCATCTGAGTCAAATACGATTCAAGAAGTTCATGCTGAAGGAGGGCAAGTATGTCAATCAAAAAGAAACTGACCATCGGCATCCTCGCCCACGTAGACGCGGGCAAGACCACCCTATCCGAAGCCCTGCTCTATCTTTCGGGCAGGATCCGCACCCTGGGACGGGTTGACCACGGCAACACCTATCTGGACACCTACGCCGTGGAGCGGGAGCGGGGGATCACCATCTTCTCCAAGCAAGCCCGATTTTCCACCGAAAACTGCGATTTTATCCTGCTGGACACCCCCGGTCACGTGGATTTCTCCGCCGAGGCTGAACGGACGCTGGCACTGTTGGACTACGCCATTTTAGTCATCAGTGCCCCTGACGGAGTGCAGAACCATACCCGCACCTTATGGCAGTTGTTGGAATACTATCATGTCCCGACGTTTCTGTTTGTCAACAAAACCGATATTGCCATGAAACGGGGCGAGGATATGGCAGAAGCCCTTGCCAAGGGGCTGTCGCCGTTATGTGTTCCCTTCTTTGAAAAGCAAAGCAAAGCAGAGCTCGATGAACGCTTGGCGATGATCAACGAGTCCTTTATGGAATCGGTGCTGGAGGGGGAATCTCTTGAGGAGAGTGATATCGCTTTGCTGATTTCACAGCGGCGTTTGTTTCCTTGTTTGTTTGGATCGGCACTAAAGTTGACAGGTATTGACTATTTTCTTGAAGCTCTTGATACGTACACTCTCGCCCCCGTATATGATCAAACGGCTTTTGGAGGAAGTGTATTCAAGATCGCTCACACGTCGGGACTTCGTCTGACCTATCTGAAGGTCACGGGCGGCACACTTTCTGCGCGGGATGAACTGACTTATTTGACGGAGGACGGGAAAAAGATTGCCGAAAAAGTCAGCCAACTTCGCCTTTACTCCGGGGATAAATTTCAACAGGTGGATCAAGTATCTGCCGGAGAAATTTGTGCGGTCATCGGTCTTTCAGCCACGTTTGTGGGACAAGGTCTTGGTTTTGAAAGTGACACCTGCAAACCCCTTCTGTCCCCCGTTCTTTCCTACTGCATCCGATTCCCTTCCGATTGTGATCCACGGATCATTTATCCCAGGCTGAAAGAGCTTGAGGAGGAAGAACCTTCTCTCCATCTTACCTGGAACGAAGAGCTGCAGCAGACCGAGGCTCGGCTCATGGGTGACATTCAGATTGACCTTCTGAAACGCTTGATTCACGACCGCCTCGGACTTGACTGCACACTGGACACAGGGCGTATTCTTTATCAAGAGAAGATTGCCAAAAGAGCCGTGGGTATCGGACATTTTGAGCCACTGCGGCACTATGCGGAGGTTCAACTGCTTTTGGAGCCTATGCCTGCGGGCACAGGAGTGATTTTTGACACCCATCTTCCGGAAAACATGCTGGATTTGAATTGGCAACGGTTGATTCTTTCTCATCTCTATGAAAAAGCTCATCGCGGCACGCTAATCGGAGCATTACTCACGGATACCAAGATCACGTTGGTGGCGGGACGTGCTCACCTCAAGCACACCGAGGGAGGAGATTTCCGCGAGGCGACCCTGCGTGCCGTCCGTCACGGACTCATGAAGGGTGGGTGCATCCTTTTGGAGCCTTATTATAAATTCCGCTTGGAGGTGCCAAATCTGTGCGTTGGACGTACCATGTCAGATCTGACTGCTCGCCACGGTATCTTTGAAATCGAAACGTCGGATGAAGAGATGACGGTCCTCTCGGGTCGTGTGCCTGTTGCCACCATGTTGGATTATGCCCGTGAGGTCATCTCCTACACCCGCGGGCAGGGTCGACTTTCCTGCGTATCCGATGGCTACGAGCCGTGTCACAACCAAGATGAGATCGTAAGCGTCGCCAATTATGATCCTGAGGGAGATTTGGAAAACACACCGCATTCGGTCTTTTGTGCTCACGGAGCCGGTTTTGTTGTACACTGGCGCGAGGTGGACAATTACAAACATCTGGACGCTACAGATGCATTGATCACACCGGAGGAAACCATCATTCCTCGCACGTCAAGTCTTGGCAAACGTTATCACCTCAGCGACGATGAATTGGAAGCGATCATGCTACGCACCATCGGTCCCATCAAACGGCGACAATACAGTGAACCCAAAGTGATTTCAGGACAAAAGAAAGATAAGCCCTCAAAAAAAGTTGTCGCCAAGCCACACAAGCACATGGTCATCATTGACGGCTACAATCTGATCTACTCATGGGACAGTCTCAAATCTGTTGCGGCGTACAGCTTGGAAAAAGCGCGGGAAAACCTCATGGATATGCTTGCCAGCTACGTTGCGTATACCGGCGTGGACGTCACCTTGGTGTTTGATGCCTACCTGGTCAAAGACGGCATAGGATCGGACTATGTCCGCAACGGTTATCGGGTGGTATACACTAAAGAGGACGAAACAGCTGATACCTTCATTGAAAAAATGATGCACGATCTGGGACCTGACTACACAGTGAAAGTCGTCACGGGGGATAAGTTGCTTCAGTTTTCCGCTGTTCATTCAGGTATTTCACGCAGAACAGCCAAAGAATTTGAAGAGGAAGTGACTGCGGTGGGAAATGAGATCACGCAGTTTGTCCGGAAATTAGCTACTAAAAATCATTAAAGGGCTGCCTCCTTATCGGGAGACAGCCCCTCTTTTTATGCCTGCTTATTACTCAATATGAATTTCTGCCCTGTGGCGAGGAGGGCATCCGTCATCTTTTTAGCCAACGTTTCGTAGGTATCTTCATCGGTCTCAAGGTCCCACCATGAAAGGGTGATCATCGCCGTTCCATCGATGGGATAGTAGTTCCCTTTATCCTCGTTCATCGCTTGTTGATAGACGTCTTCAGTGACCTTTTTATCCATTGAATAATAATGGTATGTGGGCGGATCGTCCGTCCAACCCGAAGTGACAACGGTTTTTTGCGAGAGTATATCCGTCATATAGATTTGTCTCTCTTGATCGTATAGAATAGTGGCATAGAAGATATGATCTAATCCTGCCCCCTCCCGCCATTGATAATCTCCTCTGTAGGCAAAGGTATGATCCGAAAGGTGATAAGTAACTATCCAACTTTCGTTCATACCGCCATCAAAGCTGCCTAAATCCGCGCCTGTGTAAAGGTCATAGACATTATAGTAGGCATTTCCTGCCGATCCTCCACCTAAATTGATGATTACCTCAGGAGTGCCGTCAAAATTGACGTCCAAAAGACCGCAGTCATAGCCCTTGTAAATGGTGGGCAAATGGGGATTGGTCGGAACATCTTCATCCTCGGAAGCCATATCTCGGGCATTGACCAAAAGCGCCTCCAAGGGTTCGCGCCAAAGGGAGATCTCCTTATCTGAGATAAAGCTGACATCGATATCGGGTACGGTTTCCTGCGTATCATTCTCCGGGAGAGGTTGAGTACATCCGGGAAGCAACAAGATAGGCATTAAAAGCGCAAAAATCAGAACAGTAATGCGAAAAGTATATATTTTCATGTCTCTCTCCTATGATGCTTTTTAGTCGTTTCCGGAAATGATCAAGGGTGGTCGATCTCCACCACACGGCTATATTGACGCAAAGGATACATGCCGTCGTGGGCTTCTCCGGAAAGCATTCGTGACATACCGTGGGCTTGGGTAATGCGAACCGTACCTGCCAACGCCAAAAGCCTCGATAGAACTTCTCTTTTTTCCCGATCGGGACACAGAAGCGCTGCCGTTTGCAAATGATCCTTATGCGGTTTTAATGCAGAGACGATCCGATAGTCCGGCAACCGTTTGATCCAAAGGTTGCGGAACATATAGGACAATTCCAAGCGGTTATCATCCGAAGATATCACGCTAATCCCGTCGCCGCGGCGGATGCGTCGTCCTGTTTCGTGGGCTTCCAAGCCTTCATGATACAGATGAATGGCGTTTTTGGCTTTCATACCAAAATCGACCGGCGCACTCTGCTCGTTCACATGGCAAAGCACGTTGAAAAATCGATCCGCGAAAGCCTCTTGCACCTCACGGTCTTCCGTATCCACAAAAATCCCCTGACAGGAGGAACACAACACCTGATTCGTCTCACAGATATGCTTGGCAAGGGCCTCAAGATCCTCGTCGGAGGCATCGGGGGTGGCATAGGCGAAGGACAGCTTATGTCCCCAAGCAATGATGCGGGTATTGACAGACGCCATAGCTCGTGCAGCTGACACCGCGGTATCGCCTCCCCAAACCACCACGGCATCCGAAAGATCCGCCAAAGATTTGAGGGTTTCCGTCTCGGTGGAGGGTACGTCGAAGACGTAGATGTATTCCGCCAAAGATGGCTCTGCCTTGATCAGTTCAGAGAGCAACAGGACAGACAGTCCCGAGTCACCCGAGGGCAGTTTTAAGATGTTGATGTTTCCCGCAAGCAGTCCTTCCACCACGCTGTAGGCGGGAAGTCCGTCCACGTTACCTGCGGCGATATGCATGAGAATGCCCAAGGGATAACGCTTGCGGTATGCTGTTCCACCAAGCGCTATATGAGAGAGTCCCACAGTGTCTCCTTCCGCAGGGATATCGCCCAACTCAATCTGACACTTATAGGTCAGACTCTCTCTTGAAAAAAGTTGAGCCATCTGTTCAAAGCGGGCGCGGCTGATATCAAACTGAGAAAGCAAAGGCAGGACGATATGATCAAACTCACCTTCAAGCACTCGGTTAAGCAGCTTTTCGCATGCAGAAATCACCTTTTCGGGAGTAGGATAATTCCCCTTTGCCAAGGTGTGATAAAGGAACGGCGGCATTCTTTGTATCAGATCATTTTGCTCGTGATCCTCGCGGATCTCACCTCTGTATAAAATCATGACTTACCACCTCCGTTGAGAATTTCCTGGGCTCCTGCGGCGCAGGTAACAATATCTTTAACCCCAACCCTGCCGATGATTTCCAACCAGGGAGAGGATTCACCGCATGAACAGCCTTCACTGTGCAGGATGCCCAAATCATCGGTCATGACGCTCAGAAGCGGTGCGCTCTTGACCATAGGCGTTAAGAGATTGACGAGTCCCAGCTCACCATCCGGGACAGGCTCAAAGGTTGCGGGGTCTCGGATGATAACGCGGCTGTAGGCAGGCACGTGGAAATGATGGGCACGGCAATCGGTGTAAAGGATGGGATGCTCTACCGCACCGAAAAACTCTACCACATTTTCATGAGGCACGCCAAGAACCTCCCATACGAGATCGTAAAAATCCTGCTTTTCCACCTTTTGGGCATAGAACTGCTTCCAACCGCCCCCTAAAGAGACGATACTGCCTTTGGGTAGTTTCAGTTTAATTCCCGCTTCCTTCATTTCCTTTAACAAAAAGTATGTATAAGCAGGGAAGCCAAGGGTTCGGACTGGCGCACCTGATTTGGCGTATTTGATAAACGCCTGTTTCATCCCTTCCATATCTAAGGCATACCCACCGCCTTTTTGATGCTTGAGCGCATAGGTTCGACTCAAGGCAGGTGCAAAAAAGGTAAAGCCAAAAGCAGTTTTGCTGATAGCCGTCTGGTTATCTCGTGCCGGTTGGAATCCAAAAATTAAATAATGGACAGGCTTCAGCGACCAAAGATGGTGGTACTTTCCTACTGTGATGACCATACAAAGGCCACGTAAAAGTGAACCTGCATCAAAGCCGATCTCAGACTTGACACCGCTACTGGTGCCCGATGAGGTAGCTTTGATCAAAATTTTATATTTGGGCATACTGTACAGTTTATGATGTTTGAAATACAGCGTAGGCAGGAAAGGTAATCGGGAAAGATCGTCGAGCGTCTGAATGCTGTTTGGATCAAAGCCTGCCTCATCAAGGATGCGTTTATAATCCTCGCAATGCTCGTATTGATAGATCGCGTTTTCCCGCATGGCGGCAATAAAACGAGCCTCCGAGGCCTTGATATCATAGGGCTTGCGGGTAAGGAACAATCGGTTCATTTCAATTTTAATCATATTTCAATCTCCTTTCAAGAGAGATGATTTCGAAAGATCAGCCGTGAAGCACAGGTGCGTCCACAAAGGTCACCTCGGGCGTATCATATCCATCGCTTTCAAACACCACGATCTCGTTTTCCCCCTCGCGGAGGAGAGGGGCAGGTACGTACAAAGTCTTCTGAGGTCCCGCGGAGTTGAAGTAACGGCCAATATTGAAGCCGTTGACGGTTACAAAGCCCTTGGTAAAACCGTCCAGCCTGATATAGGTGTCGCAGGGAGAGCCTTCAATGGTCAAAGTACCACGCAGGAAGACGGGAACCCTACCGTTTTTATGAACATCGTCGTAAGTCAGCCCGCTCAAATCGTCCATGGTCATGGGGTACATCTCCCAACCGTAGTGAAAACGCTGACCCAGCCGAACCCCGTTCAGGATGCCCTTACGATCCATGAGCTTGATGCCATAGTTGACACGCCCCATGTTCTCTACCAAAATGTCCAAGGTAGCGGTCTCGCCGAAGCCAAGGCCGATACGGATGGGATCGTTTCGGCGGCTCCGCTCCTTGATGCCCACCTGCTTGCCATTGATATAGAAGATGGCTCTGTCATGAATGTCCCCGCAGAACAGCTCCAGCTCCTCAAAGGGACCCTTCAACTGGGTGCGGTAAAGGATGTAGCCGAAGTCCTGCCCCACTTCCTCCATGGTCTTGGGGAAGGCGGCGGAGACGGGGGCGGCGAGAGAGGAGAGATGATCAAAGAGGGGCGCCGACTCGGTGAGTTTTACCTTGCCGTAGTCCTTTTTGGGGGAGTTCTTGACCTCAATATCGGGTGCCTTGACCCCTGTCCGCTCCTCAAGGACTCGCTTGGCGGTCTCATACAGCGGAGTGATGTCTCCCGCTTCCGTGAGAAAGGCGGCGTAGTCGTAGCTGGTGACCGTGGGCTGGTACTGCTCACCCGTATGGTTTGCGCCGTTCCAGAAGGCGAAATTGGTACCGCCATGGAACATATAAATGTTGAAGGAGGCACCCAGATCGAAGAAGCGGTTCAGCTCCCCCGCCATATCATCGGGGCTTCGCTGACCCCGTCCCTCCTCGTACCAGTGGTCGAACCATCCGCACCAGAACTCCCCGCACATGAGGGGGCGATCCTTCTGAAATTCGTTCAAAGTGAGGATCTGATCCACGTAGGAGCCGAAGTTGGCCACCGCCAGCACGTCGGGGAGAGTACCGCCGCTGAGCATCCAATGAGCGGTACCGTCGGAGGTGAACAGGGTGCAGTCAATGCCGTTTTCACGGTAGATATCCACCACCTTTTGGAGGTAGACCTTGTCGTCGCCGTAGCTGCCGTACTCGTTCTCCACCTGAACCATGAGGATGTTGCCCCCATTGGTGCAGAGATGGGGACGGAGGCGGGAGAACAACTCGCGATAGTAGGGCTTGACCTTTTCCAAATAGAGGGGATCGTCACAGCGGAGGGCCATGTGGGGGTATTTCAAAAGCCAGGATGGCAGACCGCCGAAATCCCACTCGGCGCAGATGTAGGGGCCGGGACGGATAATGACGTTGAGATCCAGCTTTTCAGCCGTTTCAATAAAGCGTTCAATATCCAGAATGCCTGTGAAGTCGAACTGACCCTCATGTCTCTCATGGATGTTCCAGCAGGTGTAGGTCTCCACGGTGTTGAAGCCGCAGGCCTTCAGCTTGGTCAGACGATCCTCCCAGCACGCGGGCAGGGTGCGGAAATAGTGGATGGCACCCGAGATGACGGTGTAGGGTTGGTCGTTCAGGTAGAAGCTACCGTCGCGGTAGGTGAATGATTTTCTCATGGATGTATCTCCTTTTTAGAGAATGTAAATTGTTGTTTGGTGGAGTACGGTCAAGGGAAACTTTTTGCAAAAAGTTTCCCTTGAAACCCTTCAAAAACCTTTAATAATAAATACTTTTTAAAGGTTCTTGGAGGTGGTTTGGAGGAACCTTCTTGCAAGAAGGTTCCTCCAAGCGTACCCCTTCAAACAACAATTTATCTTCTCAGCTTCTTCTTCAAGAACTGCCCCGTATAAGACTGCGGCACCTGTGCCACCTCCTCG
>JAZSFA010000150.1:0-7453 GCA_045531965.1 Eubacteriales bacterium
GGGGGGCTTTGTATCAGGAGATCACTTGATCCTTGTCGCCGCATCGGCGGTGACAAAATTTTCTACGTTGTAGACCACCAGAATGCGGTCGCAGCTGTAAGTTTTGACATAGGCGGAAAGCTCGGTCATCCCCCCCGAAAGATCCACCATCACCAGATCAAAATGTCTGGCGAGGAAGGGGGCGAGAGAGGAAGCGAAGGAATCGCGGGCGACAAGCAGACGGGGACGGTCAACGGTGCTTTCTCCCTCGTAGGTGACGGTCAGAAGGCGATGGGTGCCGCTCATGAAGGCGCCGTACTTATCTTTCTTTTCCAGATAAGCGGGATCGACGAAGCCTCGCATGATCATTTCTCCCTTGTCATCACGGACAACGTAATCGCCGTCATCGGCCATGGTGGGATACGTCAGGGTGTCGGGACGGATAAAGGACAGTCCCGCGCGGGACCAAGTGGTGCCGTAGAAATTCTCCACCGCTTTCATGTCAAACGCCTCGTAGGGGACGATCTCGTCGGACATGCCCCAAGCGGTCATCAGAGCCTCGTAGGCGGTGTAGGCGCCCAAGGCGGTCCAATGGTGGTCTGTACGGAAATAGACGTATTCTCCCGCCTCATACATGGCGCGGAAGGCGGGGAGCAGGTCCAGGCTGTCCACGCTCGCTTCGGCGAGATATCCGTGAAGGGTATGGTTCAGACGGTCGGAGAGTCCTTGGGGATAGTCAAACGCCGAGATCGTCACGTCCAAAGTGCGAGGCGCGGGGAGGACGGTGACAGGCACCGTCACCTTGTCAGTAAGCTCTCCCAGCGCGTCAGCCGCCTTTTTCAGATGGGCTTCGCTGTAGTAGTCGGTATCCTCAGCGCGCTCGGTGAGACTGAGGTAGGCATCGAATTTTCGCACAGCCAGTTGTCCGCCATCCCCCAAAAGCACGCCGTTGGCTTCCCCTTGTCCAAAGGCAAGATGGGTGAGGCTTCCCCAAGTCAGCCAGGTGTCGCGCAGGGGAAATTGATCGGTAAAATATGCGTTGAAATCCTCAGACAGCTCACCCTCCAGCACCTTATCTATAGAAACGGTGGGAAAGTCGGAGAGGACACGGTTTTCATTGTCCGAAAAGGACTTGTCGGGAATGACCCAAAAGGCAACTGCAAGACCGCCGATAACCGCGAGGAACAAAACAACAGTCAGTAGATGAGAGATCTTTTTCATGCGCTTGTTCCTCCGATCAGAAATTAAAATACAAGAAGGGACTGTACGTGCCGCTGACCATAGAGGCAACAGACAGGATCAAGACTGCCAGCATGAGGACGGGCTCAAGGATGACAGCCCCCTGCCATTTTTTCTTCAGCTTGTCCCAGAGTCGGGCAGGGAAGGGGGTAGCGGCAAGGATACCGATGAGAAGCAGGGGCAGGGCGCGAAGCACTTCGTACCCCACGGCGGGGGGCGCGACGGCGGTGGTGCCAATGCCCACCAAAGCTCCCACGATGCGACCCACCTCGGAAAGATCGGTATGATCAAAGATCATCCAGCCGATGCCCACAAGGATCAACGCCCAGACGTGACCCAAGGCGGCGGTCAGCTTGTTTTTTCCGAAAAATTTCAGAAGCAGTGTTTTTTCCAGTACCAAGAGGACGAAGTAGAAGCCGCCCCACAGGACGAAATTCCATGCCGCGCCGTGCCAGAAGCCCGTGAGCAACCAAACCACCGCCATGTTGAAAATCTGCCGCGGCAACCCCTTGCGGTTACCGCCCAACGGAATATAAACGTACTCACGGAACCAGGAGGACAGGGACATATGCCACCGCCGCCAGAAATCGGTGATACTGGAGGCGAGATAGGGATAGTTGAAGTTTTCCAAAAATTCAAAGCCGATCATGCGACCCAGACCGATCGCCATGTCGGAGTAGCCCGAGAAGTCAAAATAAATATGCAGGGTATAAGCCGCCATCATGACCCAACTACCCAGTACTGAAGGATCAAAGTCCCCTGCCGTGCCAAGGTAGGCATACAGCGCGGCAAAGGCATCGCCCAGCAAGAGCTTTTTCCCAAATCCCACCGTGAAACGGCGCACACCTGAGGCAAACTTGCCCACCGTATGGCGGCGAGTTGCCAACTGATCGTTGACATCACGGTAGCGGACGATGGGACCCGCGATAAGCTGAGGAAACAGCGCAACGTAAGTGCCAAAAGCCACGTAATTCTTTTGGGTCTCGGTGTGTCCACGGTAGAGATCAATGGAATAGGACATGATCTGGAAGGTGTAGAAGGAGATGCCCACAGGCAGGGTCAATCCCTCAATGGGCTTGAGAACCGAGGAAAGCCCCGGGATCAGGGCGAGGTTTTCAATGAAAAAGTTGGTGTACTTGAAAAAGAGAAGCCAAATGAGGTTCAGCGCCACAGACAGGATCAACCAGCGGCGGGCGCGGGGCTTGTCCGTCTCCCGGTATTTGCCGATCGGGTAACCTGTAAGATACGCCACTGTCACCGAAAAGAGCATGACCAGAATATAGATGGGCTCCTCCCAACCGTAAAACAAAAGGCTCAACGCAAACAAAGCCCCGTTGCGAAGCTTGAACGGGACAATGAAATACAGCGCGAGCGCCAAGGGCAGATAGCCAAATAAAAACAGGGTGGATGAGAAAACCATGAAAGCTCCTTGAATGGTGATGGTGGGGAAAGGGTCGTATCACAGGCGTGAACGACCCTTACTGATTATTTTCATTTTTCTGACTCGGGTGGTGTTTCTGTTACGGTCATGGACAGCAAGCTCTGGGTGACGAAGGTGACGTCTCCCGCGCCCATAACCACCACCACGTCTCCTGCCTGTGCCTCGGAGAGGATCTGCTTGGCGGCTTCGGTGGCGTGGGAACAGTAGGTAGCGCGCTCACCTACCGAGGCTGCCAGCATACGGGAGGAAACGCCGCAGGTGTCGGTTTCACGGGCGGCATAGATGTCGATGAGAAACAGCCGATCCGCCGCGTCAAAGGCGGTAACGAACTGATCGTAAAGCTGGGCAGTACGGCTGTATGTATGGGGTTGGAAAGCACAGAGCAACCGCCCGGGGGTGCCGTCCTCGTGAGGGGTGCATAGATGTGCCGCGCCCTCCAGCGTAGCTCTGACCTCGGTGGGATGGTGACCGTAGTCATCATAGATCATGGCGCCACCTACCTTGCCACGGGGCTGCATACGGCGATCCGCGCCGCGGAAATTGCTCAGTCCCTCGAGGATATCCTGACGGCTGATACCGCAGGTGTCAGCAGCGGCGGCGGCGGCGAGACAGTTATAGATCTGAAAACGACCGGGAACACGCAACTGCACCTTGCCCCAGACTTTCCCGAAGGCAACCAAGGTAAAGGCGGGATAACCGTCGATCATTTCCACATCTTTGGCGTGAAAATCCGCTTGGGTATCATCAATGGAGAAGGTGATGAGATGTCCCGTCCCCTTGGATTTCAGCGCGCGACGCGCCGATTCCATGACTTCGGGGTCATCGCGGTTGACCACCGTCGTGCCTCGGGTGCCTGTGAGGGCGGCAAATTTGGCAAAGGATGTGCGAATCTGCTCCATGTCCTTGAAATAGTCTACATGCTCCAACTCCGCACCCAGCAAAATGGCAACGGTGGGATGGAAGTCCAGAAAGGAGTCCATGTACTCGCAGGCTTCAAAAATGAAGTGATCCTCTCCCCCCAGTCGGTAAGCGCCGCCCATGGGACCGTACACCGCACCGCTGAGGATGGTGGGATTGACGTCGGCATCCATGAAGATTTGGGCACAGATAGAGGTACAGGTGGACTTGCCGTGCATTCCCGCTACGCCAACACGACGGCGGTAGCGAGTCATGAGATACCCCAGATAGTCTGAACGGGATACGCAGGGGATCCCGCGCTCGTGGGCGGCAACGTATTCAGGATTGTCGGGGGAAATCGCTACGGTGTAGACCACCAGTCCGCAATCGTCGGACAGGTTGGCGGCATCGTGTTCGTAATAAATGGTCACGCTCTCGGAACGCAGTTCCTCGGTCAGCTGGGTACGGGAGCGATCCGAACCGCTGACGTCATAGCCAAACCGTGCGGTGAGTAACGCCAAGGAGGACATCATTACACCGCCTACGCCAATGAAAAAGACGGAACGGGTGTGCTTCATATATTGTGAGATCCGCTCGGGACCGTCATGCGTATTGTTGACAGACATAGAACTCCTTTCCGTGTTCTGCGTGCCCGTGGCAGCGAACACAAAAGTGGGCAGAAAAATCGGAGAAAAAGGCAAAAAAGTTTGATGTGACAGAAAAATGGCGTTTTTTTAACTAAACGTTAAATGCCCGTGAATAAAATTCACGAAAAAATACTTTTTCCATTGAATATCCGTCACATTGGCAGATTATAATAGTATCATCCAAAACAGGTTCAAATATCCAAAAAGTATAAATTCACCAGGGAGGAAAAAATATGCAGATCACAGATATCAAAGTAAGAAAGCTTTTTGAAGAAGGCCCCATGAGAGCCGTCGTATCGGTTACCTTTGACAACCAGCTGGCGGTGCACGACATTAAGGTTATCAACGCACGGGATAAGTTCTTTATCGTTATGCCCAGCCGCAAGAATCCCGACGAAACCTACCGTGACATCGTACATCCCATCAATGCCCAGTTCCGCAGCGTGCTGGAAAATGCCGTGATCGCGGCATATGAAGAGGCGCTGGAGCAGGCTGCCTTGGAGCCGGTGGACAGCGAGATGCCTGTAGCCACGATGGCAGACATTGCGGAATAATCCGTCAAACCCATAGGGTCGAGGTACGCCTCGACCTTTTTTGTTGCTTTAAGAGGGGAGAGTACCGTGACTGAACAGCGGAACACCGTCTCGTATGGTCAGCCGTCCGAAGCTGTGGGGCACAGAACCCAAGCTGCCCGGGTTGAAGAGATAGAGCGGCTTAGTCAATTGTATGCCGAAACGGTCAAAAGCGTTCTCGGGTGTCAGTGTCAGGGACAGCGGTTCATGCGTATGCCCGAAAAGCATGACGTCATAGCCCTCCGACGCGCCCTTGGCAAGAAGCGCGCTGAGCCCGCTTTTCACGCCGTAACGGTGTCCGTGGGTAACGAAGGTTTTGAGACCGTCAGGATATAGGGTGAGGCTCTCTTCGGCGTTGCCTATAGGCGTCAGGGTGTGCCAGTCGCAGTTTCCCCGCACGGCATAGAGGGGGCAGGGGGCAGCTGCAGGGTCAAGATCACGCAGACCGTCGCCGCAAAAGATGGCCAGATGGGGGCGTGTCAGGCGCAAAACACGGGAGATCAAATCGCTCCGTCCGTGAGAATCCGATATCATGAGAATCTCGGTTGTTGCCATAACTGCCTCCGTATACTTTCCTATTTTATAGTATAGCACGAAATTTCGGATTTGTCCATTGTTTTTTGATAATTCACACATTTTTTCTGAAAAACATAGACTGGGATGAGCCGCCATGACGGCTGACACGTCCTTACGGGCAAAAAGGGGGTATCATGAGATGCAATTGGATAAGAAAAGTTTGGATCGTCTGCTCACGTTGAATGACGATCAGCTGCGTATGGTCATGAGGGGACTACTCAAAGAATATGGGATTGATCCCACCACCGTGCCTTTGGAGAAGTTTGACATGGGGAAGCTTCGCGGTGTGCTGTCGGGGGCGACAGACGATGACCTGAAAAGGTTCATGAATATGCTTTCGAGCAAGGGCGGGAGGTGAGAGCATGAGCGACGTGGATCCCCGTCCGCCCATGGGGGACTTGTTGGATCGGTTGATCAGAGATGCGGAAAACACACCGCCTGTAGAAACGTCGGGGACGGTACCCTCCGTTCAGGCGGATACGGTCTCCGCATCGCCGTCTGAACAGAACGTCACGCCTTTGGGGAATCTTTTGAGCGGACTGATATCCAACCCCGCCCTGCTGTCAGCGCTTCCTCAGCTGATTAAGGGGGGGAGCGGGCTGTCCCAGCCCCCGACCATCAACGCCACCGCCGAGGAGGCGGCTCCTGCCGCCGCGCAGGAGACCGAGAAAGCGTCATCGGCATCTGTCCCAACCGCCACCCACGGGCATGGTTCATCGGGACACTCCGCCGCGCTTTTGTGCGCCCTCAAACCTTATCTGGGAACTGACCGTCGGCAAGCAGTGGACTATATGATCAGCTTTTGTCGTGTGTGGGACACCCTGCAGGGGATGGGGATCTCCTTGCCCCTGCTACTCTCGTCCGCCCCGCCTCAGGACAAAGATCGGGAGGTGTGACCATGTATCATCGTACCATGGGGACTTCTTTCCCCCGCCCGATGGGGGGTCGTGAGCCCAGCTACCGTCAAAGTATCCGTATCCCCCCCAACTACAGCGGGACCGCCGTAGGAGAAACGCCGCCCGAGGGTGTATCTCCTGCCCATGACGGGATTGCGCTTGAAGATCTCTCCACCAAAGAGCGCACAGTTCAGACCGCCGCGGGGGCGTCATCGGCGGAGATTTCCGCATCCGACACACCTGCCGCGAAGGTAAGGGATGAACGTTCTGCGTCTGTCGAAACGGTGACGTCTCCGCTGACCGCCTTGTTTACGGGACAGCATTTCCCATTCGGTCACGGCATAGGAAGGGAAGAGTTGCTGCTTTTGGGGCTGATCTTCTTTTTGTTGCAAGACCGAGATGCCGAAGGGGCAGATCCTGAGTTGTCCGTGACCCTGCTGCTTTTGGGGATTCTACTGTTTTGCGGATGAATCAAAAAGCGCGGAGGCGCATCATAGGCGGGCGGTGGCGTGATCTGCCGCCTTGCCTCTGATCCTTTCTCGGAGGTTTGGTTGTTTGAACAAAAGAAACCTGCCAACGCCAAGAATTTTTTTCGAAAAAGCTATTGACAAATCTCTTTCTTTATGCTATAATATCCAAGCGGTTTGAAAAAAGGGCTTCTGCGAGTGTAGTTCAATGGTAGAATCCCAGCCTTCCAAGCTGGTCGCGTGGGTTCGATTCCCATCACTCGCTCCATTTTTGTGCCTTTAGCTCAGTTGGATAGAGCAACTGCCTTCTAAGCAGTAGGTCGGGGGTTCGAGCCCCTCAAGGCACGCCAGTGCCAACCTGCCGGAGGCAACAGCTCCCGGCGGGGGCGATATTTTCACCATGGTGGGTATAGCTCAGTTGGTTAGAGCGCCAGGTTGTGGCCCTGGAGGTCATGGGTTCGACTCCCACTACTCACCCCATAATGAAAACTCCCGATCTCGGTCGGGAGTTTTTGTTTTTCTGCCGCAGTGCGGCTCCCAATGCCGGGGACGTTCAACCCATGCGAACCACATACCGCGATGGGATGTAAACCGATAAATTGTTGTTTAGCGGAGTACGGTCAGGAGGAACTTTTTGCAAAAAGTTCCCCCTGGAACCCCCTCAAAAACCTTTAAAAACATTTATTATTTAAAGGTTTTGGGAGTTCCAAGAACCTTTTTTCAAAAAGGTTCTTGGTGG
>JAZSFA010000036.1:0-4492 GCA_045531965.1 Eubacteriales bacterium
GCTTTGGAAATGGCAGCGGATTGGATATAGCCGCAGCCATTCGGCATCAGCGACTCCAGAACGGTCAGAAAACGATCTGCCAGCTCATGCGCCGTGTCATCGTCACGGGAGCGAATGAGCCACGCCAAAGCCTCGCAGCTCTCGCGCAGATTGTGCGCTTCCATACCTTGACGGTTGTTGCTTTCGTCATACCAAACGGGCAAACCGATCTCCTCCATACACGAATAGTAATATTCCGTATAGATTTCTTCGGCAAAGCTGTCGATCTTGCGTCCCGTGGCACGCTCGACGTTAAACAGACAGTCGATCGCGCGTCCGGTCACGTGAGGAATACCGATCTCCAGCGCGTGCAAAGCCAAGGCAGGAGTGCCGTAGCCACCGGCAGAAATATAGAAATAAGGCTCGTAGTCCTTATCCGCATCCAGCATGCCCTCAACGTATTCGGCAGCCAGGCGCATGGTTTCCTTCAGATCTGCACTGTACCAAGTGATGCGTTCGCCCTCATCTCTTGGAAGTGCGGCGGGATAAAGCGTAAGGTCTTCGCCTGCGGGCGAATCCTGCTCATCGGAAGGATTCTGCTCGCTGGGAGGCTTTGCCGGCGAACAAGCGCCAAGCAGTATCAGCGAGGATAAAAGTAACGCAATCAATCGAATGTGTTTCATTAGGATACTCCTTTCATTTTTCGGGTGCTGGTGTGCTCCTCTATTTTATGCTTGCGTCAAGAAACACTTTTGTTCATTCCTTGACGGTCAGCCATGTTTTATACGGCGTTCCGCTGACGCCGAGATGATAAAAATCCTTGAGTGTTATGCCATCCACCAAAAGGTGGATGCTACCGTCCTTTTTCAGGTGGGGCTTCGCAATCATCAGCGAATGACGATTGATGGCGGGAATATGATCGAAGTCCGCCTGCAAATTGTCCCCACTATCAAAGCCGTAAAGGATCGGGCCAATATAGATGCTGTGTTTGCCGCGATAATCGCTGTTGCTGTGCAACAGCTGCGGCAAGCCGGGTCCGTTGTCCTGTTGATTTGCAATATACAGAGTATCAAGTCCGCCCTTCTCTGTGTAGGGGGTGAAGTCAAACGCAATGGTGATCTCGCCGCTCCATACCTTTTTGATGGCAAAATACTTGCCGACGGTCGGGTGAAACTGTTCTCCTTCCGAGGTGATAACGGTGTTTTTGGACCACGCGGGAATACGGAACAGCACCTTCTTGCGTGCCCCCTTGGAGTCAATGCGAACACGAACTGTATTTTCAGCGGGGTATCCGCCACTGACCTCTACAACCATTCCATTCTCCAACTCGGCAGAGAAATCCTCGTAGAAATTCAGACAAATATCGTTATCCTTTTGCGTCAGCATCCAATCCGCCACCATGGCAACACCGCGCGGTGCATTGACCGAGCAGCAGTTAAGCTCGGGCGAGCCCGGACGGCATTGGAAGCTGATAGAATGATAATTGGCGCACTTAACTCCCTCCATTGGCGTGTTATAGGTAGACCAGCGCCCGCTGGGGTTGTTGTAGCCCAATACGGCATTGTAATGAGAACGCTCCAGGAAATCCGCCGCACGAATATCTCCCGTCAACGAAAAGATATCAACAGCCAAAGCGTTGTAGGCTACGACACAGCAGGTTTCGATGTTGGAATTGCGGAAAGGGTTACCGATCGCTTGTTCATCCGTCGAAAAGGCGCCCGTGTTATGGACATCCGTTTTCAGAATGCTGAAAAAGATCTGCGTTGCTGCCTCCAGGTATCTGGTGTTGCCTGTATTGCGATACATCTCGGCAATACCCATAATAATATGCATACTCTCCCATCGAGGCTTGGGGCATTGATAATACTCATATCCCTTAAGTGCATAATTGATGTAATCTCCCGCACGCTTGTCGCTCAGATCGCCCTCGATCTTCTTGGCAAAATAAAGGTAGGCGGAGTTTTGGGTGCGACGATACAGCACGCCAAAGATATGGTAAACAGCCAAATTCATTTCCGAGGAGCCGATAGAAATCAAGACCGGCTTTCCATCATAGAACTTCTTCATATACAGCTCGGCGATTTTTTCGACCGCACGGAAATATGCCTCGTTCCCCGTCAGATCATACCATGAGAGCAGTCCATACATGACGTGATAGTGTGCCCAAGAATCCCATGTCAGTCCGGTATGCGCGGGATTTTGTGAATACGCACCCGTCAAATGACAATTCTCGGCAAAGCAACCGAGGTAGCCGTCCGCCGCCTGGTATTGCAGCAGTTCATCTATAAAGTCACAGGCATAGGCATACAATTCCTTATTGCCCGTCAGTCGGTACATGTAGGCACAACTCGTCAGATACTTACCTGCAAACTCTCCCGACCATGGAAGCAGGTCGCGGTACGGACGATGATCCCGATCACGGAACATATCCAGAATTGCAGGGTTGGTTTCGCGAATTCCCAGCAACCAGTGTTGAATAATTCGATCGGCCAATTGTCCGGTCTGCCCGTGCAGATGAAGTTCTTTTAGTGTGGTTTGCTTCATAAGTATTGGATCCTTTCTTGGCTTTGTATGGTGTATCGTCATGTGAATGGGAAGCGACTTGCAAAAAACACTTGCAAGCGGTTAAAAAATGTGATATAATACTTTTATATGTATCATCCCTTGTTAGGAGGTGAACCCACTGGATTCGCAAAAAATCTATCAAATGGGCAAGCTGCTACTGGAAAAATCAAAGGAAACTCCGCTTGTCAATTTATTGCCCGACAAGGTTATCTATGAATACATACCAAACTCCTTTTCTGCTGTTTCATTGGCTGCCCCTTGCCGCATTCTTTCCCTTGGCAGATATATGTTTTCCTCCGGTTTTTCAATGGTTGGGCAAAATTCCGACACCTACGACCTTCTCTATCTCTTCGAAGGTGAGATCACCATCCAAAGCGGCTCCGGCACACAAACGATTTCTTCAGGGGAAGCCGTTTACTTGAGAAACTGCATGAAGTTTGTTGCCAATCAAGCCCAAGAACCGTTGGATATTTTGATTTTACGCGTGAGCGGTCTGCTGGCGTCTTCCTACTATGAGATCATCGCCAAGCAAAGCATACGTCCCATCTGTCTGAAAAATAAAGAAGTATGGAATTCTTTGATAGACAATATCATTTGTTATTCAAGTGCACCGAGTGAGCTGAACGATGTGCTGGCTGCACACACCATGTCACGCATTTACGTTGAATTGTATACGAATTTGTATGAAAAAGTGAATGAGAAAGACACGCAACAGCCCCATTGGCTTTTGGAAATCATGGATTATATGCAAGGACATTATTCGGAAAATGTGACGGTTGCGCATTTGGCGTCCCGATTGAACATCAGCGAATCCTATTTTCAAAAGGTTTTTAAAGAATATATCGGAATGCCGCCCTACCAGTGTTTAACAAATATTCGTATCAGCCATGCGAAATCGTTACTCATCAACACCCGATTACAGGTGAAACTCATTGCGAGAACGGTTGGCTTTCACTCGGTCAATCACTTTATTCAACACTTCCGACGGCTGACCGGCATGACCCCGACCGTATATCGCACCCAACAGCGTGCATCAGAAGGCGTTCTGCGTTAAGTTCTGTATTTATTATAACAAACACCGGAACGTTTGTACATATCCACCCCATATACGATTTCGCTTTTTTGATATACAAATTCTGTTTTATGTGTATATCTTTCGCTATGACGACCCACATAGCCACCTGTCACACCCATGCGGATGGTAGTCTGTTTCGCGTTTCGCGCTCGCCCAGCCTAAAGGCGTTAACAAACGGAGGTCAATTTACAAACAGAAAAAACGCAAGCTGCCTATTTATTTTTGCAAGGCAGCTTGTTTTTTTACAAGAAAGTTTACGAGCATTTCTTGTTTTCATTTTTGTGAAATAATTGAAAAAATATGCGTATTTTTGCTTTCAACGGCAGAAAAGCCTAAAAAAGTTGTCTTATATAATGAAGTACGAAAGAAAGGAGGCTGTCCTATGAGCAGTGAGGAAGCAATTGTCCAGCTGTTATTTGAACGCAATGAAGCCGGTTTGCGCTTTTTCGAACAGAAATACAAGAATTTATGCTTGAAGCTTGCTTTCGATATCACGGGTAGTGAACAGGTTGCAGAGGAATGCTTGAACGATCTGTATCTCCGCCTTTGGAATACGATCCCCCCCGAGCGACCCAAATCGCTGAAAAGTTACGCTTGTTTATTCAGATAAAATTATAAGGTCAAAAAAACGTTGACGGGATATCTATCAAATTTTCTTCTGTGCTTACTTGCGATTTTCATGCAATTCTGCATCCGAACAAAAAACGCCGAAAGGCCTTGGAAAAAAAGGGCATTCAGCGTTTATTTTTACATATAATTTTGCGCGATTGCAGACCAGCCTCACGGCAACAGATGAGATACATCCACGTACTCGTGGTGCAGCTCCTGCACGCCCTGCTCGGTAACGGTCAGCACAGTGCCTCCGTTGAGATC
>JAZSFA010000098.1:0-3625 GCA_045531965.1 Eubacteriales bacterium
CGATGGTAAATTGTTGTTTACGGGTTGAGTGTCATGGCGGGCGAAGCCCGCTGTAAAGCCTCCCCCTCTGGGGGAGGTGGGACGCTTCATGCGTGACGGAGAGGGTATTTAGCGGCATTTCGCGTTTTTACCCTCTCACCCGCCCGTCGCAAAGCTGGGCGGGAGCTCTCCCAGAGGGAGAGCCTTTCTTCGTGCCTCCTCCGCTAAACAACAATTTATATGCTAAATATCCCCTCGCGGCGTGAAGCTCGCATGGGTTGAACACCCCCGAGCCAGAGCCGCCCCGCAGGGGCAAACAACAATTTACCGTTCCTTATCAAAATCTTTACGCCTCATTATACCATGCCCCGCCCCTTCTGTCAAGGAAAAATCTTGTATCCCGGGGTAGTTCCCCCGAAAGAGTCCAATACGGCACAAAGCACCCGGTTTTTGTATAACATTTACGAATCGCCGCGAATAAACCTTGACATTTTGAGATGTTTCGTGTATAATAATGCCAACCGCTACTATACGGCGGAATCTAGCGTGAAAGTTCAGAGATCAGAACCCCAAGCAAACTGTTTCACGCCCCATTCTCCCTAAAAAAGGGGGGCAACCCATTTTTGTCGCTGATAAGCGACACGGTCAAATTTCAAAGTGTATTTGTGCCGCCGATGGCGGCGGAATGGAGAGTTTTATGAAACACAGATCCTGCATCCGCGGTCTTTCAGCCCTGTTGGCTTCGCTCCTGCTTTTGGGCGGGGTAGCTTGTACGGGCGGCGGCACCGAGGAAGTCACCACCCGCGACTCCGAAGCACCTGTCACAGAAGCCCCCACGGAAAGCATCACCGAGATTGTCACCCCCGCGCCGGAGGACATCCCCAAGGACGCGACCTATGTGACCGTCACCGATCTGATCCTTCCCTCTTATACCTACGATACCGAAGGCGCAGCAGAGGACAACAACGGCATTCTACCCGCTACCCGCGACGTGTT
The DNA here is from genome assembly GCA_045531965.1 of Eubacteriales bacterium. Classification (GTDB taxonomy): domain Bacteria; phylum Bacillota; class Clostridia; order Oscillospirales; family CAG-272; genus CAMEON01. The sequence continues at coordinate 976 of JAZSFA010000098.1, forward strand.
TGCCGACACCTGGACAGCTACCGACGACGTGGGCCGCTCTATGCCTACCGACGCTAAGGTATATGACGATTCCCTGGTGGGTATGTTCTACTTCCTGTGGCGGGATGCCGATCAGGACTATCTGAACCCCATTGACGCCACCGATCACTACAAGGCCTATCTTGAGGGTGGTATGGAAAAGTTGTGGGAGGAGATGCAGGTGGGCGGCGAGGGTCATCCCCACTACTGGGCTGAACCCTACTTCGGATACTATTCTTCCAACGACGAATGGGTACTTCGTAAACACGCCTATATGTTTGCCGAAGCAGGCGTGGACTTTCTATTCTTCGACACCACCAACAACAATATCCACGAGCGTTCCTTCATGACGCTTTTCAAGGTGTGGGAAGAAGTCAGACAAGAGGGCTACAACGTCCCCAAGCTCTGCTTCATCTGCGGCGGCTTTACCGAGGAATTCAACGAACTGTGGGACAAGGTCTACGCCAAGGGTCTTTACGAGGATCTTTGGTTCTACTGGGACGGCAAGCCCCTCATCATGTTCTCGGGCGACGTCTCCATGACCCCCGAGCAAAAGGACTTTTTCACCACCCGTCTCTGTTGGGCAAACGGTCGTCTTGACTGGTACAGAAGCCGCTCGGGCAAGGGATGCTGGCTGTGGAACGATCTGTATCCCCAATCCCTTGGCAAGGACTATGAGGGTAACACCGAGCAGGTGGTCATCATGTGCGGCTACGGCGCCAATGGTAGCTGGGGCACCAATGGCGGACGCAGTTACAACGGGCGCATCCCCTCCTACGAGGGTAGTTGGGACATGGGCTTTGCCCTGATGGATACCACCACGGGCGAGGGCGCGCTACTGGAACAACACTTCACCTTGGCAATGAAACGTCACCAGCCCATCCTCATGATCACCGGTTGGAACGAGTGGATCGCAGGGCGTTGGTCAGGTGCCGGCGCGGGTGCCGCGGGCGTGGGTCAGATGATCGCCAACGAGTACATCGTCTCCGACGATCCCACCAAGAAGGAATCCACCTATTTCGTTGACCAGTTCAACCCCGAATATTCCCGAGATCTGGAGCCTATGAAGGGCGGTTTCGGAGACAACTACTTCTATCAGATCACCAACTACATCCGTCAGTACAAGGGTACCCGTGAGGTGCAATCCGCCTTCGGTCAATGGGCGATCGACCTTGAGGGATCTGTGGGTCAATGGTACGCTGTCGGTCCCGAGTACCGCGACTATGAAGGGGATGTCACCCATCGCAAGTCTCCCGGTCACGTGGGCGGCTATCAGTACGGCTTCTACGAGAACTACACGGGGCGAAACGACATTGTCACCGCAAAGGTGTCCTCCGACAGCACCTACCTCTACTTCTACGTGGCATGCGCCGATGATATCACCACCAATGACAATAAGAGTCCCAACTGGATGAACCTGTTCATCGACGCCGACTGCAACAACGATACCGGCTGGTACGGCTACGACTACATCATCAACCGCGCCCAGGACGGCACGCTGGTCTCTGTGGAAAAGTTCATCGGCACGGATCAGTGGCAGATGGAAACGGTGGGCAGCGGTCTTTACACCTTGCAGGGCAACGTCCTGCAGATCAAGCTCCATCGCGCCCTTGTGAATTTCAACGGCACTATGGATTTCAAGTGGGCAGACAATTCGGTGGCATACGGCGACGTGATGCAATTCATCGACCTGGGCGATGCCGCGCCAAACGACCGTTTCAACTACCGTTTCACGCTGGAGGACACCCAATTTGAGGAAAAGGTACCCGAGGCGCTGACCGAGGATATGGTCGTCCTCCGCTCCCGCTCCTACAACGCTTTTGTCGGCGGGCAGCAGGTGCGTCTCGTGGATGACAACACCATGGCAGTCACCCTTTGCTCGAACGAAGATTTCTGGTTGCCTGTCGCCTTTGCAGAGAAAGTCTTTGGCATCTCCTGCGAGGGGGAGACCACCTACAACCATTACGGTGTGGCTTACGTCAAGGCGGATGATCTGATCGCCTCGGCGGGAAAAGTGATCACGGTTCTGCAGGAGGGCACGATCATCATCTCGGATGCCCCTATCTCCTCCGAGGAGGATTTGCGGATTTTGTCCCGCGTGCTGAGCTGATAAGCATATGTTATCTAAGGGGAAACTTCTTTGAAGAAGTTTCCCCTTTTACCCTGCTTTCTTTGCGGGGCTTTGCCCTGCTTTTTTTGCGGGGCAAAGCCCCGCGCCCCACCAAAGAACCTTTTTGGAAAAAGGTTCTTTGGCATCTCCAAAAACTTTAAAAAAATCATATTGTAGGGGCGGATTCCATATCCGCCCGTCGATATACGGGAGAGGCAGAAAACGCCCTCTCACCGCTGCGCGGAGCTCCCCCGGAGGGGGAGCCTTGGGAGCGACAAAACATATTCTTTTTAAAAGTTTTGGGAAGTGTTGAAACCTTTTTCCAAAAAGGTTTCAAGTGGGGTGCAGGGGTGGAACCCCTAAACTTAAAAAAATCACTGTAGGGGCGGATTCCATATCCGCCCGTCGATATACGGGAGAGGCAGAAAACGCCCTCTCACCGCTGCGCGGAGCTGCCCCGGAGGGGGAGCCTTGGGAGCGACAAAACATATTCTTTTTAAAAGTTTTGGGAAGTATTGGAAC
>JAZSFA010000052.1:0-6282 GCA_045531965.1 Eubacteriales bacterium
GGAGAAATTCATTTTCCTCAAAGCCCGTGGAATCGGTAATAAAATAAAGTGTTGTATCAAAGTTGTTCATATTCGCTCCTTATACGTAGAGGTAATCGTTCAGCACGGGCTGAAGTCCTTCTCCCTCGATATCCTTATACATCTTGTCAAGACTGCGGTTATCGTCGATCTCAAACTGCTCGTCGCCTTGTACCTCATCGCCTTCCTTGCCACTATATTTACTTTCGTGGTCACCGATACCCGATGATACGCCTGCCGACACCTTGGTGGCGGCGATCTTTACGATGCCGTTGCGGAACTTCGCGCTCTCACGTGAGGATACGGTGATGCCAACGAATGGAAGGAAGATGCGGTAGGCACAAATGATCTGACAAAGCTGTTTTTCGTGAACGTCGAGGGGATTGATCTTGTCATTGTTGATGATAGGACGAAGTCGGGGACAGGACAGCGACATCTCTGCGTGAGGATATTTCCTCTGCAAATAATAGACGTGCAATGCACTTGCTAAAGCATCCTTGCGGAAATCGGATAGTCCGAGTAATGCCGAGAACGCCACGCCTCTCATACCGCCGCGTAAGGCTCTTTCCTGAGCATCAAAACGGTACGGCCATACACGCTTGTGTCCGAGAAGATGAAGCTGCTCGTATTTATCGGTATCGTAGGTTTCTTGGAATACGGTCACATAGTCCGCGCCGCATTCGTGAAGATATTTGTATTCATCGGTGTTGATGGGATAGATCTCAAGTCCGACCATGCGGAAATATTTTCTTGCCAGGTTGCAGGCTTCACCGATATATTCCACGTTGCTCTGCGCACGGCTCTCACCCGTAAGAATCAGAATTTCCTCCATTCCGCTGTCGGCAATGACCTTCATTTCCTTTTCGATCTGCTCCATAGAGAGCTTCATTCGATTGATATGGTTATAGCAATTAAAGCCGCAATACACACAGTAGTTTTCGCAGTAATTTGCTATGTAAAGTGGTGTGAACAAATACACGGTATTGCCGAAATGCTTACTCGTTTCAAGTCTTGCTCTCTCTGCCATCTGTTCGAGAAACGGTTCTGCCGCAGGTGACAGAAGCGCCTTGAAGTCCTCAATCGAACAGTTGGTATGCTCAAGAGCTGCACGAACATCTCTTGCCGTATATTTGCTGTAATCGTAAGAGCTCATATGTTCCATTACTTGTGAGCACACATCCGACTCGATGATCTCCATATCGGGTAGATATTCCATGTGGTTCTTACGGCTTGTAGGATCGTTTTCGATGCGATGCTTTTTGGCAAGTGCTTCGGGTGACAGATACTCCGAATCTACAAAGAATTGGTTTTCCATTGTATTCACCTCAGTCACGCAGGAATCCCGTCAAGGGATCGGATGCAGATGCTCCACGAGTCAGCACCCTGCCAAGTCCCGAAAGGTATGCCTTACGCCCTGCTTCGATCGCCTGCTTGAAAGCCGATGCCATCATAGGAAGGTCACCAGCGGTCGCAAGGGCGGTGTTCGCCATAATTGCCGCCGCACCCATCTCCATTGCTTCACAAGCCTGCGAAGGTCTGCCGATACCTGCATCCACGATAATGGGCAGATCGATCTCGTCAATGAGTATCTGAATGAATTCCTTGGTTGCAAGACCTTTGTTCGAGCCGATGGGAGATGCAAGAGGCATAACACTTGCTGCGCCTGCGTTTACAAGGTCACGTGCGGTATTCAGATCGGGGTACATATACGGCATTACCACAAATCCCTCTTTTGCAAGGATCTCGGTCGCCTTGATAGTCTCCACGTTGTCGGGAAGCAGATATTTGGAGTCACGCATGATCTCGATCTTTACGAAATTACCGCACCCAAGCTCACGGGCAAGACGAGCAATGCGGACAGCTTCTTCCGCGTTTCTCGCACCCGAGGTGTTTGGAAGAAGCGTAATTCCTTCGGGAATATAATCGAGAATGTTTTCGTGTTCCTTGGTGTTTGCACGGCGGACTGCCAAGGTGATGATCTCTGCCCCTGCATCCTTTACTGCCGCTTCAATGAGCTTCATCGAATATTTGCCCGAGCCGAGAATGAAACGGGAGTTGAATTCGTGTCCGCCGATAATAAGTTTGTCGTTGTTCATTTTGTTTTCCTCTTTTCTTTATACATCAAATTGTTTTGCTAAAATACGAAGCACCGTAAGTGCCTGATGCGCCGCACAAAGTGCGACACGGGGAGCGACAAGTCCTATATCATCCGACACGTCGCTTGTTTCATCCCCACAAAGATAGAACCTGCTCGTAATTCTTCTTGTCTTGATGCTATTGGTCACGCCCATACCTGCCATTCCCGACGCGGCAACAAGGTATTTGTCGGGTAGCTCGGAAAGCACGGTGTTCGTAAGCATTGCTTTACATTCCGCATCGTCAAAGGCTTCACAGATGATATCCGCGTCCCTCAGAAGTGTTACGGCATTATCTTCCGCAATGCGCTCTGTATGTATTTCAAGCGAAACATACGGTGCTATTTCCTTGAGATTTTCCGCGAGAACGACCGTCTTATACATACCGATCTGATCCGCCTTGTACTGCTGACGGTGAAGATTGGTGATATCCACACGGTCAAAATCAATCAATATCAGCTTACCTATGCCTGCTCTTGCGAGAGCTATGGCGATATTTGAACCAAGGCCGCCAAGACCGCAGATGGCAACCGTTGCCGATGAAAAGGCTTGTTGCAGCTCTTTTCCATGGCGTTCCGTGAGCGCTTTTATCCATTCATCTTTTGTAGGTAGCATCATATTAGCCGCCTCCCACAAAGCTGACAACTTCAAGACTGTCGCCGTCTTTGAGTACAGTTTCGCTGTACTGCGCCTTGGAAACGATATCTCCGTTACGTTCTACAGCAATACGCTTCATATCGTAGTTCGTTGTCGCAAGATACTCCGTAAGCGTTTTACCGGCAATATCAAGCTCTGTTCCGTTTACCTTTACCATTTCACACCTCCACAAAAATTGCAACAAAAAAGGAAGCTACCTTTTGGATAGCTTCCGTAATTTCTATGTTCCTCCCAATATCCTTGTATCAGGCATCCCTACGTTGGCATTATCCAAATCAGGTTCTCGGTCGAAGGTCACACCTTCCTCTCAGCCTGTATACAAGCTCCCGTTGTTCAGTTGTGCATGTATTATACACCTTTTTATGGAAAATTGCAATAGGTTTCTGTAAAAATTATTCGATAGACAATGTGCTTTTGAAAAGAATACGCAAAATTTTGTGATATAATATTAGGTTGGTCTGCGACCAAAATATTTTGTTTAGGAGGCTACCATGCCTATAATCCATTATCCCGACAATTTCAAAATCGAAGTTGTCAAGCATTACAAAATGCATCATTCTATCAGTGCGACTCTTGAAAAATACGGAATTGCCCGTAGCACGCTTTTAAAATGGAAAAAGAAATACGAAGAAAACCACTTTTTTCGTGTTTCAAAGAAACCTACCAATGCTGGACACAAAGCCAAAGCACACCTTGATAAGCTGAATAAGATCGTGGCGGCATCCAAAGAATTGAAGTGCGGTGTTACTTCGTCCATCACCGAAAAGGTTGCTGAAATAAAACGCTTGGAAGGTAAATATTCAATCCATGTTTTATGCGAGGCTCTGCAAATACCGAGAGGTACATACTACAACCGAAAGAAAAAAGGCGATATTCCTAACCGATACGAGCTTGCGGATAAAGAACTTAGCGTGATAATTAGAGAAATATTTTACCATAGCGGAGAGCGCTTCGGGCGAAACCCTATTAAGTATAAGTTACAAGAGCATGGCTTTCAAGTCAGTAAAACGCGCATTAGCCGATTGATGAAAGAAATGGGACTTCAAGTAAAGGTTGCACCGTACACACTTGAACACAAAAAGTCATTGTCGCGCAATAAATTTCGAAATCTCCTTCATGGGGAATTCAGCCCTGAAGCACCTAATGCGATATGGGCAAGCGATATTACCTATGTAAAAGTAAAGGATCAATATATGTTTGTGTGTGTGGTAATCGACTTGTTTTCAAGGAAGGTTTTATCATACGGCATCTCCAGCACCATTGATACCGTCCTCACAATGAATACTTTTGATGAAGCCTTTGAAGAGAGGGGGCAACCTCAAAATCTTATCTTTCATAGCGATCAAGGTGTTCAATATACCTCGTATGCTTTTCGAACGCATTTAGAAGAATTGAAATGCAGACAGTCTTTTTCAGCGCCGGGCTATCCATACGATAATTCTGTTTGTGAGTCTTTCTTCAATACGTTGAAAAAAGAGGCGATTTATTATCACATTTACGATTCGGCCTCCGAGCTTGCGGCTGTGCTTGATGAATATATTGAGTATTACAACGAAGTCCGAATGCACCGAACTTTGAAAATGAAAACTCCGTCCCAAGTTGAGACGGAGTTCTTTGAGCGTGTAATTTTGTAAAAATGAGAAAAGGCTCAAGCTTTTAGTCTACACTTGCGTAGTCAAAAAGTTTGAGCCCTTTCAATGGCAGGGGCAGAAGGACTTGAACCCACGACACCCAGTTTTGGAGACTGGTGTTCTACCGACTGAACTATACCCCTTTATTTTCACAGCTTTACTATTATATCACATCAAAATCACTTTTGCAATACCTTTTTCATTATTTTTATTTTATTTTATCGATAATTCTAAATAAAGTAATATTTATACAACAGATTTCCCCAAGACTCCCTCATTTTTTCGCAAAAAACTGAAAAATTTTTTCAAAAATATCTGTACAAATCAGAAAAATAATGATAAAATAATAAAGGAAATTTTTATACTCATAAAACAAAGGAGTTTTCAAATGAAACAGATCTATGTAGGAAAAACAAAAGATGTTTATTCCCTTGATAACGGCAACGTTCTCTTGAAGTTCAAGGACGATTGCACGGGTAAAGACGGTGTGTTCGATCCCGGCGAGAATTCGGTCGGTCTCACCATCGAAGGCATTGGAAGAGCTAACCTCGAAACCTCTGTCTACTATTTTGAAATGCTTAAGGAAGCAGGCATCAAGACACATTATGTAAGCGCTAACCTCGATGACGCTACAATGGAAGTTCTCCCTGCTGATTGCTTCGGTAAGGACCTCGGCGGAAACGGCCTTGAGGTTATCTGCCGCCTTGTCGCAACAGGAAGCTTTATCCGCAGATACGGCGAGTATATAAAGGACGGCACTCCCCTTGTTGGCGGATATGTCGAGTGCACCTTCAAGAACGACGAAAAGGGCGACCCGCTCGTAACAGGAGAAGGCCTCGCTGCCCTGGGTGTAATGACTCCCGCTATGTTCGAGAGCATGAAGGAGCAGACACTCAAGATAACCAAGATCGTTGCTGACGACCTTAAGTCTATCGGACTTGACCTCTGGGATATCAAGTTTGAGTTTGGATACAACAACGGCGAGGTTATCCTCATAGACGAGATCGCTTCGGGTAATATGCGCGTTTACAAGGACGGCAAGATCGTTGATCCCGTTGAGCTCACAAAGCTCATTCTCGGCAGATAATTAAAATAATAAATATCAAAACGCCCCGACAGATCTTAATATCTGTCGGGGTATCTTTATATATACCAAAGAAGCTCCGCGGTTTTAACCGCGGAGCTAAAAGAACAAATTATTCTATTGCAGCAAAGTCTGCAGCTATTCCTTCGAGCTCAGACTTAGCACTTTCCCATTTTCTAGCATACATGTTGGTGTAAACGTCTCTATGCATCTTAACCATGGTTACGGTTATAACTTCATTCAAACCACCGATATCATAGAACATACCAACATCGTATACAACGTTAGCGAAAATGATGTCAAGCATATCTGCACTTCTCTTATCGTAAGCATCCTGATACTTACACTTAGTCTCGTAATAAGCTTTATAGGAGGTCTTTGTGGAAGCCTCTGTGAGAGCCTGAAGTGCAAATCCTACAAATTCAACATCAGCCTCCGGAATAGTTCCGGCTACAGATACCATACTTCCGTTGATGATATTAGGAATAGTATAATAATCTTCCTGATCAGCATTGTACTTAGGATAAGGTACATAACCAAATTCAAATTTTACTGTTTCAGTAAACGAAGCACTAAAATCAGAGAGAGCAGACGCATATATCAAAGATCTACCTGCACCAAAGACTTTCACAGGAAGATTCCAGTCCATGCCATTCTCCGTGTGATCGTTGGGGAGCAAAGTAACTTCCTTATCGTACGCAACCTCTGTAACTTTAGAGATCATAGTGTATGTTGTAGTATCAGCCTCAACGAATTT
>JAZSFA010000154.1:0-16326 GCA_045531965.1 Eubacteriales bacterium
GGGGGCTTAGCCCCCTGGTAAACAACAATTTACCTGCATAACAAAAGGGCGACCCCTTTCGGAATCGCCCGTGATGATTTTTTTAATACGCTTCCAAGCTACCCATCTCACTATACCCCGTATAGCTGTTCACGTCCACCACGCCGTCCACCGCCTCGCCGGCTGTGCCGCCGTAGACAAAGGTGTAAGTCTCCCCCGCCGTCAGGGCAGGGGAACTATACACGATGGAGGCGATGGCCTTGTGCAGCTCAAAGGCGGCGATCACGTTGCCGTCTGCATCCCTGATGCCGATGAGGGTGCCGCCTTGAAGGGTGTTCATATAAGCCGCGAACACCGCCTGACCGTTGTTCTGCGCCGTGTCTGCCATGCCGCTACTACCGACGGCGAGGAACGTGCCGCCCGAAATGGTCATATTGCAATTGCCGTCACCGACGTCGATGGGGCCGTTGCCGTTGTTGGTGGGGCCGTAGACATACAGCGTGCCCCCCGTCATGACAATGTTGCCGTTGGAGTCGATGCCGTCACCCGCGGCGTTGACCACGGTGTATCCCCCCGAAATGGTGAGCAGAGGCGTGGCTGTGTTGGTGTCTTCCTCGGTGCTGTCAGATGAATGACCCCACCAGCCGCCGGGACCGCCCATGGACGTGCCGCCGTTGGCGTTGGTGCCGTCATCGGAGGCGGTGATGCGATTCGTACCGCCCGAAATGGTGATCTGATTGGCCTCAATGCCCTCGTAGCTCTTGGCCACCGTCAGCGCACCTCCGCTGATGGTGAGGGTATTGTCGGCGTGGATGCCGTCATCGTTGGCGGAAATATGGATGCTGCCGTCCTTGATCCATACCGCGTCGTCGGCATGAATGCCGTCATCGGCAGACTCTACGGTGATCTTACCACCCGATACCGTCAAAACGCCTGCGGCCTTGAGCCCCTTGGCGCTGATGGTGGACTTGTTGCTGTTGCCCTCGCCGGGCATACCGCCGCCTCCGCCGCCGAAGCCTCCGGGAGGCATCCCGCCGCCGGGACCCCGCAGAGCCTCATAGGAGGGGGATTCGTTGGTCGAGGAAAGGGAACTACTGTCCGCATCCTTGGTGTTGATGACCATGACACCGCCCGTCACCGTCAGATCGGTGGCGGCTGCAATGCCGTCACCCGTGGCGTTGATATACAGCAAACCGTTTTCAATGAGGACTTGTCCCTTGCCCTCGGTGTCGATATTGGCACTCTTGATGCCGTCGCCTCCCGAAGTGACCGTGATCTCACCGCCGCTGACCGTGACCGAATCGTTGCCGCGCATACCCACGCCCACCGAGCTGACCACCATCGTGCCGCTTCGGATATCCAAGTCATCCTTGGTATTGATCCCCTTGTCTGCGTTGCCGTTGATATACAGCGTGCCTTCGCCGTCAAAACGGAGATCCTCACAAGAATAGATGCAGGCGTTGGGATAGATCTCGCCCTCTACTTGATTTTCATCGGCTACTACGTAGTCCGTGCCGTCGGACAGGATGTTCACCGAATCGGTGGCAGTATAAAACTCCACCCGCTTTGGGGCAGATTTGACGAATACCGCAGGGCCGTCGGAGCAGGTAAGAGAAACGCCGTTGAGAATCAGGATGACCTTGGCTTCATCTGCCGTGTCCACCAAAATTTGCCCGTCAGTCATGGAACCGCTGACAAGGTAAGTGCCGGCTTTCGTTACGGTTACGGTTTTTCCGTTAACCGTAGCCCCCTCGCCGCCCACCGTGATGCTGTCATCCAGGGTGATAACGGTTTCGGTTGTCTTGACGTAAGTCCCCTCGGTGGGTTCTTCTACCGTGATCGCCTCTGGCAAGGTATCGGGGGTGACCACATGGTCGGCCGAGCCCGTGGTGGGCTCAATGTCCGAGCCTGAGGGTACTGACGCGCTGCCGATGGCTTGTGTACCGCCGTTTGTTTCGTTTGATGTATCTCCCACCTTGCCGCATGAGGCCAGGAGAGAGCCGAAAGAGAGGAGCACAGCCAGGATCGCGGCTATGCAACGTATGTTCTGTTTTTTCATAAAATGTAAGCCTCGGATTATTTGTTTGTTATAGTATACATCTGTTTTGTGTTAATTTTCAGTTATCATTTTTGAATTTTTGTGAAAACATTGTGAAAAAAGTTTGAAAAAGGAAGAACCATATGAAACTTACCCTTGTGGCCACCTGTATGTTTGGCCTCGAAAAGCTCCTCGGCGAGGAGATCGACGCCCTCGGTCTCAAACGCCTCGACACCATGGACGGCCGCGTCACCTTTGAGGGCGAGGAGGCCGACATCCCCCGCGCCAATATCCACCTGCGCTGTGCCGAGCGTGTGTTCGTCCGCCTCGGTTACTTTGAGGCTAAGTCCTTCGACGATCTGTTTGAAGGCACCAAAGCCCTTCCTTGGGAAACATGGATCAACCGTAACGACGCTTTCCCTGTGAAAGGGCATTCCATCCGTTCGGGACTGACTTCCATCCCCGATTGCCAGAGCATCGTCAAAAAGGCGGTGGTGGACAGACTTCATGACAAATATGGCATCTCGTGGTTTGAGGAAACTGGGGTTAAGTATCAGATTGAATTTTTTATCTTCAAGGATATGGCCCATCTGATGATTGACACCTCGGGAACAGCGCTTCACAAGCGAGGTTACCGTACCGAGGCAGGTGCCGCGCCTTTGAGAGAAACTTTGGCAGCCGCCGTGGCCTTGACCGCCCGTCCCCGTGAGGACATCCTTTTCTGGGATCCCTTCTGCGGCGCGGGTACGATCGCTATCGAGGCAGCCCAAATTGTCACAAACCGCGCCCCCGGACTTGGTCGAAACTTTGTTTCCGAACAGTTTCACCGTGTTCCTCAGGCCCTGTGGCAGGATGTCCGAGAAACTGCCGAGGCAAAGATCAAGACGGATTGTCATTTCGAGGTCTATGCCTCGGATATTGACGAGGATATTTTGGACATTACCTACGAGAATGCATTGCGCGGAGGGGTTGAGGAGTATATCAATATTTTTCATGCCGACGCAAGAACGATCAAAAAACTTGATTGCAAGGGGACAATCGTTTGCAACCCTCCCTATGGCGAGCGCATGGGCGAGTTGTGTGAGGTGGAGCGGCTTTACCGTGAGTTAGGGGAAAACTGGAAAAAGCTTGCGCCTTGGCAGATCTATGTGTTGACCTCGCATGACAAATTTGACCGATTGTACGGTCGTCCTGCCGACAAAACCAAGAAACTATATAATGGCATGATCCCCTGTTATCTATACGAATTTTTTAAGCCCATAGATGAAAAAAGCAAAAAACGTGATTTCCGTCCCTATATACCTCATCATGAGAATCGCCGCATTCCTGATGGCAGCAAGGGGTTTTATGCTAAGAAAAAGAAATAAAGTTTACGATTCATTGTAAGCCGTATCGGGCGATGATCGTAAACAAGGAGAGTAAGGGGGGTATGCTATGAAACGAATCGGCACAAGGATGCTGTGTTTTCTGTTATGCATCCTTAGCTTGTGCTTGGTCTCTTGCCAAACTCACGGATTGTTTTCGGATGATTTTGTTGCCGGAGATACCGTGACTCCCGAGGAACTATTAGAGATTTCCCGTGAGATTTTTACTGAAACCAAGGAGCCGGACACCATCGAAGAAACCGAAAGCCGAGAGCCTGTGACCCTTGCACCCGATGCGACCGTATACTGGCTGAAAGGGAGTAAGGTTTATCATGCCGACAGAGCATGCCATCATATAGCCCACGCTGAGGATTCCGCCATTATGGAAGGGAAGATCTATGAAGCGATCAGCCAAGGCAAAGAAAGGCTTTGCGCTTCCTGCGCGCCGTAGAGAGGAGAACTCATGCAAAAAAAGAAGAACAAGCACAAAATCACAAATCAAAAGCGTGTTTTCTCCGTGCGACTGATCTTGTGTATCCTATTGGGTATAGCAATTCTTGCCAATATGGTGATGATCTTCCGCTTTTCCTCCGAGGATAGCGAAGCCTCAGGGGATCGCAGTCACGGTGTCACGGAGGAGATCGTAGAGGTCGTTGTGCCAAATTATGACCAGCTGCCGACCGAAAAGCAAAAAGAAATCATAGAAGAATTTCATTTGCCCATTCGTAAGCTGGCTCATTTTTCCGAGTTCGGTCTTTTGGGTGTGCTTACCGCAGCGTTTATGAATGCGTTAGGCAAAGGAAAAAAATGGCTGTGGTGGGTCATCCCCGCGTTTTTTTGTCTTCTCTATGCCATCAGCGATGAGCTGCATCAGTTGTTTACGGGACGAGTACCTGCTGTTAAGGACGTCCTGATTGATTTCTGCGGCAGCCTTTTGGGGGTTGCTGTGATCAATTTGATCCTTCTTATGATCTGTCATGGGATCCGCAAGAGAAAGGAGAAGCGCTTATGCGTGTGACACGTTATGAACTGACCACGAAAAAACCGAATGTGTCTTTCACCTGTGCCATTGTGGCAGATCTCCATGATCATCCCTATGACCGCGTGTTGGAAGTATTAAAAAGCGAAAAGCTTGATATGATCCTGATCCCGGGGGATCTGACCGAGCAGTTGGATACTGCCCCCGCGGATACTTCTCATCCCGGGCTTTTTCTGCTTTCCGAATGCGCCGCCCTGGCACCTACCTTTTATGCTTTTGGCAACCATGAGATCGGCGGATGCCATCGCAATATCCGCCGTGCCAAACGTATGAAAGCGGAAGATAAGACCGCCTTCGTCCTCCCTCCACTCTGGAAAGAAACCATCCAATCAACGGGAGCCATTCTGTTGCACCAGGATTACACGGTTTGGAAAGGACTGGTCATTGGCGGCTTGGGTTCGGGACTTCTCAATCCCGGCTGGCTCCCCGACATGGACTGGCTGGATGCTTACGTCAATACTCCCGGCTATAAGTTGCTCCTGTGCCACCATCCCGAATATTTTGACCGCTATCTCCGCCCTTATGACATTGATCTCATTGTTTCGGGTCATGCCCACGGCGGTCAATGGCGGATCTTTGGGCGCGGGGTCTACGCCCCTGACCAACCCTTGTTCCCCAAATACACCTCGGGTGTCCACGAGGGACGGCTGGTCATCTCCCGCGGCGTGGTCAATACCGTCAAACCGATACCCAGGTTTTTTAATCCTTGTGAGGTGGTTGTGGTGAGGGTGCGATCGGAAGAGAGAAGATAAATTGTTGTTTATGAGGGGGGGTGGGGGGGGGCCCGGGGCCCCCCCCCCTGCTAAACAATAATTTATCCCACGACACCCTCACCGAACATCCTACCCAACTTGATCACGCTTTCCGCGTCATAATGGTAGATGTCAGGCTCTTCCTCGGGCTCAAAGCGGGTCGTAAGTCCCGCCGCAACAGTATCGACAAATCTGTGACCGTTGGCTTCGGCATAAGCCTTTTTCCGAGCGTTCATTTGTTCGTAATCTACCCAAATCTCGGAAATGCCCGCGTCCACGAACACGCATTCGTCAAAATAGGGGGCAAAGGTTTCCTTCAGATCGCGGAGCATGCAGTCGTATCTTTCAATATAAGGCTCGGCGTGAGGCGGCGCGGAATCTGCCTCTCCTTGCATCCAGCAGAAACCGATGATCTTGGGATCATAGCCCGCGTCTTTTAACTCAATCAGACTGTTGCGAAGCCGTTTTACCAGCGCGTTGTAGCACCAACCTGGGAATTGATAGGCGGGATCAACCAACGCTTTCTTTGGCTCTGCCGTAAGCTCCTCACGGTAGGGAACACCGCTCGTTGGTGACCGCCAGCCGTTGAACATATCCGATCCGCCAAAGGCGCATTTGACGATGAAGAATTCCTCGTTGGGATAGACCTCGGTCAAATAGTCTGCCATGCCCAGCTCGGGGCCGAAGGTGTCCTTAGTCGCCTCGGTGCAGTTGACCGTGACGGGAACAAAGCCCTCGTTTTCAATGTCATGGGATATATAGCTGATCTTGATCCGATCAAAGCTGCCCGTGAGCCGCGCCACGGTCTCCTGATCAAAATATTTGGGAAGATACTTGACAAAACCTACGCCTACGGCATTGGATTGTCCTGCCAGTACAATGATTTTTGCGTTTTTCATAGGTGGTCCACGTTCAATCCTTTCTGAAAATTTCTATTTGTAAGCATGGGAAGCTCTACCATGGGTCTTGCAACCCTACCTTTCATCAAAACAAGAGAGACGGCGGAAGCCGAGGTCGGGGGCTCTGAACCCCGGACTCGCCTGCGGCGAGTTCACGAGAGCTTCCCCAAGTGAGATGAAAGCTTTGTCTTTGCCGGAAGCTCTACCATGGGTCTTGCAACCCTACCTTTCATCAAAACAAAAGAGACGGCGGAAGCCGTCTCTTTTGTTTTGGTGGAAACGAGGGGGCTCGAACCCATGACCTCACGGATGTGAACCGTGCGCTCTGACCAACTGAGCTACGCTTCCGAACAGATGGTATTATATCATACTTTTGAAAAAAAAGCAATAGTTTTTTCAAAAAAATTATAAATTTTTTTGAATGGACTCGATGTTACAATATGTCACATAACGTTCTTATGTTTTGGCATAATATCCTCGAAAAAGCACAAATGGAAAAAATATTTTTAATAATTTTGTGTTTTTTTTGATTTTACTATAGATTTTTTTTTAGCTTTATGTTATAATAGAATGAAATCATTTGATTTATTTTAATCGGGAGGTTACTTTCAAATGAAAAAGAAATTGACAACAGTCGTATTCCATGGCACACCCGAGCAGGAAGCGCAGCTCATCGCCGTCATTGACAAGTACAAGGACGTCAAGGGTAAGATGATGCCTATCCTGCAGGAAGCTCAGGCTATCTACGGCTATCTGCCCCTTGAGGTGCAGAAAATCATCGCTGAGCGCACCGGTATTTCTCTGGAAGAGATCTACGGTGTTGTCTCCTTCTACGCACAGTTCAAGCTGAACCCTGAGGGCGAAGTGGCTGTGGCAGTTTGTCTCGGTACTGCTTGCTATGTCAAGGGATCCGGTGACATCATCGAAGAATGCTCCAAGATTTTGGGTATCCCCGTAGGCAGTACCTCTGCTGACGGTAAATACTCTCTTGAAGCAACCCGCTGTATCGGTGCTTGTGGCTTGGCTCCTGTTCTTACCATCAACGGTGAGGTCTACGGACGTCTGGTTGCTAAGGATATGGCAGGCATCCTTGCCAAGTACATGTGATTTCCGTCCATAGGACAGGAGCTTGGCTATATGAAGATATCAAAAATTCGAGAATTGCTTGATGCCGACATTATCTGCGGTGAAGAAAATCTTGATCATGACGTGCATTCCGCTTGCGGTAGCGACATGATGAGTGATGTTCTCGCATATGTGAAGGATCAAGCGGTACTTCTCACAGGACTTGTCAATCCGCAAGTCATTCGGACAGCTGAAATGATGGATATGGTGTGTATCGTGTTCGTTCGTTCCAAAACACCGTCTGAAGAAATGATCCGATTGGCAAAGGAGTCCGATATGGTCATTCTTTGCACCAAAAAGAGAATGTACGAGGCGTGCGGTAAGCTCTACCTCGGCGGACTCGGCGTCAGTGCGGTGAAGTGATATGACTGAGGCAGTAAGATTTCATTTTGTGGTGGACGGAGAGGACTTTACCTCTGCGGGTCAGGCCTCGGTGCAGATGAAAAAGAATCTGCGCCGCTTGGGCATCCCCCCTGAGACCATCCGCAAAATATCCATCGCTATGTATGAGGGAGAGATCAATATGGTCATCCACGCAGGCGGCGGAGAGGCGGAGGTGCTCGTGTATGAAGACCGCATCGAGATGATCCTTACCGACCACGGTCCCGGTATCGCCAACATAGAGAAGGCTATGCAGGAAGGGTATTCCACCGCTCCTGATAACGTTCGCTCTCTGGGCTTTGGCGCCGGTATGGGACTTCCTAACATGAAGCGCTATTCCGATCATATGGCGATCGAATCCGTGGTGGGAGAGGGAACGACCATCACCATGACCGTCATGCTAACCTGATATCAAACATCGCCTTTGTTTGATTTTCTTCCAAGGCTTTGCCTTGGAAGCGCCTGACCGACAGCCACTTAAAATTCGGCACAGCCGGGAAAGGAGAACGGGTGTATGAACTCGTATGAACATTCGGTATCTCTGGATCTTACGCGCTGTACGGGATGTACGACTTGTCTCAAGCATTGCCCCACAGAAGCCATCCGTATTCAGGATGGTCATGCCCAAATCAATCCGGAACGCTGTATCGACTGCGGGATTTGTATCAAAATCTGCCCCAGTAAAGCCAAGAAGGCAACCTACAGCCGCCTTGAAAAGGTGATGAAGCATAAGTGGAAAATTGCATTGCCCGCGCCTACTCTTTACGGACAGTTTGAGGATCTTGAGGACGTGGATTTCGTTCTGCAGGGACTGAAGGATATTGGCTTTGACGACGTGTATGAGGTCGCCAAAGCGGCAGAGCTTGTCTCGGCATATACAAGGCTTTACCTGAAGACCGAAGGAATTCCCAAACCTGTCATCAATTCTGCCTGTCCCGTCGTACTCCGTTTGATATCTTTGCGGTATCCTACCCTCAAGGAGCATATCATGCAGCTTTTGCCTCCTATGGAAATTGCCGCGCGGCTCGCCCGCGAGCAAGCCATGAAGGCGCATCCCGAGCTGACCCGTGAGGATATTTGCGTGTGCTTTATTTCTCCATGCCCCGCCAAGGTCAGTTATGTCCGTAACGGCTTCGGAGATTATCAAAGCGAGGTGGACGAGGTACTGTCCATTAGCGATATTTATTTTAATTTGATCAATGTCATGCGTCGCGGGCGTCAGCCAGATGCCTTGTCCCAGTCCGGTGTTATCGGCATCAGCTGGGCAACCACCGGCGGCGAAGCCTCCGCTCTATTTAATGATAAATATTTGGCGGCTGACGGCATTGAAAACGTCAACCGTGTGTTGGAGCAGCTGGATAACGGTAATATTTCCGGACTGGAATTCGTGGAACTCAACGCCTGTCCCGGCGGTTGCGTTGGCGGAGCAATGGTTGTGGAAAATCCTTTTGTTGCCAAAGCACGGTTGCAAACACTGAGAAGGTATCTGCCTGTGTCGCAGACTCTTCTGGAAGGGGATGAACGAGAGTATATTCCCGACCGTTACTTTTTCGATGAACTTCCTACCTATATGCCCATCCAACGGCTCAGCCCCAACTTCGGAGAATCCCTTCGCATGATGGCGGTTATCCAAAGGTTGCATGAGGCTCTTCCCGGTATCGACTGCGGTGCCTGCGGTGCGCCTAACTGCCGTGCCTTTGCCGAGGATGTGGTGACAGGTAAAACGTCCGAGGATGGTTGCGTGATCCTTCGTAACCAACAATTGGAATTGCTTTTGAAATCCAAAGAGGAGGAATTGAACCGTGACAGTCAATGATCTGGTGCAAAAACTCTCTTTGAAACTCGTCACACTGCCCGATGAAACAAGGGAAGTAGAGGGCGTGTATATCGGAGATCTGCTCAGTTGGGTCATGGGGCGCGCGCAAAGCGGAAACGTTTGGGTCACCATCATGTCCAATCTGAACGTGGTAGCTGTGGCAACCCTTGCCGACGTGTCCTGTATCATCCTTGCCGAAGGTGTTACCTTGGATGAGCAAGTGATTGAAACCGCACGTGCCAAAGATGTCAACGTTTTGTCAACCGACAAAACCGCCTATGAGGTCGCCGCCGCGTTGGCAGCGCTTGACCTATGAACCGCTACTACTACGATTTCCATATTCATTCCTGCCTGTCTCCTTGCGCTGATAACGACATGACCCCAAATAACATAGCGGGTGTGTGCGCGCTGGCAGGACTGCAGATTGCTGCCTTGACTGATCATAATTCAACTAAAAATTGCCCGGCTTTCTTTAAAGCTGCCAAGAAGCAAGGCATCATCCCCGTGGCGGGGATGGAGTTGACTACAGCGGAGGATATCCACGTGGTCTGTCTTTTTGAACGTCTGGAAGAGGCCATGGCATTTGGCAATGCAGTGGACGAAAAACGTATCCATATTAAAAATCGAACGGATATTTTCGGAGAGCAGATCATCATGGACGAAAATGATGAGCCGATCGGCATTGAAGAGGATCTTCTGCCCAACGCGACGATGCTCTCCTTGGATGACGTTCCCGCCTTGGTCAACCGATTTAACGGCGTGTGCTTTCCCGCCCACGTCGATAGGGAAGCTAACGGTGTCATTTCGATTCTCGGTGCGATTCCCGAAACCCCGGTCTTCGACTGCGTAGAGCTGAGGGACTACGATAAAAAGGAAGAATATCAAAGTAAATACCCCATCTTAAAAGACAAACTCATACTTTGCGGATCGGATGCCCATTATCTGTGGGATATCCGTGACGCCCAAACCTATTTTGAGCTGGAAGACGAACCGTACAGCGGCGATTTTGTGCGGCATCAGCTGTTCCTGCGTCTGAAAGGAGGTCTCGGATGAAAGAACTGTCACTCAACGTGCTGGACATCGCCAAGAACTCTGTCAAGGCAAAGGCATCCCTGATCGATATCTCTTTGGTGGAGGCAGGGAACAGGCTGACCCTCACCATCACGGACAACGGCTGCGGTATGAAGCCCGAGATCGTCAAAACCGTGATGAACCCCTTCTATACCACCCGCACCACCCGCAAGGTGGGCATGGGCATTCCCTTGCTCATGTTGGCGGCGGAACAAACAGGGGGGATGGTGACCATTGAATCCCGTCACGAGGAGGATCACCCTCAAGACCACGGTACGGTGGTCACAGCAATCTTTTACACCGATCATATTGATTTTACCCCCATCGGCGACTTGGTCGCAACCATGGAAACCCTGATCATGGGGTCGCCTGAAATCGACTTCACCTTTTTGCATGACAGGAAAGGGCAGAGTGTGACGTTGGATACAAGACAGCTCCGTGAAGTGTTGGGGGACGTCCCTTTGGATAATTTTGAAGTCATTCAATGGATCGGTCAATACCTGCGGGAGCAATACGATGCTTCCGATCCATCTTTGTAATCAAAAAATTGATATAACAATGAAAGGAATTGTAACATCATGAAATCTTTGGCAGAACTCGCTGCGATCAGAGAGAAGATGAAGGACAAGGTAGTCCTTCGTGAGGGTACAAACGAGACCCGCATTGTCGTCGGTATGGCAACCTGCGGTATCGCTGCCGGTGCCCGCCCCGTGCTGAACGCATTTGTGGAGAGCGTAAACCGTGAGGGGTTGGCAAGCTCCGTCACCGTTTCCCAGACCGGCTGTATCGGCATTTGCCAGTATGAGCCCGTTGTTGAGGTGTACCAGCCCGGTAAGGAAAAGGTCACCTACGTGAAGATGACCGCCGAGAAGGTTGAAAAGGTCATTGCCGAGCATATCAAGGGCGGTAAGGTGGTTGAGGAATACACCTACGCCAAGAATGTATAACGGAGGTATGTGAAAATGATTCGTGCTCATGTATTGTGCTGCGGCGGTACAGGTTGTACCTCTTCCGGCAGCCAGAAGATCCAGGAAGCTTTTGTCCGTGAGATCGAAAAGCAGGGGCTTGCAGAAGAAGTAAAGGTCGTCCAGACCGGTTGCTTCGGTCTCTGCGCTCTGGGTCCCGTCGTTATTCTTTATCCCGATGGCACCTTCTACAGTCGTGTAGAAGAGAAGGATGTTGCCGAGATCGTGTCTGAGCATCTGCTCAAGGGTCGTCCCGTAGAGCGCCTGGTCTACAACGACGTGGCTGAGGGCCACGAGGCTGAGGAAGGCTCTCATTCTTCTCTGAACGACACCACCTTCTACAAGTCTCAGTATCGTCTGGCTCTCCGTAACTGCGGCGTTATCAACCCCGAGAACATCGAGGAGTACATCGCTATGGATGGTTATGCAGCCCTGGGTAAGGTGCTGACCGAAATGACCCCCGACGAGGTCATCCAAACCATCCTGGATTCCGGTCTCCGCGGTCGTGGCGGCGGCGGATTCCCCACCGGTCTGAAGTGGAAGTTCGCCAGCGGCAACCGCGGCAACGTCAAGAAGTACGTGGCTTGTAACGCCGACGAGGGTGACCCCGGTGCCTTCATGGACCGTTCCATCCTGGAGGGTGACCCCCACGCGCTCATCGAGGCTATGGCAATCGCCGCCTATGCTATCGGTGCTGACGAGGGTTACGTTTACGTCCGTGCTGAGTACCCCATCGCCGTCAACCGTCTCCAGATCGCTATCGATCAGGCTAAGGAATACGGCCTCCTGGGTAACGATATCTTCGGTACCGGCTTTAACTTCGACCTGAGCATCCGTCTGGGCGCAGGCGCATTCGTCTGCGGCGAGGAAACTGCGCTCATGACATCCATCGAGGGTAACCGCGGCGAGCCTCGTCCCCGTCCTCCTTTCCCCGCTGTCAAGGGTCTGTTCGGTCAGCCCACGGTTCTCAACAACGTGGAGACCTATGCCAACATTCCCCAGATCATCCTGAAGGGCGCCGCTTGGTTCAACACCATCGGTACCGAGAAGTCCAAGGGTACCAAGGTCTTCGCTTTGGGTGGTAAGATCCACAACACCGGTCTTGTTGAAGTGCCCATGGGTACCACCCTGCGCCACATCATCGAGGAGATCGGCGGCGGCACCCCCAACGGCAAGCAGTTCAAGGCTGCCCAGACCGGCGGTCCTTCCGGCGGTTGTATCCCTGCTCACCTCATCGATACCCCCATTGACTATGATAACCTGATGGCTATCGGTTCCATGATGGGCTCCGGCGGTCTGATCGTTATGGACGAGGATACCTGTATGGTTGATATCGCCCGCTTCTTCCTGGACTTCACTGTGGACGAGTCCTGCGGTAAGTGTACCCCCTGCCGTGTCGGTACCAAGCGTCTGCTTGAGCTGCTGGACAAGATCATCGCAGGTAACGGTGAGATGGAAGACCTGGACCGCATGGAAGAGCTGTGCCACTACATCAAGTCCGCATCCCTCTGCGGCTTGGGTCAGACTGCGCCTAACCCCGTTCTCTCTACCCTGAAGTACTTCCGCGATGAGTACGTAGCTCACATCGTTGATAAGAAGTGTCCCGCAGGCGTGTGCAAGTCGCTCCTGCAGTTCAAGATCGACGCTGATAAGTGTATCGGTTGCGGCAAGTGCGCTAAGCAGTGTCCCGCCGATGCCATCACCCGTACCGATTACATCGCTCCCGGTCATAAGCTGGCTTCCTTCACCATTGATACAAGCAAGTGCGTCAAGTGTGGTGCTTGTATGAGCGGTTGTAAGTTCGGCGCGATTTCCAAGTCTTGAGAAAGGAGAACTTTGAACCATGGAAACTGTAAATATTAAAATCAATGGCAAGGACTACGAGGTTGCCAAGGGCTCTACCGTCCTTGAAGCTGCCCGTGCCGCCAAGATCGATATTCCCACTCTTTGCTATCTGAAGGACATCAACGAGATTGGCGCTTGCCGTCTTTGCCTCGTGGAGGTTTCCGAGGGTGGTAAACCCTACCGCCTGGTCACCGCCTGCGTCTACCCCGTCACCGAGGGTATGTCCATCCTGACCAACACTCCCAAGATCATTGCTTCCCGTAAGATGAACCTGGAGCTCTTGCTCTCCAACCACGATATGAAGTGTCTGGAGTGCACCCGTTCTACCAACTGCGAGCTGCAGACCCTTTGCCGTCAGTATGGTGTCAGTGCCTCCAAGTTCGTGGGTGCTCGCAATGAGTACGAGATCGACGATAGCTCCTTCTCCATCATCCGTGACAACAATAAGTGTATTCTCTGCCGTCGTTGCGTGGCTATGTGTCAGAAGGTTCAGGGCGTCAGCGTCATCGGCGCTAACGACCGTGGCTTCGATACCCACATCGCCTCCCCCATGGAGTACCCCCTGGGTGGTACCTCTTGCATCAACTGCGGTCAGTGTATCGTCGCGTGCCCTGTAGGCGCGCTGTATGAGAAGGACGACACCGATAAGGTCTTCGCCGCTCTCGCAGATCCCTCCAAGCATGTCCTCATCTGCACCGCTCCCTCCGTCCGCGCCCAGATTGGCGAGTGCTTCGGCTATGAGCCCGGCACCGACTGCGAAGGTAAGATGGTGGCCGCCATCAAGCGTCTCGGCTTCGACGGCGTTTATGACATGAACCTCACCGCTGACCTGACCATCGTTGAGGAGGCTCACGAGCTGATCAGCCGAATCCAGAACGGCGGAGCTCTGCCCATGATCACCTCCTGCTCCCCCGGTTGGATCAAGTTCTGCGAGCATTATTTCCCCGAGATGACCGAGAATCTCTCCACCTGCAAGTCCCCCCAGCAGATGTTCGGTGCCGTGGTCAAGACCTACTACGCCGAGAAGATGGGTTGGGATCCCAAGGACATCTTCTTCGTGTCCGCTATTCCTTGTACCGCCAAGAAGTTCGAGGTTGGCAGACCCGGTCAGTCCGCCGCAGGTGTGCCTGACGTGGATGTGGCCATCACCACCCGTGAGCTGGGTCGCATGATCCAGAAGGCAGGCATCGACTTCAAGAGCCTTGACGACGAGGCCTTCGACCAGCCCTTCGATATCGGTTCCTCCGCAGGTGCTATCTTCGGTGCCACCGGTGGCGTTATGGAAGCCGCTCTCCGCTATGCCGCAGAGCTCATCCTCGGCACCAAGTTGGAGGCTGTGGACTTCCCCGAGGTTCGTGGCGTAGAAGGCATCAAGGTTGCTTCCTACAAGCTGGGTGACATGACCGTCAACGTGGCCGTTGCCTCCGGTACCGGCAATGCCAAGACGCTGCTCAACAAGGTCAAGGCAGGCGAGCTTGACGTTCAGTTCATCGAGATCATGGCTTGTCCCGGCGGTTGCGTCAACGGCGGTGGTCAGCCCATCCAGCCCGCATCCGTCCGTGCCGCTATCGACCTGCGCGCCGTCCGTGCCGCCGTTCTCTACAACGACGACAAGGCTTGCGATCTCCGTAAGTCTCAGGACAACTCCGGTGTTAAGGTGCTGTACGACGAGTACTTCGGCGAGCCCAACAGCGAAAAGGCTCACCATATCCTGCATACGCACTACATCAAGAGAGGTCTGTAAGATAAAAAACTGCCGCTCCGAGCTTTCGGGGCGGCGCTTTTTGTGCAAAATGTATGTATTCGGATCAATAGTTTGTTGAAAATAGCCATTGACAAAGCGAAGTGTAAATGATAAAATATGTTCAAATGAACGCCAAATATAATAGGCGATTCACATGACAGAAAGGACACAATACAATGAAAAAACTGTTAGTTATTCTTATGATTTTGGCGATGATGGTCACCATGTTCGCCTCCTGCGACTCGGATCCCGCAGGCGACGCCGAAACCACGGTCGCCGCTACCGACGCCCCCACCGAGGCACCCACGGAAGCCCCCACCGAAGCCCCCACCGAGCCCTCTCCCGAGGCCGTTATGGAGCAGGCCAACGCCGCTACGATGGCAAATCCTTATATCCTGAAAACTTCTATGAAGTTCTCTTCCGATAATGCCCAGATGAATCAGATCTTTGCATCCATGACTATGGAGTATCCCATTGTTATGGATGGTGACAACCTGTCCATGAGCATGGACATGGATATGGGCGAGGGCATGATGTTGAATATGGATATGACGGTTGTGGATAAGATCCTGTATTACGATATGGATGTTGCCGGAACCGCTGTCAAGATGAAATGTACCCTCACCGACGAGCAGTTGAAAGATTTTGTCGCTGATTCCGGTGCTGAGCTGCCTATTTCTCCGGAAGAGTTCGGTAATATGACCATGGAGAAGAAGGATAACACCTACACCATCGTCTTTGAGGAACTGAGTGATGCCGGCAAGAAGCTCATGGACGATATGATCGCCGAATCCCTGGGCACTGATTCCGGTGCTACTGCCACTATGAAAAACCTCTCCTATATCACGACCATTACCGACGGTAAGTATGATGAACTCACTCTGACCTGTGAGTATACCATGACCGTTGAAGGCATGAGCTTTAACGTGAAGATGGATATGGGCTTCGAATATGAGTATGAGAACGTTCCCGAGATCAAGGCACCTGCCGATGCCGCTGATTATCAGGACGCTACCTACGAAGACATCATGGGCTGATCCCCATAAATAAAAAATGGCGGTTCCTTAGGGTGTTCCTCTAAAGGACAGTTTTCAAAAATACGGTATATCTCGAAAGGGATATGCCGTATTTTGCTTTTGTGTCTACAAAAGCAGTGCTTGTCAGGATAATTGATACGTCATAGGTGAACATAAAAAAGGCTCCCTTGTGTAAAGGGAGCTGACGCCGAAGGCGGCTGAGGGATTGTTTTTGTGTAGCTGTTGCTTTTTACAATCCCTCCGTCACGGCAAGCCGTGCCACCTCCCTTTA
>JAZSFA010000159.1:0-20521 GCA_045531965.1 Eubacteriales bacterium
CTTTTTGCAAAAAGTTTCCCTTGGAACCCTTCAAAAACCTTTAAAAAGAATCATTATTTAAAGGTTCTTGGAGGGGGTCTGGGGGGCACTTCTTTCAAGAAGGGCCCTCCCAGGCGTACTCCTAAACAACAATTTACACGCCCAAATACCCCTTCAGCACCTTGAGGGTATTCCACACGCCTTCCACGTGGCTTCTTTCATAGCCGTGGCTGGCGTATACGCCGGGGCCGATGAGACCGTGACGGATGTCCGCGCCTGCGGAGAGGGACGCCTCTACGTCGGAACCGTAGAAGGGATAAACGTCCACGGCATAGTCCGCACCCTCGGCCTTGGCGGCTTCAATGAGCTTGCCTACCACCTCATAGTTGTAGGGACCGCCCGAATCCTTGGCGCAGATAGACACCTTTTTTTCGGTGCAGCCCAATCCAGCGCCCACACAGCCCATATCTACACTGATGGCCTCGGTAATGCCTGTGGGGACAGACCCCGCGCACCCGTGTCCGACCTCCTCGTAGACCGTGATGTGGAGATACACGGGACGGGGGAGGGTAATGCTTTCATCCTTTATGTACTTGGCAAGACCTATAAGAATGCCGACGGAAAGCTTGTCATCCAGAAAACGGCTCTTGATGTAGCCTGAATCCGTGACCCGCGTGCGAGGATCAAAGGCCACGATGTCGCCCACCTCAATACCCAAGGCGCGGGCATCGTCGGCGGAGTTCACATCCTCGTCCAGTACCACCTCGGTGGTGTTGAAATTGCGGGGGGAAGCGCTGTACTCGCCGTTGACGTGAACCGAAGCGTTGCAAAGCTGGAGGGTGCCTTCAATGATTCTACCGTTTCGGGTATGAACACGGACGTTTTCGGCTTCTCCGTTGTCCGCTTTCATGCCACCCAGGTTGGTCAGGCGCAGACGACCGTTGCCCTTGATCTCAGCCACCATCCCACCCAAGGTATCGGTATGCGCAGCCAACATGAGACCGTTGTTCTTGTTTTCTTCGCTTCCCTGGGACAAGGTGACCATGACGCCGCCTTTGACGGTGATGGTTGCGTCATATCCGAGGGCGGCAAATTCGTCTCTGACCCAAGCGGCGGCTTTTTTGGTATAGCCCGTAGGGCTGTCGATGGTAAGGAGCGTCACCGCCTCATCGACGGCGTAGGTTGCGTATGTTTTATTCATAAGTTTCTCCTTTAGGTATAGTGTAATGTAAATTGTTGTTTTGGTGGAGTACGGTCAAGGGAAACTTTTTGCAAAAAGTTTCCCTTGGAACCCTTCAAAAACCTTTAATAATAAATACTTTTTAAAGGTTCTTGGAGGTGGTTTGGAGGAAACTTCTTGCAAGAAGGTTCCTCCAAGCGTACCCCCATAAACAACAATTTACCTTAGAGATGACCCTTAATGCAAGATCACTCCAACGTGAAGCTCTTGAGGTACATCACGTCTCCCTCGGAGGAGAAGTCGAAATAATCGAAGCGGATCTTGTGGATATCACCCTTCCAGAAGGCGTAAGACGACAAGTCGATCTCCAGGACGTGATACTCGCCGTCCGCGATGAGGGATTTACGCAGGCGGGCATCTCCCGAGGCCTCCTGAATGGTACCCGCGCAAAGGAAGAGGTCACATTCATAAACACTGCTGCTGTTATCCGTGGGGATCATATACTCGATCTTCAGCACCTTATGCGTATCGGCGGAGATTTTAACGTACTCGCCGTAGTTGATGGCCACTTGCGCGTCGCCCTCGGGACCTGCCGTCAGCTTGGCGGCTTTTTCCGCCTCGTCAAAGGTCACGGTGGTGCTGACGGGATTCGCCAGTGCGTTGACTTTGCTCTGGGCATCAAATACAAGCTTGGTCACATCGCCTTCTACCGAAGGCACGCGCAGGCTGACGTAGTTTTCGTTCAGAGCAGCGTTGGTGCAGAAATCCTTGTGGGTGGTAAAGGTTGCGCGGATGTCCTCCAGACTGCCTGCCGTCAGGATATAGCTGTATTCCAAAGGCTTGAAGGAGACCAGCTTCAGCATATTGACGGGAGCCACGTAGTTGGTGGCGTCTCCCATAGCGTCCTTGGTGCCGTCGTATTCGTAGCGGCCTGCCTTGAGCTGATCGACCTTGGGGACGTAAATACCCAGGCCGTAGTTATCTTTGGTGTTGACCCAAGCGCACCAGGTCTCCTGGTTGTTCTCCTTGAGGGAGAAGGTACAATCGCCCACGTATCTGGAGTCGCCCC
Organism: Eubacteriales bacterium; assembly: GCA_045531965.1. Classification (GTDB taxonomy): domain Bacteria; phylum Bacillota; class Clostridia; order Oscillospirales; family CAG-272; genus CAMEON01. The sequence goes on from JAZSFA010000159.1 coordinate 2,229, forward strand.
AGAAGTTCAGATTGTCGCGGGAGGACAGGGTATCACCCGTCCAGGAGGCATCGCCGTCGTACCACACGAAGGTATCCAAGTAGCTGACGGTGTAAAGGGCGGGCAATTCCTGCCCTCTGAAGGGATGCTCCCAGCCCGAGAAGTCCACAAAGCGGTTTTTGACCTCAATGTGGTCGTCCTTCAAGGTGTAGGTATTTTCCATGTAGCTGGGGGTCAGCTCGTTGTCCAGCGACCAGTCCTGGGGCTGGGACTTGATGTAGACCGAGTTTTCGCTCACCACCAGGTCAATGAGGCGGCTGGCGTTGTTGTACTGGTCACCACCCTGCACGGGGTTATAGTTCCATTGAGTATCAAAGGAGATACCGGGCTCGTACACGCCCTCGATGGGACCTGTGCCGTAGAAGGACTGCTGGATGAGACGACCCGTGTCGTGCTTATTGACAAGATTTTCAAGGCTTGTGATCTTGTTGTTCTTGTCACTAATATAATTGATGGTACCACCCCAGCCCATGTCGATGCCCAGCTTGAAACGAGCGTTCTCAATATACAGAGACTTGTTGGGGACGGGAATTTTTTCGGTGGTCAGATCGCCCAAGGTAAACTTGGTAGCCTTTTTCGTCAGGGATTCCACCTTGATGCTTTTGATAGAGAAGCAATCGGCCTCGTTCATGAAGCTGGAGGGCAGACCCGAGAAGACACCTTCGCCCGCCTCCAGGAAATAGTAGTCGGTAACGTCGTACTTGGTTACCTTATAGGACAGGGTGACCTTGACGGGTTCGGTAGATTTGTAAGTCACGGAAAAACGGTTGAAGGCCTCGGCAAAGGAGCCCTCGGGGAAGGTGTACTCCAAAGCCGAGATAAAGGTAAACTCGGCTTCGTCCGAGATGCTGTAGCCCGTGGCGGTGTATTTCAGACCCGTGGGGGTAAATACGTCGGCTTTGCCATCGGATTCGGTGACCAAAAAATCTTCGGGGAAGGTTTCGGCGGAGGTGATGTCCTCGGTGGATGTGCCCATATCCGTGGACAGATCGGTAGTATTCTCCCCGTCACCGTCGGGATTGCAGGACGCGAAGCTCAGAAGCGTGGCGGCACACAAAAGCGATGCCAGGATTCTTTTCAGTGTACGATTCATACATATCTCCTTTACAAGGCACATGGCCCAAAAATATACAGAGATATTATACTATGAAAAGTGTTTTTTGTCAATAGAAATGAGCGGTTCAACAAAAAAAGCCACGTTTGCCTTTGCACGTCTTGCAAAGACAGGAACTCAGTTCTCCGTCGGTGAGCTTGACGAGGATGGTATCCTCGCCGATGCATTGAACTTTGCACCAAGGAATCCTGTAGCTGTCTGTTTTCCCCAGCAGGGAAAAGCTCCCGCCTTGGGGGATCAGAAGGGCAGTGATCTGACCGTCCTCGATGTTGATCTCAAAGCAGGACGGGCAGCCAAGACGGGCTCCGTCACAAAGATTGATGACTTCCATAGAAGAAAGCTCCGCTGTGTTCATGACGCGCATATGAGTACCTCCACAATTTTTATGGTTCATTATATGCAAAGAACTGTGTGAAAGGGAAGCAGGTTCAACAAAAATATTGAACAAAATGTAAATTTTGCCGTTTCCTATTGATTTGTGATCAAGAGTATGATATAATACCGCTGTTGCGCAAAAATAGCAACAAAAAAATACACACACAGATGCCATATGCGGCCTCGGTGTCAGGGCAAGTGCCCGGATCGGTCCGCGGGAGCCTCTGTGGTGGAAAAAACCAAAGGAGGACATTGACATGTCTATTATCACCATCAAGCAGCTGCTGGAAGCAGGCGTGCACTTCGGTCACCACACCAGACGCTGGAACCCCAAGATGCAGGAGTACATCTTCACCGAGAGAAATGGCATCTACATCATCGACCTGCAGAAGACCGTTAAGAAGTTCGAAGAGGCTTACAACTTCGTTCGTGACCTCTCCGCAAACGGCGGCAATCTCCTGTTCGTTGGTACCAAGAAGCAGGCAGCAGAAGCCGTTAAGGAAGAGGCTGAGCGTTGCGGTATGTACTACGTGAACGTTCGTTGGCCCGGCGGTATGATGACCAACTTCAAGACCATCAAGCGCTCCATCAACCGTCTGAACACCCTGAACAAGATGCAGGAAGATGGCACCTTCAATCTTCTGACCAAGAAGGAAGTTGCCGGTCTGCAGAAGGAAATGTTCGATCTGGAGAAGAGCCTTGGCGGTATCAAGACCATGGAGAGACTGCCCGATGCTATCTTCATCGTTGACCCCCACAAAGAGCACATTGCTGTTCTCGAGGCTAAGAAGCTGGGTATCCCCGTGATCGCTATCGTTGATACCAACTGCGATCCCGACGATGCTGACTACGTCATTCCCGGTAACGATGACGCTATCCGCGCCATCAAGCTGATCTCCTCCGTGATGGCTGACGCTATCATCGAAGGTCGTCAGGGCGAGCAGCTCACCGCTGAGGGCGAGTCTGTAGAGACCACTGAAGAGGCTGCCGAGTAATTCGGTCACCGCTACTGCTAAATAAAGAACAAAGGGGAATATAAAAAATGGCAAACATTACTGCAAAAGACGTTGCCGAGCTGCGCAGACAGACCGGTATCGGTATGATGGATTGCAAGAAGGCACTTGTTGAAGCTGACGGTGACTTCGAGGCTGCTATCAAGATCCTTCGTGAGAAGGGCGCTCTCAAGGCTGAGGCCAAGGGCGCAACCCGTATTGCCGCTGACGGTGTCGTTGACATCATGAAGGAAGGCAACCTGACCGCTATGATCGAGGTCAACTCTGAGACCGACTTCGTGGCTAAGAACGAGTCCTTCAAGGAGTTCGTCAAGAACCTCCTGAAGACCATCCTGGCTACCAAGCCCGCTGATGTTGCTGCTCTGATGGCAGGTCAGTATATCGACGGTACCATGACCGTTGAGGAGAAGCTCAAGGAGCAGATCTTCGTGATCGGTGAGAAGCTGGACATCCGCCGCTTCGTGCTGGTAGAGGGCGAGACCTCTACCTACATCCACGGCGCAGGCTCCATCGGTGTTATCGCTAAGTTCGACACCGACGTGGCTGACAAGGATGGCTTTGCTGAGTTCGCCAAGAACATCGCTCTGCAGATCGGCGCATATCCCACTCCTTACCTCTGCCGCGAGCAGGTTCCCGCTTCCGTGATCGAGTCCGAGCGTGAGATCATCAAGGCTCAGCTGGCTAACGATCCCAAGATGGCAAACAAGCCCGAGAAGGTGTTGGATGGCATCATCATGGGTAAGCTCGGCAAGTTCTACGAGGGCAACTGCCTTGTAGACATGGGCTACGTTAAGGAAGACGACATGAAGGTCGGCGCATACATCCAGAAGACCGCTAAGGAGCTGGGTGGCAAGATCGAGGTTGTTGAGTTCTTCCGCTTCGAGAAGGGCGAGGGCATCCAGAAGAGAGAAGAGAACTTCGCTGAGGAGATCGCTAAGCTCACCGGTGGTAACTGATCTACCCTAATTCCATAAAAAAGGCTGTCACGCTTGTGACAGCCTTTTTGTTTGTTTTCAGATGTCTTCCCAAGAACGAGACGTCATGGATTCAAAGTCCGCGAAACAGACCTCACCTTCCACACAGCCGGACAGATCCTGACAAGCCATGCCCACAAAGGTTCCCGTGTGTCCTTCGTGATCCATAGCACGGTAATGCTCGTCGCAAAGATTGGAGCAATCCAGCGCGCCACCAATAGGGGAGAAGTGCTCGCCGTCGGTAGAGTAGGAGAATATGAGCGTGGTTCGATTTACCTCGGCGCGCAGCCACACGCTGCCGCGGGAAGGTATCGCCACCGATCCGCCGTTTAGGGGATCAAAAAAGGACTTGTTATCACGATAGATGATGCGTAACTCCCGCCCACCGTCATCTGTGCCCAATACGTGGAGATAGAAGAAATTGTAGGAATCGTACATCACGGTAAGCCCGGCCATGTGTTGGTAATCGGTAGGGGCAAAATCCATCTTGACCGTGGTTTCGGTGTGGTGAGACTGCAAGCGGCGTGCCACCAAAGTCGTCTCGTTCCAAGACAGTATGGACTCCCGCCCATAAAGCCTGAGCCATCCCTTGCGGGCGGTCAGAGAGCCTGTCCGCTCGGTGAAGGGCAGACGCAGGGTCTTGTAGCGGGGCGGCAGGGTGTCCATATCAAAAAAGTCCACCTCGGGGACCGGTTCGACAGGCGCTTGGGGAAGGCGGGACTCATAGGTCAGAGGGGGCAGAATACCGCCGTCCTTGAGGCGAAGCCATCCGTCCTCGCTCCAAACCAGCTGTGCCATACCCGTCTCCCGCCCCAAAATGCTGTGTTTATCCAGCGGGCGACTGCAGAGGAAGACGGTATACAAATCTCCGTCCGGTGTGTCCACCAAACAACCGTGACCCGCCCGTTGGAGGGGGTAACTTGGATCATGGCGGGTGGTGAGCAGGGGCTGAGGATCGGCCTCATAAGGCCCTGTGATGGTCTTGGCGCGTGCCATTTGGATGCCGTGGGCATAAGAAGTGCCCCCCTCAGCCACCATGAGGTAGTAATAACCGTTCATTTTGTAGAGGTGAGGGGCTTCGGTCACCCGCACGTCGGTGCCCTTGAAGATGTTGACAGGCTCGCCAATCAGTTTTTTCTTTGTTGGGGAATATTCCTGCAATAAAATACCGTCAAAGGGATGACTTCCAAAGCGGGGATCCCACTTCATGTTGACCAACCACTTGCGCCCGTCGTCGTCGTGGAACAAAGAAGGGTCAAAGCCGCTGGAATTGAGGTAGACAGGCTCTGACCAGGGACCACGGATATCGGTAGCGGTGACAAGATAATTGTGGGTGTCCTTGTAGATGCCGTGGATGTTTTTCACGTTGGTGTAAATGAGATAAAAGACCCCGTCGCAGTAGGACAGACAGGGTGCCCAGATGCCACCTGAATTTGGGTTACCTCGGAGGTCAAGCTGGGACACGCGGGACAGCGGTGCAGGGAGCTGCTCCCAGTTCACAAGATCGCGTGAGTGATACAGCTCTACCCCGGGAAACCAATGGAAGGTGGAGGTGGCGATATAGTAGTCCTCTCCCACGCGGCAAACTGAGGGATCGGGGTTGAAGCCCCGTAGAATGGGATTATGAGCAGTAAACATAAAAATCTCCATTTCGCCGCGTTGCGGCGGCATAAAAATCTTTTGAAATTCGACTGTGTCGTAAACGAGAAAATGGGTTGGATCCCCTTTTTAGTGAGAATTGGGCGTGAAAGAGGTTGCTTGGGGGTTGACTTGTAAAACTTTCACGCCAGCCCTTGAAGTGATTATTTCCATTATATCATGTTCATATATGTTTGTCAATCCTCAGTTGGGGGCTTCCGTTGGTTTGCGTTTTATACGAAAAGTTCGTTGAATAATTGTGTAAAGTGTTAATTTACAAGGTGAATTATTTGCGGTATAATAAGAACACACGATCAACTGATAAGGAGATTCACTATGAAAAGAGTTTGGGCGATAATTTTGTCACTTTCCCTGCTGTTTTGCATGATTCCCGCGATGGCTGTCAATATCTATGCGGCTGATGTCCCCGGTGACTGGACCACCTACCGCGCCGCAGCTGAATATCCGGAGAATAGCGACAAGCCTCAAAAGCCCGAGGCCGGTTACAAGTACACCGAGGAGGGATTTGTGGTCGTCCCTGCCGACTATACCGACTCCACTCCCTTTATGACGGTGCAGACCAAGGAGAAACAGCCCGTCAAGGACGGTCTCTATTTGGAATTCCGTGTGGATGACTACTGCTACAACGGTCCCGAGCACAATATCGACAGCTGGATCTGTATCAGTATCACGAACAAAGCTAAGGTTACCCCCGGCGCGCCTGCTTACGGCGGCGGCTGGATGTGCCTGATCCGCGGTAATGGCGGCGGCGCTGAGGCCAAGGCTGAAAGCTGTAACACCATTGACAACAGCTCCTTCTCAATTCTGGGCAGTTCCCAGGTCAACCCCAAGTTGGACAGTGAGGGTAGGGAACTCTATACTCTGGAAGCCACCTACAGCGGTAATCAGTATACCTTCAAGCTCAACGGCGTGGCTCTTCCTGGCATGAACCAGATCTCCGCCAACCTGAATAATATGGACCCCAGCGGTGAGTTTTACGTGGGTGTTACCCTGTATTCCTCTATGAAAGACGGTCAAGCTGCCATGTCTATTCTGAAGTACGGTACCAGCAAGAATGACGCTTACGTTCCCACCGGTACTGACAGCAAGGAACCTGAGCCAAACCTCATCAAAATCGCCGATATTGCAGATCCTTCTACCGTTCCCGAAAATCAGCCTGCGTTGTACTTTGACGCCTCCACCAACAATGCGCCCAACGGAACCAACCTTGAGATGAGTCCCTTGGGTGACAATTCCTTCCGTGTGACCATGTCTGGCAACATGGGCAATTTCAGCTGGAATATGCCCCGCGCCGTTTCCTATTCCGGTACGGATTTCCCCGTGTTTACGGCACTTCTCCGAAACTACTACGGTGACGGCGGCAGTATGTGGTATTACGGTGGCGAAGTGCTGGGCGCGGAAGGCGATAACCATATCGACTGGTCTGCTCACGAGGGCGCCTATTACGAGGATGAGGAAAACGAATACATCCTCGCCACCGTAGATCTCACCGGGCTTTGGGAGGGACGAATCAACGGTCTTCGCATTGACTTTGCCGTTCCTTCTGACGGCATGGAGTTCGACGTTTGTTACATGGGCTTTTTCCGCTCCATTGATGAAGCGGAGGCATATGCCGAGAGCCGTCTCGGGGAGTGGGGGGTAAAAATCGAAGACGAGACCGAACCTTCCGTTCCCGGGGAAACCCAGCCCGAAGAAACGCTTCCTGTAACCGAAGTACCCACCGAAGTACCCACCGAAGTGTCTACCGAAGCGCCGTTTGAGGAAACGACCGAAAACAACGGAACCGAACCTCCCGCTACCACTGAACAGGGATGTGCTTCGCTTGTGGGAAGCACGGCACTCGGTCTCTTTTCCCTTGTGCTGATCGCAGGCACTGTGATCAGAAAGAAAGATGATTAACCATAGTTAAAGGGTATTCCCGAAAAAAGCCGACCTCCCGCAGGGCGGCTTTTTTACCGCCAAATTTTCCTCGCCCTATTGCAAAATTCTTCTATCTGTGCTATACTGTAGGCAACGAAATTCCCCTTTTGAAAGGAGAAAAAAACATGAAATTCATTCGCTTCGCTCTGCTGCTTTTGTCAGCCCTTCTGCTGATTTCGGTGGCTTTGGTGGCCTGTAACGGCAACACCCCTGACCCTCAAGTAACTGACGCTCCCACCGATGCACCTGCCGATGTTCCCACGGATGTCCCTACCGAAGAGCCCACCGAAGCCCCGACGGAGGCACCCACCGAAGCCCCGACAGAGATGACAACCGAAGCTCCGACAGAGGATGAAACCGACGATGGCATCCCGCTCAACGAGCTGACCATCGGCGGTGTGGACATTAAGGAATACACCCTTGTGGTGCAGGACGGTGGCGCGGCTTGTGTCCGAAACTCTGCTGATGAGCTGGTGGAATTCATTGAGAAGGCTACCGGCGGCTTCCGTATCCCCGAAAAGACCTCGGAGCATGAAATTGTCATAGGTGTCACCGACCGTGACACGGAAAAAGTCACTGCCGCACGGGCTGAAGTCAAGCTGGACGGCTACACCCTGCTGATGGACGACGGTCGCCTCTACATCACGGGCAGCTGTGATCGTGGCACCATGTACGGCGTATACTGCTTCCTGGAGGACTATATCGGCGTCCGCTTCTTCGCCAAGGACACCACGGTTGTTATTAACCAGGATACGGTGGCTATCCCGGCAGATATTCATACAACTCACATCCCCACTTTTGAGATGCGTGACACCTATTGGTACGATATGCGCTATGACCAGACCTTCGCCAACCACTCCAAGGATAACAGTTTCTATGATTGCTCCACTCCCGTTCCCGATATCGGTGGCGGTATCGGCTACGCCGGTCGTTTCGTCCATACCATCAACCTCCTGCAGGATCTACCCTATCAGGGCAACGTTCAGCCCTGCCTGACCGACGAAAACGTGTATCAGTTGGTTCTCTCCAATGTTCGTAAGTGGCTGGACGCCAACCCCGATGCCACCATCATCTCCGTGTCGCAAAATGACTCTGATGCGGGCAAGCTTGGCTGTCAATGTGAAAACTGCAAAGCCATTGACGACGCGGAGGGCACCCCTATGGGATCCCTGCTTACCTTTATCAACCGAATTGCCAACGATATCAAGGACGATTACCCCGGTGTGTACGTGGATACCTTGGCTTACCGCTATACCCGCAAAGCGCCCAAGACCATTCGCCCGGCCGAAAACGTGATCATCCGTCTTTGCTCCATTGAGTGTTGCTTTATTCATCCGCTGTCGGATAGCAGCTGCCTCTATAACAATTCCTTCCGTAAGGACATTGAAGAATGGGCTGCGATTTGCGATAATCTCTATATCTGGGACTATACCTATAACGCAGAGACCTATTTCTCCTTCTTCCCAAATTTCGACGTGCTGTGGGACAACGTGAACTTCTATAAGGATCACAACGTAAGGGGCGTGTTCCTGGAGGGACAGCAGGTGTCTGTATCGGGTGAGTTTGCCGAATTGCGCTCCTATTTGCTTGCCAAGCTTCTATGGAATCCCAATATGACCGAGGAACAGTATTATGCCTACATGGATGAGTTCCTTATGTACTACTATGGCGCGGGATGGGAGAAGATCAAGACCTACATGATCGATATGACGAGGATCGCTATGACCAATCCGCATATCGGTATCTTTGATAAGGGAGAGAAAATGCTCCCCTATGTGGATCCGGAAGGGAAGCGGGACTTGAATTACAGCCGCGATATGCTGGATCTTTGGCTGGAAGCCTATGAGCTTGCCGAGACCGACGAGCAAAAAGCTCATGTGGAAAAGTCATCTATCCAAGCATACTACTATTGCCATCTCAAGGGCAAAAACCGCAAGGAATACCTGAAAAAGGTGTATGAGCTTTGCGAAAAGTATGGTATCGAGTATTATAAATACGTTATCCCCATGCCCGATGCTTCACAAAATGAGAACCTTGACAGTTTGATTTAGGTTTTAATGCAAAAGACCACCCGATTCGGGTGGTCTTTTGCATTAAATGCTATTGGTAACTATTTAAGCCTTTTGATCGTTCTGACTCTTGCCCTGAACAGACTTTTTAGGGGCGGGAGCGGACTTTTCAGCCGGAGCTTCGGGGGTGTCGGTGACCATTTCCTTAAGAGAAGCGGCAAGACCGGCAATGCCTTGAATGTTGGAGGGGATGATCAGCTTGGTAGCCTGACCATTGGCAACCTTTTCCAGTGCCTCCAAACTCTTGATGGTGAGCACAGCCTCGGAAGGCTTGGACTCGTTGATCATACGGATACCGGCAGCCGTAGCTTCCTGCACCTGACGGATGGCTTCAGCTTCACCCTCTGCCTGGCGGATGGCAGATTCCTTCAATGCCTCCGCACGGAGAATAGCAGCCTGCTTTTCAGCTTCTGCCTTCAGAATGGCAGCTTCCTTCTGACCTTCTGCTACCAGAATGGCGGACTTCTTCTCACCTTCGGCACGGAGGATAGACTCGCGGCGCTCACGCTCTGCTTTCATCTGCTTCTCCATGGCATCCTGGATCTCCTTGGGAGGTATGATGTTTTTCAATTCAACACGAGTTACCTTGATACCCCAAGGATCGGTTGCCTCATCCAGAATGGCACGCATCTGGGTGTTGATGAGGTCACGGGAGGTCAGGGTGGCGTCCAGTTCCAACTCGCCGATGATGTTACGGAGGGTGGTGGAAGTCAGATTTTCAATTGCGGTCATAGGGGTGGTGTGACCGTAGGCGTAGAGCTTACAGTCGGTGATCTGGAAGAAGACCACGGTGTCGATCTGCATACGAACATTATCCTTGGTAATCACAGGCTGAGGCGGGAAGTCAGCAACCTGCTCCATGAGGTTGATCTTCTTGGCGACTCTTTGGAAGAAGGGAATGGTGAACTTAATACCACCTGTCTGCCAGGTCTTGCGGTAGGAGCCCAGATGCTCGATGACATAGGCTTTCCCTTGGGGAACGATATGCACGTTGGCAATACAGATGATAGCCAAAACGGCGACGACAGCGATAATAATGATAATGGCGGCAGGATTAGCTGCCATAACGAAGGCGAGTGCTTGGAGATTCAGCATGATGGTTTCCTTTCCGACGGTTCATCCGTCTGTCAAATATTTCAGGCTTTGGGGCGGCAGATGAGCTTGGAGCCTTCTACACGGACGATTTCTACCCAGTCACCCTTGGCGGCGGTAGTATCAGGGTCGTCCATGCGGGCGGTCCAGAGCTGACCGTTGATCTTGGCGACCCCCGAGGGAATAGCGTTGTTCACATCCTCCTCAACAAGAGCAAGCTTTCCTGCCATGGCGTCTACGTTGGTCTTTTCGAGCTTGAGTTTCTTTTTCATCATGGGACGGATCAGGATGAAGGACAGGATAAGTCCCACCACAGTCAGTCCGATGAAAACGCCGAATTGTACCCAGAACTGTACGCTAAATATAGACAGGATCAGAGAAACAAAGGCGCCCGGGGCGAACCAAATGGCGACAAGATCGGCGGTCTGACTCTCGACAATGAGGGTCAGGATAATGACACCGAACCATAGAAGAGGAAGTGCCAAGAAGGACCACTCAAAGGATAAGGCAAGAGCGGCAACTTGTGGCAATGCGGAAACGTGGCAAGCGATCATGCGCGTTACCTCCTTTCGGGTTGTTGCGTCCCCAATCGTACGACACCATCGGGGCTGTGATTTGATTATACCACGAGTTCAAGTGATTGTCAATAGGTTTCAGAAAATTTTTGGGGATTTTTAAAAAATTTTCGGAATCGACCCAAACGCTTGATTTTTATAAGAGTTTATGATATAATCAAGCTAATATGCGTTGCCGGGGATCTCGCTACCGATGTCCCAATATATGAGAGCAGCCAAGGCGACAGAATGGAGTGATCATGATTATGCTAAAAAATATCATTATGCTGACAGCCAGCTTACTGTTTTGCCTATCCATGCTGCTTTGTGCTTGCACACAGACAGGTGAGCCTTTAGAGACAGGGATTCACACGATGAAAACGCAGGCTCCCGAAACCGAGGAGGACACTTTGCTTTCCACGGAAGAGGCGACCGAGACACCGAAAGAGCAACCTACCGAGGTAGAGACCGACGTGCCTGCTCCGCAGGTTTTGTATATCGTGCAGCCCGATAAAAAATCTTCCCCCTATACAGTAGCCTTCGATGTTTCTGCAGACGATGCGCCGCAAATTGAGGCAGACCGCATCTGTAAGGCGTTGCAGAAAAAGTTTGATATCCGTTTCCGTCAAACCGAAGCCTCCGCGCAAAGCAGGAAAAAGGATACCGAAATCGTGCTTGGATCGGTGAATCGCGAAGAATGTGTCGCACTGACGGCAACCCTTTCCGAAGGCGAATATGCCATCAAGGTCTATCCCGCCGAAAATCCCGGTATGGGGCGTATTGTCATTGCCTACACCGATCGTCTCTCCCGTACGTTAGCTGTAGAGTATTTTATTTCCACCATCCTCGGGACATATGACGGTTGTCTCCCCTTGGATTTTGAAATGAGAGGCGGCGCGCCTACGGAAGAGCAGGGGATCATCGTCTCGGACATCGAAAAACTTCGTGACCCCTGTATTTTGGTGGTTGGCGAGACCTATTATGCCTATGGCACCAACTGGAAGTGCTACAAGAATACTTCCGGATATCTGGGCGGTCCTTGGGTGCAGGTCAAAAAGGTGGTCACCGTCCCTGAGGACGTGGATACCAATAAGTGGGCACCCGAGGTACATGAATACAACGGCGCGTACTATATGTTTACCACCTACAAGTCCAAGACCACGGGGAAGCGTGGGTGTACCATCATGAAGTCGGATTCTCCCGAAGGTCCTTTTGTGGAGATCACCGATGGACACATCACGCCTAAGGAGTGGGATGCTATCGACGGTACGCTGTATATTGACCCGGAAGGTCAACCTTGGATGGTCTTTGTCCATGAATGGACATCCACTAAAGATGGGATCGGTACCTTTGCCGCCGCCAAGTTGTCTGAGGACTTTACTCATTTTATTTCCGAACCCTTTGAACTGTTCGCCGCTAACGAACCCTCCTGGGCAACGGCGCAGGTCACCGATGGCTGTTGGCTCTATACTACCAAGGAGGGGGAGCTACTCATGCTGTGGTCCAACTTTGAGCCGGAGGGCTATACCGTTGCCATTGCCAGAAGTACCAACGGACGGTTGGACGGTGAATGGATCCATGAGGAAAATCTTTTATACACGGAGAATTATACCGGGGTACACGACGGTGGTCACGGCATGATCTTTACCGATCTGAACGGACAGATGTATCTGTCCATGCATTCCCCCAACACCGATACCAACACCCGCAAGGCAACCCCCACCTTCCTCCCCATCGTGGAAAAGAACGGCACGCTGGTGTGGACTTACATTGACAGTGCCCGTGAAAACGTTACCGTAACAGGGACTTTCCCTGAGGAAGAGTAAAGACGATATTCAATGAATCAAACACATATCAAGGAGAAAACCATGAAAGACATGAAAAAACTTCTCAACCAAATGACCCTTGAAGAAAAGGTGGGGCAGATGTTCGTTGCCCGACGCCCTCAGGATCCCGAAGTGGCAATGGAAGCTGTCACCAAGTACCATTTGGGTGGCTTTACCCTCTATGCCTGTGATTTTGAGCACAGAGATCCCGAGGCGATCAGATCCCTATTGAAGAGCTACCGGGAGACCGCCAAGATCCCCATGTTCATCGCCGCCGACTGTGAGGGCGGACGGGTCATCCGCGCCAGTAAATATCCCGCCTTCCGTGAGAGCGGTTTCCCCTCGCCCAGACAGCTTGACGCCGAGGGTGGACTCGACCGTGTTGCTGCCGATACCGAGGAAAAGGCCCGCTTTCTCCTTGATCTGGGGGTCAACTTCAATTACGCCCCCGTGTGCGATATGTCGGGCAACCCCGAGTGTTTTATCTTCGACCGCACCTACAGCAACGATCCCGAAGCCACCGCCGCCTACGCCGAGACCGTGGTCTCGGTGATGAACCGGGAGCATATCGTGGGCAGCATCAAGCATTTCCCGGGCTACGGCGACAACGTGGACACCCATACCTCCATCGCCCACGACGACCGTCCTCTGTCTCAATTCCTTGAGAAGGATTTGAAGCCCTTCGAGGCGGGCATCAAGGCAGGCGCGCCCATTGTCATGGTAGCACACAACATCGTTTCCTGCATGGATCCCGACTGTCCTGCCTCCCTCTCACCCGCCGTTCACAAGTTCCTCCGCGAGGACATGGGCTTTGAGGGACTTATCATGACCGATTCTCTTGATATGAATGCTATCACGCTTTATACAGGCGATCAGGCATCTGCCGTGGCGGCAGTGCTGTCGGGGAACGACCTGCTTTGCTGTACCACCTACGATCAGCAGATGCCCGCTGTCCTGAATGCTGTGAAAAACGGGACCATCCCCGAGTCACGCATCGATGAGTCGGTTGAAAAGATTCTCGCGCTGAAAGCACAAATGGGCATTATTTAAACAAAAAATGCTGTGGCTATCAAACCACAGCATTTTTTATTTGCTTCGCTTAAAACCAATATTTATGCATCTTTTTCAAGAAATCCTCGGTCAAGGGATATCGCTCGGTTTCATAGATTACCGAGTCAATACCGCAATGAGGGCACAGCGCGGTTACACCGTCATCGATCCACTCGGTGATCTCGTCGGGATCGTAGATCCTCTCGCAGTAGAAGCACCCGCAACGGTCACGGGATTTCAAAGCCTCGCGGTTCCTCGTACAGAGGGCGTGGGCGCTGATGTGGTCGATTTTCTCCGGGGCGGGAGCACGATAGGCAAAGCGGAAGGGACGTCCCTGCTCGGGCTTGAAGATCTGCTCAATCATGGGCTGAACCGATTGGATGCGCTGATCCGAGCCCGCGTCGTAGCGGTAGAACAGACCGTTCTCCGCAGGACCCGCGTTGATGAAGACGTGGCGGGGATAATCGCGGTACTTGTCGGGAAGCTCCGGTCCGAAGTGGTGGGAATTTCCCTCGAAAATGAGATCGCCGGGGAGCACCTCGTCGGGGTTATCAATGCGAGTAAAGCTGTACCTGACCAGAAACTCCTCCAGATTGGGGGAGAAGTACAGAGGCAGGCCCTTGCGGGAGGGCTGATGGGCCACGTATCCCGCCTCATACAGCACCCAACCGCAAAAGCGATCGCAGGAGACCAGCTTTTCGGGATGCTCGGAGTTTTTGTCCAGCGCGGGATTTCTGTCAGCGTCACCGTAGGTGTACTCATGGATCCGCATATGATCGACCACTTCCTTGGCGTGGTGCAGAATATGGGACGCGATAAAGGAGCCGACGGGTGAATAAACGCCCTCGCCCGCCTCGTCGCAGACGCAATAGCCGTAGACCGCTTTCTCATGGGCGGCGGCACGGGCGGCGGTCAAATCGGAATAAGCCTCGGGCAGACGGGAGTCCATGCCGTGGTAGGGAACGTAGAGATAAAACATAGGAGCCTCCTTGGTATTTGAAATGCGCGTTACGAAGATACAAAGATACGAGATACGAGATACGGCGCGGTCGCAGCATATCTTGTATCTCGTATCAGCCGAGCTTGCCCGGCGTGTATCTTGTATCTCTTCAGAATTTGACCCTCGCGCAGTAGATAGGCATTCCCTGGGACGAGAAATTGGCCTCGTACTCGGTCATGATGTTACCCTCTGCCTCGGGGGTCTTGTGGAAGTCACGGGAGGAGAACAGCAGGGTCAGCCCCATGGCATCAAACTCCTCCAGGCTGAAATCGAACAGACCCTCGTTGTCGGTCTTGAGATACAGCTCACCGCCTTCAACAAGAACGTTCTTGTAGAGCGCGAGGAAATTGCGATGGGTCAGTCTCCGCTTGGCGTAGCCTTTTTTGGGCCACGGATCGGAGAAATTCAGATAAATACGACTGACGCTGTGGGGTTTGACCCACTCGCCCAGATGTTCTGCGTTGCCGATCAGCACTCGCAGATTGTCCCCGGGGCGATCCTCGGTGCATGCCTTTGCCTTCTCCAAAGCGCAACAAGCCACGTCAGCCACGCGCTCCATGGCGATGAAATTCCATTCGGGATGTGCGGCGGCCATACCTACCGCAAAGTTACCCTTGCCGCAACCGATCTCCATGTGGATGGGACGGATCTCGTCAAAAATGGGGTTGCCCTCCTCGCCCAAGGTGGCAAGCAGGGAAGTATCCTCGATCAACAGCTCGGCACAGGCGGCAATCCGCTCGGCTCCGTGCTTCTTTTTTCTCATTCTCATATCGTAGACCTTTCAAAAAAGGGAGAAGCCAGAGGGGCTTTTTTCAAAAAACTCTGGACTCCCCAAAAACTTTTAAAAATAATTGTTTAGGCGAGCGACTGATGCAGTCAATCACTTTTTTGTCAAAAGTTTTGAGGGGTCAAGGGGAACTTTTAAAAAAGTTCCCCTTGCGTAACGCCTTATACGTTAAATCTGAACAGTACGATATCGCCGTCCTGCATGACGTACTCCTTGCCCTCGGAGCGGACGAGACCGGCCTCCTTGGCGGCGTTCATGGAGCCGAGACGCATGAGATCGTCGTAAGCTACTACTTCAGCGCGAATAAAGCCGCGCTCAAAGTCGGAGTGGATCTTACCTGCTGCCTGGGGTGCCTTGGTGCCGCGGGTGATGGTCCAGGCGCGCACCTCCTTGGGACCGGCGGTCAGATAGCTGATCAGACCCAACAGGGAATAGGAGGCGTGGATGAGGCGGTCAAGACCCGACTCGGCGATACCCATGTCGGCAAGGAACATCTCCTTGTCCTCCCCGTCCAGCTGGGCGATCTCTGCCTCGATCTGGGCGCATACAGGGATGACTTCTGCCTTTTCCTCGTCGGCGCGTGCCTTGAGGGCAGCGAATCCGGCGTTGCCGCTGACGTCACCCGATGCCTCGTCCTCGCTGACGTTGGCAACGTAAATGATGGGCTTCATGGTGAGCAGAGGGGTTTCCTTGAAGTAGGCAAGCTCCTCGTCGGAAAGCTCCACCGTACGGGCAGACTTGCCTTCCTCCAGCGAAGCCATAACACGCTCAAAAACGGCGATCTCGGCGGCATAAGACTTGTCGCCCTTGAGTGCCTTGCGGCTGTTGTTGAGACGGCGTTCCAGCATCTCCATATCCGAAAAGATCAGCTCCATGGTGATGGTGTCCACGTCTCGGAGAGGATCTACCTTACCGTCCACGTGAACGATGTTGGCATCCTCAAAGCAACGGACGACGTGAATGATGGCATCCACCTCGCGGATGTGTGACAGGAACTTGTTACCAAGACCTTCACCCTGCGCCGCCCCCTTGACAAGACCCGCAATGTCTACGAACTCAATGATGGCGGGGGTGTACTTCTCGGGGTTATACATCTCAGCCAGCTTGTCCATGCGCTTGTCGGGCACCACCACCACGCCCACGTTGGGCTCGATGGTGCAGAAGGGGTAGTTGGCGGATTCGGCACCTGCGTTGGTCAGGGCGTTGAACAGAGTGGACTTGCCCACATTAGGAAGTCCGACGATACCTAATTTCATTTGTTTGTATTCTCCTTCAAAATTTTCTTATGTGACAATGGATTTCGCATTTTGGCGTTTCGGCTGTTACGCCATTTTTACGCCATTTACGCATTGAATAACATCGGGATTCATTCATAAATTCCGTTAAGCTGAAACTGCTTGATAGCTTGATCCAAGGAATCAGTCGTTACGTGAACGTATCGATCCATGGTAGTTTTGATACTGGCGTGACCAAGTAGCTTTTGTAAGACTTTGGGTTGCATACCACTTTCGATGGCTCGCGTTGCGTAAGTATGCCGTAATGCGTGCATACAAAAGCGATCAATACCGGCTTCGTCACAGAGCTTATAAAGATGTGTATCATAAGAGCTGTTTTTAGCAGGCTCTCCGGTGCGCCAGTTAATGAAAACCAAATCTCGCATGACGAGTTGAGAGGTGGTGCCTGTACGCCTATCCATATACTCCAAAGTTTGTGACAAAAGCGGAGATTCTTTCCTGCCCTCGCGATTATCCCATATATCTTTAAGAATATCGTACGCTCTGTCCGTCAGAGGAATGGTACGATAACTTTGTTGTGTCTTGGGCGGTCCTGCTCTCCAAAAATGTTGAGCGTGACGGAACTCCAACGTCTTATTCACCGTCAACGTTCGTTTCTCGAAGTCAATCGTATCCCACGTAAGCCCAATCATTTCACCTGTACGCAATCCGGTTTCAAGAATCAGTGCATATTGGTAATAGTTGTGGGAACGACGAGCCGTATCAAGAAAGATACGCTGTTCTTCACGGGTGAGAAACTTAATATCGTCTGCCGCACGAACCGGCTTGGTGAAACGAACTCCATCCATCGGATGCTTGGATATCAGATCGTTCATTTTAGCCGCTTTGAACATAGTCCCCATCGTTATGTACGTCTGACGTATGGTTGAACCCGCGTAATCGGCATCCATTTGAATAAACACCTTTTTACAGTGCATAGGCTTTACATTGGAGATCAACATATTGCCCATGACAGGCTGAATATTGAAAGTGTATCGCTCTCGGTAATTCCGGAGCGTGTTGGGAGCTAAATCCCCAACGATATTTTCTATCCAAAATTCAAACCATTCGTCAACCGTTGTGTCGGTGGCGACGAATACGTCATCGTGCTTATCAGCGTATTTCGCTTCTTCAATCCAGTTTTTCGCTTCGGGAAGTGTCTGGAAATACTTGTCGTGGCGCTTGCCTGTCCTACTTACAAAGCGAGCGTGATATAAACCATCCTTTCTTTGGTAAATGCCTTTACCGCATTCTTTTCCTTTGAGATTTTTTCCCATTGATGAACTCCTTTCTCACAGAGAGAAAAAGAGCACACTACAACCATACAATTATAGCATAGAATGCTCTTTTTCTCAAGGTATTAGCAGAAACTTTTTTATTGAAATTTGTAAATTTTTTGGCTGTTAAATAACGAGTTTCTGACTGATGTACTGTTCAAATTCCTTGCGCTTGACCAATTTCTTGGTGCCAACGAACAGAACAAACGGGCAATTAGGCGAGCGTAGCATACTGTCGATCTTGTTGATCCCGATGTTGCTGTACTCAGC
>JAZSFA010000055.1:0-47302 GCA_045531965.1 Eubacteriales bacterium
CTCGCGCAGGGCGAAGGGCTCAAGGATCATGATCTTAACGGCGGGAAGCGCCTCCTTGATCTCGGTGATGAGCATGTCGTAGATGCGGAAGAATTTCTCGGCGCAAACGCCGTTGGGGGAGTCGGAAAAATCGTGCCAGACGTCGTTGACGCCGATGAGGATGCTCATGACGTCGGGCTTCACGTTGATGATGTGTCGGCGAATGCGGGCGTAAAGGTCGACGATGCGATTGCCGCTGATGCCGAAGTTGGTAAAGGTATGCGCGCCCGGCTCATCCATGCCGAGCGAGGCCTGCACAAGACGGGGGTAACCGCCTCCGAGGTTGCTGACGCCGTCCTCCGCGCGCCCGGCATCCGTGATGGAGTCGCCTTGAAAGAGAATGTTCATAGAAAAATACTCCTTTTATTCGTTTTGGAAAATGCGGCAAAGCCGTTTTTTTCAGTATAGCACGCCTTGCGGTGAAAAGCAAGGGAAAAACGCGATTTTTCGAGGATTCAGACGAGTGAAACGGAAAGGGGCGTCCCCTTCGGGATGACATACTCGCGTTTGCCGAGGCGCAGCACGCCGCCCTCACGCGACGCGGTGACGGTGACACGCTCGCGCGTGACGGATACCGTCACGCTCTCGCCGTTCGGCAGGGGCACCGTGCCCTCCATCTCACGCAGAATGCCGAGATTGGGCTCTACCGCGAAGGTTTCGTAGCCGACGGCGGTGGGATGAACGCCGAGGCCGTAGCGGCCGAGGATGTAGAGCGGACCTCCGCCCCACGCGTGGCAAAGCGAGCGGCCGAAGGGCTCGCCGTACATGGCGTAATGCTCCGTGCCCTCCTCGTCGGGCAGGTACTGCTCCCAAACCGAGGTCGCACCCAGCTTGAGCATGCCGCCCCAATAGGAGGCGATATATTTCTCCGCCTCGCGCAAGCAGCCCATTTTACAAAGCGCGCAAAGCTCGAAGAAGGCGAAATAGGGGGTGGTGATCTTGGTCACCGCATCGTTCTTCAGCACCGAGCGCAAAAGCTTTCTCTTGCGTGCCTCTCCGACGAAGTCGTAGAGAATGGCGAAGATGGCCGCGTGGCGCGTCACGTTTTCAAGACCCGTGGTGTGGCAGTCGACAAAGGCACCCCTCTCCTCTCGCCAATAGTCGCGCATGATGCGCCGCCTGAGAGTGTCAGCGGAACGGCGGAAGGCGTCAAAGGGAAGTCCGAGCGTTTCTGACAGGCGCGCCATGGCAAGCTGGGCGCGCCAAAGAAGGATCTGCTCGGCCGCCATGGGGCCGCCCTTGTCCATGTCCGACCAGTCGATGAAGATCCAATCCCCGGGGCGGAGGCAGACGTAGCCTAACTCGTTGAGACGACCCTCGATGAAATCGTAGAGTGCCTTCAACCGAGGGTAGTAGACCTGAATGAACTGCTTGTCGCCTGTGGCGAAGTAGTATTCATAAGCGCCGATGATGAGGTACATGGAGTAATCGTTGATGGTGTTGACGTGCTGCTCGTAGGGCGGCTTACCTAAGAGGGCAACGATGGTGCGTTTGCTGATCTCGGGATCGAAGAAGAGGTAGTTATTGGCCTTGTAGGACTGGTAGGCGTCACCCGACCAGCACCAGCGATCCCGCTTGATACCGTCCAGGAAGAACTCGCGGGAGTTGAGGTGGAGGGTGTAGGCGCAGATGTCCCAGATCTTCTTTACGTCTCGGCGGTTGCAGGAGAAAGATGCTCTGTCGGTGAGGGGCAGATACTCATAGTCGGCGATGACATTCGTAGGCTCCCTGCCGTCGGACTTGATACAGATATAGCGGAAGGCGCGGGGGACGAGATCGTAGTGAGCCTTGCCCGTCACCGTCTCGCGGATGAGGGCGAACTCGGGATCGGTGGCCTCCTCCTTGGACTCGCCGTAGACCACGCGGATCGTAGCGGCGGGATCCGCGTCAAAGCGCACCACGCCAAACATCTCGCGGCCGAAGTCGTAGAGCTTGCCTTCATCGGTGTTCACAACCTTGACGGGACGAATGGTCTCATAGGCGAAGGGGAAAACGGTAGGATCGTCTGCGGGGGAGGTATAGGCGTCCCAGGTGCCCACGGGAACGGGGTCGCCCGCCAGGTGGTCGCAGACCCAGGTGCCGTCGGTGACGAGGTACTTGGAGTTGATATAGATGCAGGGGAAGCCCTCCTGAGCCAGGATGACGACGCGGATGGCATGGTCGCCTGCGGGGACGGTGTGATCCTGATTCACGGGCAGACGGCGACCGTCAATGGTGACGTAGGCCTTATGGCGGGTCACCACGCGGACGGTGTCCTCCCCGTCGGAGTGGTAGGCCTTGGCAAAGCTTGCGGTAGGGTAAGGCGCAGACAGGGACCAGAAGCAGGGATATTCCACGCCGAATTCCTCTCGACGGCTATGGAGTTTCATGCTGTGGTACAGCTCGAAATCGCCGTTGTACCAGATCCATTGTGCTTTTTTCATGATGTTCTCCTTTGCGGGATATTTGGGGTATAGGACTATCTTCATGATAACACATATTTCTTTGGATTTCAAGAGGAAGACATCATTTTTCTGCTGAAATTCTAAATGGTTTATTTTCTCCTTGACAAAATATTTGAATCGTTGAAGCTCATACTTTTCTGTTATTTGGGGAATATATATAAAACAGATAAAATGTGCGTTCGTCCATTGACAGTATCATTTTTTTGTGATATAATAACAATAATGAATCCGAAATGGAGGAAGGAATTGTGTTGTATGATGACTGAAAAGGTCAAAAAAGCCGAAAAAAGCACCTCCATCGTTTCGATGCCCCCTGTTGCCGATGAAAAGGAAACCGCGCTTGACGAATACCTCTTTCACCAAGGGACTGCAAGGCACGCCTTCAATTATTTAGGTGCACACGAGGAAGGAAATCAAGTGATCTTTCGCGTGTGGGCACCTCACGCAGCGGGTGTTTTTGTTGTAGGCAGCTTTTTGAACGATTGGCGGATCGGTCTACCCATGAAGCGGGTCAACGATCAGGGCATTTGGGTACTGACCGTGCCCTCAGACCGTGTGCCCGACGGATCACTCTATAAATATCGTATTCTTTCCTCCGACGGAGAGAGTCGCTTAAAAGCAGACCCTTACGGTCGGCATATGGAAATTCCACCGGCTACGGCTACGGTATTCGTTCGCGAAAAGGCTTACAAGTGGCATGACGGTGGTTGGCTGAAGCAGCGTGCCGAGCGCGCCGCTTCGGGGCGGAAATATCCGTTCAATATCTATGAGTTGCATGCCGGTTCATGGAAGCATAACGAGAATGGTAAACCTCTTTCCTATCGTCAGCTCGCGGACGAGCTGGCACCCTATCTCAAGCAGATGGGCTTTACCCACGTGGAGCTGATGCCCATCATGGAGCATCCCTACACGGGTTCTTGGGGCTATCAGATCTGTGGTTATTACGCTCCCACCTCCCGCTACGGTACGCCAGAGGATTTTGCCGCCTTCGTGGACATTATGCATGGCGCGGGCATTGGCGTTATCCTGGATTGGGTTCCTGCCCATTTCCCGAAGGATGCCCATGGTCTTTTCCGTTTTGACGGCGCGCCGCTTTATGAATACGAGGATCCCACGCGGCAGGAAAACCGTGGTTGGGGCACCTGTTGCTTTGACGTGGGACGCAGGGAGGTTAAATCCTTTCTCATTTCCAATGCCTACTACTGGGTAGAAAACTTCCATGTGGACGGACTGCGGGTGGACGCCGTAGCCTCCATGCTGTATTTGAATTATGATCGTGATCAGGGGGAATGGCATCCGAACGTTCACGGGGGGCTTGGCAATTTGGAGGCGATTTCTTTTTTTCAACATCTGAATCACAGCCTAACCGAGGATCACCCCGACGTCCTGACCATCGCCGAGGAGTCTACCATGTGGCCCAATGTCACTTCCTTTGACGAATATGGTCTGGGCTTTTCCTACAAATGGAACATGGGCTGGATGAACGACACCTTGCGCTATGTGAAGGAAGATCCCATTTTCCGAAAGCATCTGCATGGTCATCTCGTCCACATCCCGTCCTACGCTTATGAAGAAAACTACGTTCTGCCCATTTCTCATGATGAGGTCGTGCATTTGAAAAAGTCTTTTCTTGATAAGATGCCCGGGGATTATTGGCAAAAATTTGCAGGCGCACGGGTCTTTGCTGCTTGGATGATGACCCATCCTGGCGCAAAGCTATGGTTTATGGGCACGGAAATCGGGCAATTCGCTGAATGGAGCGAGTCCAGACAGCTGGATTGGTTCCTTTTGGAATATGATTACCATGCGATGTTCCAACATTATTTCGCATCGTTGAATAACTTCTACCTGTCCACGCCAGCCCTTTGGGACGAGGATCCCGACGATCCCGAATCGGGATTTGTTTGGACTGACAAGACCCTTGGCAACGAGAGTATGCTGGTTTTCCGTCGCATAGCCAAGGATGGCAAGGAAGTCACCGTGGTTTTGAATTTTACACCGGTAGCAAGGGAAAATTTCCCGATTTCCGTCCCCTTTGCGGGAGACTATACCGAGGTTTTCAATTCCGATGATTTGGCGTATGCAGGTAGCGGAGTGATCAATATGGGCACGCTGACGGCAGTTACTTCGGGGGATAAGCACACACTGTCGCTTCGCATTCCTCCCTTGGGGT
This sequence comes from Eubacteriales bacterium, assembly GCA_045531965.1. Classification (GTDB taxonomy): domain Bacteria; phylum Bacillota; class Clostridia; order Oscillospirales; family CAG-272; genus CAMEON01. The sequence goes on from JAZSFA010000055.1 coordinate 4,657, forward strand.
GCTCTATCATTGAGTCTGCTCAACCGCCTGTCAAAAAGGCAGCCAAGGCGACGGTCAAACGAAGCAGGCAGGCGCAGATCGCCGAAACAAGACCCACGGCGAAAGAATAAACCTTACGTTGTTACCAAATTCACGGCGGCAAAGGCCGCCATACATAAAAAGGAGGCACCACACATGATCTTCAGAAAGAAAGAGTGCGTTGCTATGCTGCTGGCAGGCGGTCAAGGCTCTCGTCTTTACGCACTCACGACCAAAACTGCCAAGCCTGCTGTGCGCTTTGGCGGTAAGTACCGTATCATCGACTTTCCCTTGTCCAACTGTGTCAACTCCGGCATTGACACGGTGGGTGTGCTGACCCAGTATCAGCCTTTGGGTCTGAACGAGCACATTGGCAACGGTCTCCCTTGGGATCTTGACCGCGCTTTTGGCGGCGTCACCATCCTGCCCCCTTACCAGGGTCAGAAACGTGCGGACTGGTACAAGGGTACTGCCAATGCTATCTACCAGAATCTTGCCTTCATCAACCGCTACGATGCGGACTATGTCCTCATTCTGTCGGGTGACCACATTTACAAGATGGACTATGACAAGATGTTGGACTTCCACAAGGAAAAGGGCGCGGATTGTACCATCGCTGTTATCGACGTTCCCATCGAGGAAGCCAGCCGCTTTGGTATTATGTCAACGAACCCTGACAACTCCATTTATAAGTTTACAGAAAAACCCAAGAACCCCGATAGCACCAATGCGTCCATGGGTATTTACATCTTCAATCGCAAGAAGCTGCAGGAGTATTTGGAAGCAGACGAGGCTGATCCTAACTCTTCCAATGACTTCGGCAAGAACATCATTCCCAATATGCTTGCAGCAGGGGAAAAGATGTTTGCCTATCCCTTCGAGGGCTATTGGAAGGACGTTGGTACCATTTCCTCTCTGTGGGAAGCCAACATGGATCTGCTTGGCAACAAGCCTGTCCTGAATCTGGACGACGAGAGCTGGCGCATTTTTGCGCGCCACAATGCCGACGGCCCTCAGTACGTGGGTACACGCGCTTCCATCGAAAACAGCTACATCACAGAAGGCTGTGAGATATACGGCACGGTGAAGAACTGTGTCATCGGTCCCGGTGTCAAAATCATGTATGGCGCATACGTAGAGGACACCGTTCTTATGGGAGACTTGACCATTGAGGCAGGCGCCACTGTTAAGTACGCCATTGTTGACAGCGGTGTAACCATCGGTGCGGGTGCCATTGTGGGCGCAGACCGCGCAAGCGGAGCCGAGATCGCCGTGGTCGGCGAAGGTGTTGTCATTGACGCGGGGGCTACCGTAGAACCCGGCGCTATGCTTTCGGTTTAAGGAGGGATGCAACATGACTGCAGCAGGATTGATTTTTTCTAATATTCACGATCAGAGCACCCCTGAATTGACCCGGGTGCGCACCATGGCAAGCGTTCCCTTTGGCGGACGCTATCGCCTTATTGACTTTGCCCTGTCCAACATGGTCAATTCGGGCATTACCAAGGTGGGTCTTATCACCCACTATAACTATCAGTCCCTTCTCGACCACATTGGTACGGGCAAGGACTGGGATCTGGCTCGCCGCTCGGGCGGTATCAAGATCCTCCCCCCTTACATTACCGCCTACGACAACGCTGCCGGTCAGAAGCTTTATGCTTCTCGTCTGGAAGCCCTCATGGGTGCCCGTGATTTTATCAAGCGTTGCACGGAGGATTGCTTCGTGCTGTCCGACTGTGATATCATCTGCAACATTGATTTGAACGCCGTTATCGAGGATCATGCCAAGAGCGGCGCTGATGTGACCTTTGTCACCAAGCGCGTAGACACCACCGATATGGAAATTGCCGAAAACGTGGGTGTCATCACCGCCGATGCAAATCGCAACGTTACCGATTTCGTCATGACTAAGCCTACAGGCGAGGTCAATCTTTATACAAACATCATGGTTGTTTCTCGAAATTACATGATGAATGTTTTGGCTGATGCGGTTGCTCACGGTTACACCAGCTTCTTCCGAGATATTATCAGTCATTCTATCGGCAAGGTCAACTACCGTATCTACGAGTACGACGGCTGGTATGCCTACATTGGTTCTTTGGAAAGCTATTTTGCCTGTTCCATGCAGCTACTCAACGACGAGGCGAGAAACGGTCTCTTCCATGTAAAGAACCGCCCTGTGCTGACTAAGGTGCGTAACTCCGCTCCCACCAAGTATTGCGAAGGCGCCGAAGTAAAGAACTCCTTGATCGCCGACGGTTGCGTCATCGAAGGTAAGGTGGAAAACTCTATCCTCTTCCGCGGTGTCAAAGTTGGCAAGGGAACCGTTGTCACAAATTCTATCCTCATGCAGGATACCTACACCGGCTCCGATGTCAGTCTCAACTGCGTCATCACCGACAAGAACGTCATGATCCGCGACGGTCGTACCCTCTCCGGTCACGAGACCATGCCCTTCTTCATCGGCAAGAACGGAAGTGTTTAAGGGGATACGAATCGGGGGGAGCTTCTTGAAAGAAGTTTCCCCCGCACCCCCATCAAGCACTTTCAAAACATCATATGAAAACCCGTCAGGTGATCGAAATCTTTCGGGTGGTTAACTGTAGGGGCGACCCTTGGTCGCCCGCCGTTTCTCCAAATCATCGGACGATCAACAGTCGCCTCTACAGATTTCCAACGACTAATGAAACGACGAAAGGAAATACATATGGCAAAGAAGATTCTTTTTGTAGGTGCCGAGGTCATGCCCTTTGCCGCTACGGGGGGCTTAGGTGACGTCATGGGCTCCCTGCCTGCCGCCCTCAAGGCTAAGTACGGCGACAAAGTGGACGTCCGCGTGGTGGTACCTCTGTACGCTGCCGTGTCGGACACGGTGCGCGCACAAATGACCTTGGAGAAGGCATTCACGGTACAGCTTGCCTGGCGCAACCAGTACTGCGGTGTTTACTCCCTTGTCAAGGACGATGTGACTTTCTATTTCATCGATAACGAATACTACTTCAAGCGTGACAAGCTCTACGGTCATGGTGACGACGGTGAGCGGTACGCCTACTTCTGTCGCGCTGTGCTGGAGATGATGGATCGTTTGGATTACTATCCTGACATTCTCCATGCCAACGACTGGCAGGCTGCGCTGTCGGTGGTTTATCTGAAGACCAAGTACGCTTGGCATCAGAAATACGCTGCCATCAAGACGGTATTTACCATCCACAACATCGAGTATCAGGGACAGTACGACTTCGCCATGCTGGGCGATGTGTTCGACATCGGTGCCGAGCATTATACCCTTATGGCTTACGACGGTTGTATCAACCTTTGCAAAGCCGCCATCGAGTGTGCCGACAAGGTGACCACCGTCAGCCCCACCTACGCCCACGAGATCATGACCCCTACCTATTCCCACCGCTTGCACTTCATCTTAGCACGGAACAGCCACAAGGTCATGGGCATCCTCAACGGTATTGATATCGGCTTCTATAACCCTGCCGAAGACAAGGATATTCCCGCGTTGTACAACGCAGAGGACGTCAGCGGTAAAGTCGCTTGCAAACTGGCGTTCCAAAAGGAATACTGTCTCCCTGAGAACGCAGATGCCCCCATTATCGCGGTCATTTCCCGCTTGGCTGCACACAAGGGTATTGACATTATTTCGGGGGTGCTTCGTCACGTGCTGGACACCCATCCTAAGGCACAATTTGTTGTACTGGGCACGGGCGAAGGTCAATACGAGTCTTACTTCCGTCAACTTGAGAATGACTATAAAGACAGAGTGCGCTCCTTCATCATGTATAACCGCGCTTTGTCCAAGAAGATTTATGCCGCCGCCGATATCTTCCTCATGCCCTCTCGCTCCGAGCCCTGCGGGCTGTCTCAGATGATCGCTTGTCGCTACGGCACGGTGCCCGTGGTCCGCGAGACCGGCGGTCTCTACGACTCCATCAAGCCCTACTATGAGGACGAAGCAGGTCCCCATGGTAATGGCTTTACCTTCGCAAATTACAACGCCTCCGAGCTGGAGGAGCGCACCTCTGCCGCTCTCTATCTCTACGAAAAGTTCCCTGAGAAATTTGCCGCTCTGCGCCACCGTGCCTTGACTTCCGACTTTTCTTGGGATGTGTCGGCTGAGAAGTACATGGAGATGTACGAGAGTATTTAAACCAATATACCTATGTAGGGGAGGGGACATCCCTCCCCTACGAAATATACCAAAAAAACCTACCGATGAAAAATCGGTAGGTTTTTTATAATGCTTTTCGATCAGGATTTGGGTGAATAATATTCTTCAAAAAGGTCATTGGGTGTACATTCAAGGATATCACAAATTGCTTTCAAATTTTCAAATTTGATGCTCTTGGTCTCGTTATTGACAATTCTATTGAAATTTTGATAGCTTAATCCTAACTGAATATATAACCAATATTTTGTTTTCCCTTTTTCTTTTAATATATCAAGAATTCGAAGCGTCATGAATAAACCTCCACATCAGATACTGTATAAATTATATACCCAAAACCAACTTGACAAATAGACTTTTACATGATATAATGAACACATTAGATATTCAGGAGGTGAAAATGAAAAAAACGCTTATCGATCTTTGGTACGGAAATCTTACGCCAAATACAAGTAATAACATCCATGCATCCGAAATCACACGTTTGACTGATTATGTAGAGCGGCATCAACAGGAGCTAAAAAACAAGCTGGACACGAACGGCGTGAAAAACTTAGAAAAGCTCCAGCAATGCTATGATGAGCTTCTGCTAAGCGAATGCGAAAACGCTTTTGTTCAAGGTTTTTCATTGGCTGTTAAATTGCTTTCAGAGGTACAAAGTTGATCCGACAGATGCTGACATTACGCTCATTTCAAAGAAAAACCTACCGACATAAAATCGGTAGGCTTTTATCTTATTTAAGCACACAAACGCTGTCACCCTCCAAGGTCAGCACACCGCCATCATATTCAGCACTGCCTGAAAGAACGACAAAGGCATCCGCAACGTCCACGGGGAGTTTCACAGCCCCATCACCGCGGTTGGCGGCGATCACGTAGCGTTCCTTGCCGTCGACAGACATCCGCTCGTAGGCAATGTGCTTGCCACCGTGTGCCAAGATGCGGAAATCACCGCCATGGAAAGCGGGAGACTTGCGAAGCTCGCCCAAAGCTCGATAGAATTCCAACAGCTCGGTACGGTAGGACAGCGCGCCCTTCCCCTCGGTCTCCTGCCAAGGGAACGGAAAACGACAGAAAGGATCGTGATAGCCCTCCATGCCCACCTCGTCGCCGTAGTAGACCGAGGGGATACCAAAGACGGTAAACTGCAAGGTGGCTGCCATACGCAACAGTTTCAACGCTTTAGCCCTCTGCTTGGGGGACAGGGAGGCATGAGCCAGTTCCCGGTTAGGACGGTCAAAGTCCTCGGATTTCGAGCCGAGGACGGTCAAGATGCGCTCAGTATCGTGGGTGCCCAAAAGGTTCATGAGGGCATCGGACACACAGCGGGGATAAGAGGCGTACAACTCGGTCAGGGTGTGATACAGCATTTTGGCATCCCCGTCACGGACAAATGCCAAAATGCCGTTACGGACGGGATAGTTCATGACGCTGTCCAGTTGCTTGCCTTGGAGATACCGTCTGCGGTAACCGTAGGCGATCTTGTCGGCGGCGTTTTCCCAAACCTCACCGATGATGACGGCTTCGGCGGCAGATGTTTTCTTCACCGACACCCGAAGCTCGTCCAAGAAACGATCGGACAGTTCGTCTGCCACGTCCAAACGCCATCCGCCAATGCCCATGTTCACGTAATGAGCGCAAACGCCCTTGCCTCCCGTGAAATAGGTACGGCAAGCCTCGGATTCATGATTGAGCTTGGGCAGGATGGGGATGCCCCACCAAGATTCATACTCGCCGGGGAAGGAGCGAAAATGATACCAATCGGCATAGGGGGAGTCTTCGGATTGATACGCGCCCACGGTATCGTAGGTGCCGTACCGGTTGAAGTAAATGCTGTCGTCCCCCGTGTGATTAAAGACACCATCCAGAATGACCTTCATACCTCGCTCGGCGGTTTTGGAGAGCAGATTTTTCAGGGCAGGCTCGCCGCCGAAGGCAGGGTCTACGGTCATATAGTCACCCGTATCGTACTTGTGGTTGGAATAGGCCTTGAAAATGGGACTTAAATAAATGACCTTTACGCCCAGAGCCTCTAAATAGTCCAGCTTTTGGGCTACACCCCACAGATTGCCTCCAAAAAACATATTGTTGGCGAGAGGGGCGCCGGGATAGTCAGGATATTGGGGAATGCCGTGTGCCCAGTCGGTATTTAAAACGGCAGGTCGATTGCCTCGCCCTTTTTGCAGATCAACCTCACCGTTGCCGCGGAAAAAGCGATCAACAAAGACATGATACATGACACCACTTCCAAACCACGCGGGCACAGAGAAGTCAGCCTCGTGGATGAGCAGACGAAACCGAGTGCCTCCATGGCGGGTCAACTCAAAGTCTACGTTATTGATACTGTCGGTGAACAGGGTGTCGGCACTGCGGACAAAGAGCAGTTGATAATAGAAGAGTCCCGAGGGCGCGTCACCGCACAGTTGAGCGGTATCCAAGGTCAGCTCGTAACAGTCACAACCGTCTTCAATGCAGGAGCCATTAAAGCTAAAGGGTGTGTCGGTGTCACTTTCTCCATCACGGCTGAGACGAAGCACCACAGCGGTGGCACCCAGGGTGCGGGGGCAAGTGACTTTGAAGCGTAAAAGTTCGCCCTTGGGAAACGCGCCAAAGGGAGTCAGATCCGTACCGTCGTTTTTGCCGGAACCGTATTTATAAAATTTGACACGGGTCAGATCCGTGCCGTCAGCGTATAAAGGAATTTTGGGAAGCATACAATGCTCCTTTCGGGAGAGTGAAATGGCGTGTGAATGGGAAACGGCTATCTATCCCTTATCAAAAGCTTTCAAATCGCGTATGGGTATATCCCCTTTTTTGAAGGTTTTGAGGGGGTCGAAGGGGAACTTTTCAAAAGTTCCCCCTCGCGTACTCCCCGTACTTCTTACTTTACAGGCTTGATGTCCCAAAATCTGTCGGCGTACTCGCGGATGGAGCGGTCAGCTGCAAAGTGACCGGAAGCCGCGGTATTCAAGAGAGCCATACGGGTCCAGTTCTGCCGATTGGCATATGCTCTGATGGCACGCTCGTGGGTCAGACGATAGGATTCAAAGTCCGCCATGCACATATAGGGATCGGCAATGCCATGACCGTTCAGGAGATAGGTGGCGATATCCGCAAAGGACTCGCCGCCAAAGCCCACAGAAAGGGCATTGACAATGCGGATGAGTCTTTCATTGTTGGCGTAGAATTCGGTGGAGCGATAGCCACGGAGCCAAAGCTCATCTACTTCAGTACTGGTGAGACCGAAAATGAACATATTGTCTTCGCCTGCGGCAGCCAGCATTTCCACGTTGGCGCCGTCCAACGTACCGATGGTCAATGCACCGTTCATCATGAGTTTCATACAGCCCGTACCGCTAGCTTCTTTACCTGCCAGAGAGATCTGCTCGGAAATGTCTGCGGAGGGGATCAGAGCCTCGGCGGTGCTGACATCGTAGTTTTCGAGGAAGACAAGGTTCAGCTTTTCCTTGATAGCGGGATGGCGTTCGATTTCGCGGCTGATCATACAGAGGAGCTGGATGATGCGCTTTGCCATCTGATAGCCAGGGGCTGCTTTGGCGCCGAAGATATAGGTTTGAGGGGTGATGTCCAGGTTGGGGTTGTCACGTAGGTCAAGGAAGATGCCAATAATATTCAAAGCGTTGAGTAGCTGACGTTTATACTCGTGGAGACGCTTGATCTGCACGTCAAATACGGCGTGGGTATCCAGCTTTTGACCGGACTTGCGGTAGAGATGGTTGGCAAAGGCGATCTTGTTGTTGTGCTTGATGCTGCGGAAACGCTCCAACACATCCTTATCGTCCGCGAATTTGGCAAACTCGGCAAGCTCCACGGGGTTGTGGCGATAGCCTGTACCGATGGTCTCGTCCAACAGCTTTGCCAGCTCGGGGTTGGCATAGCACAACCAACGACGGTGGGCGATGCCGTTGGTCACGTTGTCAAAACGATCGGGGTAGAGGCGATAGAAATCCTTGAAAACGGTATCCTTCAAAATGTTGGAGTGTAGCTTGGATACGCCGTTGACAGAATGAGAACCAATGACCGCCAGGTTTGCCATGCGTACTTGCCCGTAGCCAATGACACTCATGGCAGAGATTCTCTGCCAGTTGCCGGGGAAGGTTTGCCATGCTTCACGGCAGAAGCGCTCGTTGATCTCCTTAATGATCATATGAATGCGAGGCAGCTTCAGACGGAACAGATCCTCGTTCCAGGTCTCCAGCGCTTCGGGCAGAACCGTGTGATTGGTATAGGAGCAGATGCGGGTGACCATATGCCATGCCACATCCCAAGGATAAAAGTAATCGTCAATGAGAATACGCATCAGCTCGGGAATGCACAGGGTAGGATGGGTGTCGTTCAGGTGGATGGCTACCTTTTCGGGCAGATTGTCCAGCGTACCGTAAACCGCCATATGGTCGCGAATGATGGATTGAACTGACGCGGAGCAAAGGAAATACTGCTGGGTCAGACGGAGTAGCTTACCCTCGGTATGGTTATCGGAGGGATACAGCACCTTGGTGATGGCAGCGGCATTGGTGGCTTCTTCCTGTGCGCGGGCATACTGACCCTGGGTGAAAAGACCCATGTTGAAGTTTTGGATGTCACGGGCACGCCACAAACGGAGTTGGCTGACAGCTTGAGAGTCGGCACCAGAAATCATCATATCATAGGGAACAGCCTCGATCTCCTCGGCATCCTCATAGATGATCTCGCAGTGACCCGAGGGCTTCCATTCCTCGCGGACACGACCACCAAAACGCACCTTGAAGGTGCGATCGGTGCGAGGCACCAACCAAACTTCACCGCCGGGAAGCCATACATCGGGTAGTTCTACCTGAATACCATCCACGATCATTTGCTTGAAAAGACCGTATTCATAGCAAAGAGAGAAGCCTGTGGCGGGATAGTCGAGAGAAGAAAGGGAGTCCATAAAGCATGCGGCAAGGCGACCGAGGCCGCCGTTGCCAAGACCCGCGTCAGGCTCGCAGGTGTACAGTTCATCAAGCTCGAATCCCATATCGGCGAGGGCGGACTTGTAGGCTTCGTCCAAACCGAGATTGCAGAGATTGGTCTTTAGAGAGCGTCCCAGCAGGAATTCCATACACATATAATAAACGCGCTTAGCGCCGGTTTGATTGACTTTTTTCTTAAAAACGCCGCGTTTTTCTGCCAGTATGTCACGGATGGTCATGGAAGTTGCTTTGTACATCTGGTCTTTGGACGCCTCGGCGGCGGTACAGCCGAAATATCTGGCGAGCTTTGTTTCCAGATTTTCCTTAATCTGCGCCGCGGTGGGTTTAACGTTGGTCATGAATCTATCCTCGTTTCGTTGGGTTCTGTATAAACCAAAAGCCTCCCTGATAAAAATATCAGGGGAGCAGTGGTGATTTACAGTATATTATAATACATTTTATGAAAAATATCCAGTCGGATATTTGACGAATCCGTTAATTAGTTGTTACAAAAATTGCGCTTTTCCCACAAAAAACATCATCTTCCCGCCATGATTTGCAAGATGTGGGTATTTTTCCTTCAAGCACCATGACAAACGCAAACAACACCGATACTTCATGTATCGGTGTTGTCTATGTTCAAGTCATTTCCGGAGCGGGAACAGGTCGTCCGTGCTTTCTTCGGCAGTATCACCGATCAGCCCCTGTTCAATGCAGTAGCATAGAATGGCACGGCGGGTGATCATACCCACAAAAATATCTCGGTCATCGACCACGGGGACAAAATTTTGTTCCAAGGCGCGGGCAAGCAAGGTCTCTGCGTTGGCGGTCACGCGGACAGGAGGCATACGATCTTTGGAGATAATATCGTCAATACGTGCCTGTTCCAAATCATGGGTAGCAAGACTGCCCATGCTCATAATGTTCCAAAGGAAATCGCCCTCGCTGATACATCCGAGATATTTTCCTTCCTTGGATATGACAGGGATCGCGGTGTATCCATGGCGGTGAAGCTTTTCCATACCCTGACGAAAACTGCTTCCTTCCACCAGATAGGCTACTTGACTTTTAGGTTTGAGTAAAAATGCAATGTTCATAAATGGACAGCCCTCCCGACTGTTAAGTGTAAAAGCGGCATGAGAAAGATTTTCTCAAAACGTATACAGAACTCGGAGGCGTCAATGCCTACGATCTATGGGTACATAAATCATATGCAACAGAATGGGCGGATAGACTTTAATCGTGGCGTAATGGCTTGGCTCACCGACTGCGACGTTTCAGCCAAATGATCACGCCGGCTGACAACAGCCCCAGCGGTAGGATCACGACCGCAACAAGCCCTAAAAGCACCGAGGCGGTATTGGTCATCTTGTCGAGCGTGGGGAGTGACAGATCGTCCGCAGCCAAGGTTTCGTAGGGGGAGATAAATTTGTCCTCCTCGGTCATCCATTGAACGGTTTTAGCCAGGTAGAAATAGTTGCCGTAAGAGGTGTTTTGCAAGGCCTCGTCGGTAAATGCCACGTCGGAGGCAAACCATGCAAAGTAGGCGTTGTTGACTGTGCCCTCAACGGTGGTTGTTTTCAGAATGGCGCTGGCGGCGACGATTTGCGCCGAAGGTGTGCACAGAGGAGTCCTAGCGCTGTCCTTGGAAGCTCGATAACCTTTGTCGGATGTTCCCAGTAAGGCGGTCACGGTAACGTTTTGAGGAGGCTTTTGATCAATGGCGATTCCCATGGATTCGGGCATAAATGCCAGATAGCCCATAGAACCGATGGCATACATAGCGGCATGATTGGAATTGATGAGGGGCAAGAGATACGAAGGATCGGCTTTGTAGTATTGGCTGTTGGCATCCAGGACGATACCGGCGGTGGGACCCATGCCAAAAAGAGCGGTGACCGATGCCAGATTTTTGAAGTCGGAGGTGTTGGGACCTGCGACCAAAAGGAAGGAACCCCCGGCATTCACGTGTGTCTTGAGCAGATCAGCTTCATGGGAGGAGAGGTCTGTCTCGGGAGAAAAGAGGATGATACAGCCCGCATCTTCGGGGAGATGGTTGGCTGATTCAAGATATAACGCCTCGGGAGCAACGCCTGCGCTTGTCATGATGTTTTTCAAGGAATCCGAGGTGATCCCGTCGCCATGCCCGGACAGAATATAGGTGCGAGGAATGTGTTCGACGGTGACGTAGTCAATCGCGGAGGTCAGGAGGGCTTCTCCGTTAAAGAACAAGCGTGTTTCTGCCTGATCCATATAGGTGCCATAGGCGGCGTACATGGCATCGTATTGCGCTTGGGGGATCTTATAAGTCGCGCCTGCCATATAGTTGATGTACTCGTTGGTATAGTAGTACATATCCGTCACTTCAATGACCTGATAACGGCGTGCGCTCTCTACGATCAGACTATAGTTGTTCAGCTTGGCGGTGGTATAGCGCTTTGAAAAATCCGGGTTCTTTGTCGTGTCCACAATTTTTAGCCGCAAAGGGGTCTCATCCTCAAAGTAGGCGAGCAGAAAATTACCCATGCTTTCATCCACCTGACCGTTAGCGCAAAGCCAGTAGATGGTGACGTCTTCCGAAAGCTCGGAGACGAGGTTCAGGGAATCCTCTGAAATCTGATAGGTGGGGTTGTTGGAGATATCAAAGATGGTGACCTTGGCAGGAAGGAAATATACGGTTACAGCCAAGGCGATGAGCAGGCACAGCACGAGCGCGGCGGCTACGAAGATTTTGATGCGAAACTTTTGTTGATGGGGGATATTCATGATGCACCTTCCTTTCAAGCCGTATGGCGGCGATCCGTGGACAGCGCGCTCAAAAACAGGAAATAAAACGTATATGACAACAAAATTATCACAGCCATAAGATCAAGAGTGCTGCTGGTAACCACGTTCTGGAACTGGAAAAAAGGCGAGATCATGGTCAGTAGCAAGGGTAACAGACCTACAAAGGCATCCCAGTGGCAGACAAACACGTCCAAAATGTACAGTACCGTCAAAGGCAGTACCGTTACAACCGCGACAATGGCTGCCACAAGTGTGTTGTGGGTAAACAGCCATGTACCAAAGATCAAAAGGAGCGCCAAAAGGCTAAAGCCAATGAAAGAAAACAAGGAAGACATCGGCATCAGGATAGCCAGTTGGGGGAGAAAATACAGCAGAAGCCCTGCGGCGATACCGACACCTGCTGATATGATGATATGCTTTGTCAGGGAGGAGATGAACAGACACAGGGCGATCAACGCCGCTCCTAAAAGATAGAACAGCAGAAGCGACGTATAAGCACCGGAGAAATTCACCGTTCCAAAGAGATTCAGAATCAGCGGATACAGAAGAAGAACCGCCATCGGCAAGGTAAAGACGGTCAGGAGCGCCAAGAATCTGCCCATGATGATGTCTTTTGTTGTCAAGGGCAGGGAAGCGTACAGACGGTCAACACCCAGCTTTTTGTCACAGGAGATAGATTTTGTGCATAGGAGCGGGATCGTCAATGCCAGGGTAAGCTCGCCCCAAAGCATGGGATTGTAGGACATATCAGCCAGTGCCGCGCGGAGGTTGACCTTATACATCATAACGCCCACTGCCAACAGCAAAACAGCGGCAAACAAAAAGCCGAAGATGCTCGTCATCAGCGATGTAAACGTTCGTTTGTAAACAGCAAACATATCACTGTCCCTCCTTGTCGTCGGTTTCGTCTTCGGGGTCGGACAACTCGTCTGGCGATATCTCTGTGCTCGCGTGTTCGTTGTCCTCATATTCTATGGTGGGTACTTCGTTTGCCTGACGGGTCAAAGTGGCAAAAAGCTCTTCCAAGTCGGGATTGGTCTCGATCAGGGTTTCGGGAGCGCCGTCAGCCACTACGCGTCCATCGGAGAAGAGGATGATGTGGTCACAAAGGCTGATCATATCCGATAGGATATGCCCCGTGATAATGACAGTCTTGCTGGATGCCAGACGGCGAATCAGGGACAGAACCTCCATGGTCTGACGGGCATCCAGTCCTTCGCAAGGCTCGTCCAAAAGGATCAGATCGGGATTGCCTATCAATGTAGCCGCCAAGCCCACCTTGCGCCGATAGCTCTCTGAAAAATGACGCATGAGTCTATCCTGCACCGAAATAAGTCCCAAAAGGGCGATGGCTTCCTTGACTTGAGCGTGGCGAAGCTCTCCTTTGACGCCTTTGGCTTCCGCGATAAAGCTTAGGTATTCGTAAGGGGTCATATCGGGGCAGAGCATGGGTTCCTCAGGTAGGTAGCCTATTTGACGTTTGGCGTCTTTAGGCTGATTTAAAATATCGTAGCCATTGATCAGTACCGTTCCCTCGGTGGGCGGAAGAACGCCGGCAATGATGTCCAAAATCGTGGTTTTTCCTGCGCCCTTGGGACCGAGAAGACCATATATTTTGCAATTCCTTACGGTAAAGCTGATTTGCTTCAAAGCAGGGGCGGCTATGGGGGCATAGCATTTGGTAATTTTCTTGATTTCTATCAAAACATTTCCTCCGTTTTTTCACGTTTGGTGAGAAATGATGTCATATCTGTCTTTATTATACATCATACACCCGAGAAGTGTCAAGGGGATGTTGTGTTTTTGAAGATTTTATGATTTCCTGTTTTTTGACGAATCAAAAAAACGATGCAGACAGGGATGTCTGCATCGTTGAAAAAGTTCGACGGATCAGTAAATGATGCCTTCCCGATTGGTTACCTCGGCAATAACATGAAGAATGGGTTGCTCATTTTTCCCTTTGTTAAGCCTTATCCGAAGATTGCCTTTCTCCGCTGAAAACGTTTCTTCATTAGAATTCAGCGAGATCTTTACGGTATATCCCAATCGCTCGAAGGTCTCGCGGAACACTTCAGCCGTAGAGTGAACCGTGAGCCCATAGTATGCCACTTGAGGATCGGTAATGGTGATCTGCGTCACGTATTGACCGCCGTCTGCCTCGTCGGGATAAGCACTGATGACGTAAGATACGTAATGCTCGGGATGGGTGGGGTTACCGTCTTCGTCGAGGACAGTCTCATAGCCCTTGCTCAAAAATTCCCGCGCGCCGAACCACCCGTAGATCTCTGTATAGGAGGAAAAGTCCACGTCCTCCACGTTTTGGGTGATGTAAAATTCAAGATCACCCGAAGCAGGCTTGGTGGGGGGCAACAACATCTCTGTCGTTGCCTCGGTTTCAGGCTCGGTGGGGACTTCAAGGTTGTTAAAGGTCTCGTCCTGCGGAGGTAGCGTTTCGGGCGGAATGATACAATCACATCCATATTCGCCGCATATCGAACAACGGATGGCGTTTTCGTTATTGAGGGGAGGCTTCACGGTTTCACTTTCGGACTCTGCGGGAAAATCTGTCATAATATCCTCGGATCCGACTTCATCGGTTACAACGACTTCCGGACGGACCTCGGTCACGATCTCCAATCCTCCCGTGGTTTCCCCGTCGTTAAGGATATAAAGATCCTGCCAGAACAGCCGCATCCGCTCCCAGCCGTCGGTATAGCGGTTGTCCTCGGTGTAGAAGGTGAGGTCGCCCAAGGCTTCATCCATGCAGAGATAGGCTGTGGGGTGGTCTGTGAAGAATTCGCGCACGAATTGGCTCCAAGCCCGGGTATCCTCTACGCGAGGATGCTTCCAAAGATATGATCCGCTTTCTTCGGAGAGTATCGTGGGATGGAAAGTGCCCACACACTCATAGGTCGCAGGATCAAGCTCGGGCATCCAAATAAAGAAATCAAACCATATGGTAGTCATTTCTCCCTTTTCGGTGGTGTGGTAAACGGCAAATCCACCGCCCATTTCCATCACACCCCACTTCCCCTCGGTGACATCCCAAGTATACCAAGCCATGACTTCAAAGGTCTCGCGATTGATGAGGCGGAACATGAGAGTTCGGGTGTTATCCTCACGGGTTGCGAGACTAATCTCGGTGACATGGTACTCTCCAATTTCCAACATGTTGTAGGTCACGGGACTATAAAACGCCGTGGTTTCCACAGATTTGACCGACTTTTCCCACCCGAAGCGGGGCGCCTTGGCGGCAACCTCGGCGGCGGGCGGATCGATGTCCTCCAAGACTTCCTGCTCAAAGGTCAGGTCTTCGGTAAGAGCGCTACCTACAGGTGGCGGGGAGACCGGACGATTACCTGCCCAGATGATGCCGCCCATCACACTCACTGCCACCAAAGCGCAGATGATGGCAACCCCCCAGCTACTGTTGATGAATTGTGCGAATCGTCTCTTTTGTCTCGGCGCAGGCAATATCGCCACAGATTTGTGGGCTTCGGGAATCTCGGCCTCGGCAACAAAGAGGTCGTTCAGTCCGTCGAATTGTTCAAACAGATCCAGGCTTGTCATGTTGTTTGTCATACTGAAAATCCCCCTTTCTTCAATTTGACGCGTAATTTCTCTCTCATACGGTACAACCTTTGAGCGATGGTGTTGGGTGCCATGCCGTATGCTTTGGAGAGTACGGATAGATCATAAGCATAAAAATACCGTCCCACGAATAACTTGCGGTCAAGCTCGGGCAGGCTCGCCACAAAGTCGTTGATGATGTATTTCAGATCCGTGTCCTGCTCCGTGGCAGGAAGACATTCCTCCAACTCGGACAGAGGAATCTCCAATCCTTCATCCCGCCGCTTGGCGTGGCGCTTTCTGTACCTTGAAATGGCAAAATTCCGCGTGATGTGGGCGAGGTAGGGTTTCAGGGACGGCGGCCGCTTGGGCGGGATGGTCTGCCACACTTTTATATAGGTGTCGCTGACACATTCCTCGGCATCGGGCTTGCTGTGTAAAATGTTCATGGCAAGAGATGTGCAGAATCCTCCGTACTGCCTGTCGGTGGCGCGGATGGCCTCCTCGTCGCGGGCAAAGTAGAGCTCAATAATCTCTTGGTCGCGGTCGTTCATGGTTCGTCCTCCTTTTTGGGAGAGGGACACAGGCGTGTCCCTCTGTCTACTATAACGCAAAAAGATGGCCTCATATTATGTGCGGTGTAAATATTTTTATAAAAAATCGCCTCTTTTCGCAAAATCGCGAAAAGAGGCAGGTGTTAGAAAGATAAACTATTGTTTATGTGACTAACTCCCCCGGTCGCCCGCCGCAGAGCTGGGCGGGAGCTCTCCCAGAGGGAGAGCCTTTCATCGTGCCTTCTTCGCTAAATAACAATTCACACCCCTATCCTTCCTTCTGTCAAAGGCTCGACGGTCTAACCCTTACCATCCTCGGTTTCCTCATAGAAATCCGTTTCAAGCCTGCTGATCTCCCAAGTGCAGTCGTTCCACGTGACCTTCTCACATTCGATCTCAGCGGTATAGGCATCCAATTCTTCCTTTGTAACCTTGCGATCACCGATGTAATATGCAGCGTTCTCGGAGCCGTCGTTGCAGCTGCGCCACAGGATCTGCGCTTCGTATCCCGTTTCCGTAGCCACCAGTTTGTCAACGCCGTAGGAGGGCCCTGTGCGGTCAAGGGTGTAGCTGAAGGAGCCGTCCACGTATAAATGATTGTAGGATATCTCGGTATGCTCCAGGATCTTTTCGGCATCATAGTCGATGAAGAAAACCACCGAACGGTCATGCGCGCTTTTTTGATCCCAAGCCAGCTTGACAATGACCTCTTTTGTGCCGTCCCCGTCCATGTCCATCACCGCATAGCCTTCGGGTTGGTCTTGACGGTATCCCGGGACGGACGCGTTATATGTATCAAAATATGCCATGACCAAAGGCACAAATACCGCAGGGCAGGTGGTATCGTTGCTTTCTGTTGGGACGGTCAGTTCCCCGATCCTGACGTTTTCCCCGTTTTCCTCAAATGTATGAGTGCCGTGTAGGTTTATTCCGAAATAATTGGCACCCATGGGGCAATCAATGATGATATGCCCTTCCCCCAACACATAGGTACCCTTGTAGATTTCATGGATGGCATCAAGCTGTCCGATCAGTATCCACAGGTGACCATCGGGGTGAAATTTTACATGGAGGCGATGTCCCAACGCAAACTCGCAGAAGGAGAGGTCAAGAGCGATAGGCGTTTCGGTCTCGTCAATGTTTACATTCAGGCAAAAAGCATAATCATAGCCGTATTCATTCTTGCCCTCGGTGTGGGTGATCCGCAGGGCAACGTAATAGCTCCCTGCCGTTAAGGTTTTCAAATCACCGACAGATTCAAAGGTATATATCGCCTCTGTCGGTGCTTCGGGATCGTATACGTAGACCGCCTCCAACGTGTAGTTTTTGGGCATATGCAACCGCAGATCATCCGTATAGGTCAGGGTCGGCACAGGGGACACGGTGAACTCGCCGTAAAAGCCCGCCCCGCAGGACATGGCGCTCTGGTTGCCTTTATGCACCTCGCTGTATCCAAAGAAGGCCTCGGGTTCCACGGATTGCAAGCCCGCCGTGAGGTAGACCTCGCCCGTGATGGCGTCGTTATACCCAGGCGGCACGTCCCCCGCGTTGAACCCCGCCCAAATGATACCGCCCATCACACTCACTGCCACCAAAGCGCAGATGATGGCAACGCCCCAGCCGCTGCTCATGAAGCGGCTGAAAGCGGAAAGACCGCGCTCTCTTTTGCGGACGGGTGCCGTCAAGAAGCAAGTGTCCAGCTCTGCGTCGCGGATGTAATCCTCCCGAATGTCGGTCAAGGTCTCAAAAATAGTGATGCCCTTCATAGAGAGTAGCCCTCCTTTTCCAGATAGTTCTTCAGCTTTTCGCGGGTACGCATCAAGCGGAGATTGACGGCGTTGCGGGATATGCCGTAGGCTTTTGCTAAGGTCTCGGGGGTGTAGGCATACCAGTAGCGACCAACGAACAGCCGGCGCTCGGTATCTTCCAAGGTGCCGAGAAAGCTGTCCAGCAGAAAACGAAGCTCGGCGGTGCTTTCCTCGGGCATAGGGACGCAGTCCTCCAACTCCGACAGGGCGATCTCAATATGCGCTCGTTTCTGTCGGTGATTTGCGCGGTAGCGGGAGATGGCGATATTTCGGGTGATCTTACCGAGGAATATTTTCAAGGGATTGGGGCGCTTGGGTGGGATGCTTTTCCATGCGCTCAGCCACGTATCGTTGGTGCATTCCTCCGCATCCGACGGATTGCCAAGAATCTGCATGGCGATGCTTTTACAATATTTCCCATAAGTTTTGTCGGTTTCGACAATAGCTTGCTCATCACGGGCAAAATACAGTTCAATGATCTCGTTGTCGCGCATAGGATCACCTCCTTTTTGTGATGCTTCTCTACTTACTATAACGCTTTTTTATGACTTGCGATTTCATAAAATGTAAAGAAACAGAAAAAAATCCCCTTCTTTTCAGAAGGGGATGAATAATCTGTTATGTAACCGCTTTCGCGGTGAAATCATGCTTCGGGAGCATCGACGATGAAAGACTTGAGCGCTTCCATCAGCTTGTCGGCATTGTCGCTATGGTAGGTCAACTTTACAGGCTTACGCAGATCAAGGCTGAAAATGCCCAGCAGGGACTTACCGTCCACCTTGTAACGACCCGATTCCAGATCGACCTCGCCCTCGTATGCCACCAACGTGTTGACCAGGGTGTAAACGTCATTGATTTCTTTGAGCTTAATGTAGAAAGACTTCATGCTTTCCTCCTTTCTGTCGGATAGACCCGACGCGTCGGTTTCTCCAAGGTCAGGGGGTCCTCTCCCTGCCGCCGACGTTGTTTTTTCTTTTGGACGCCATCATTATACACCCGTTTTAGGGGGAAAACAAGCGGTAAATTCTCCAAAGTTTTATTACTTTGAAAAAGCGAATTGTTACATTTGCACAAACCTAATATCGACAATTTGTGCAACATTGAATCTCAAGCTTCTTTGCTCACCAACTTTTCCCGCAAATCTGTGACTTTTCCACAGGCACGACTGTGGAAAAGTGGAAAAACCTTATGTCGTCGAGCTTTTTTGAGACAATGTGACAAAAAGGCCTGTGGAAAACTTTGGGTGCCTTTTCAGATGGTTTGCACCATCTTCATAAAGTGTGCATAAACTGCATTGAAACCATCCGAAAGGCAGGTATGATCATGAAAATTGTATTGATTCGCTCTCCGGGATTTCTTGCTCCGTTTTTGCGTCGTGTTTTTGGGATTCCGAAGGGGAAGCACCGTAAACCGTGAGATGATTCTTGGTCGAAAACTTCCGTTATTATTCAAAAGAGGCTGTCCATGCCCTCGGAGCGCCTGAAAACAGCCTCTTTAATGTTATGATAACGCGCAGATCAGTTTTTCTATAATGCCATAGCCGGCGCCCGACAGCTTGATGGCGCGGTCTGCCTCCTTGCAGGCAGCAACGGTAGCGCGCAGTCTTTCCGGGGAAATCTGTCGGGTTTGACGGAGGTAAAGCCCTACGCGATATTCGTGGATCTTGAGTGCCGCTGAGATTTCCGCCGCAGTCTGTCCCGAGGCATTCAGCGCCCCTACCATGGACAGATCGCAAACCACGCGCGAGACTTCTGAGAGGATGAAGATGGGCTCTACCCGGCGGAATTTTAGATCTTGCAGGATGTCTAAGGCGTCACCGCGGCGGCGTTCCATAATGGCGTTGGTAAAGGCAAACGCATCATATTCCACTGCGGGGATAGCGGCGGTTTTGATGTCGGTTTCGGTTAGCGTGTTCCGACCGTGAGACAGGATGTAAAAAGCTACTTTCTCGATCTCGCTTGCCAGCACGTACATATCTCGACCGCAGTACGTGACAGTCAGGTGGCAAAGATCGGGCGATGCTTGAACTCCGTGGTGCAGGTAATGCTTTTGCACCCAACCAGCCAACTTGGCAGGCGTGTTTTTTTCGAAGTAGACAGGGATCAGATGTTCTCCAAGCTCGGTAAGTAGCTTGGAGGGGCGCTTGGGTAAGGTTCCGCTGTCTAGACAGTCGGAGTCCGCCGACAGGATCAGCAAATTAAAGGGATAGTTTTCCAACTCGGACAGCGCCTCGGTCAGTCGATCCATGTCTCCTGCACGCAAGGTATTGAAGTTCAGCCCTGTGACGGTGATGACCTTGCGGTCACTGCCCATGGGGGGGGTGACCATGGCATCCAAAAGTTTATCAGGGGTGAAATCCGCACCGCCCAAGCGAATGTCGTTGAAATACGTCAGTTCTTCGTCGTCTCCGCATATGACCTTGCGTGCCATCCGAAGCGCGTTGGCTTTCAGATAGTCCTCTTCACCAAAGAAAAGATACCCCATGGCGGGTGTGTTTTTCAGGTCGCGGCGAAAATCGGGTTCCTTGATGATATCCTTCATGGGGCTCCTTTCGTTATTTCTGTCGTTTGATTGGGGTACGTTTGGATGTGGTTTTGTCTACGGGGGACGCTTTAGATTGTGTATGAGGATGGTTCTTGCCCGTGGGTCTTCCTTTGGAGACGGTACGGGATCCTCGGGTATCCTTTAACGTTTGATTTCGCGCTTTGCCGGTGCGACCCGAAGGAGGTGAGGTTTTCTTTCCGTGGGACGGAGAAAGCGCACCGTCTTTGGAAGGCGGCACGAGACAATCGGGACCGTACCCGATGAGGTCCTCTCTCCCTGCTTTTCGAAGCGCTTCACGTACCATGTCGTGGTTCTGAGGGCGGTTGTACTGTAGCAGGGCACGTTGCAGTTGCTTTTCATGGTAATCGGTGGCAACGTAGACAGGCTTCATGTCCAGCGGATTGATGCCTGTGTAAAACATGACGGTAGAGGCTGTGCCGGGGGTGGGGTAGTAGTCTTGCACTTGCTCGGGGGCGTAGTGATCCCGTTTAAGGCAAAGTGCCAAATTGATGGCATCATTCATCGTAGAACCGGGGTGGCTGGACATGAGATAAGGCACCAGATATTGCTCTTTGCCGCAAGCCTCGGAAAGCTCGAAATATTTCTTGCGGAAGTCACGGTATACAGAGAAATCAGGCTTGCCCATGCATTTGAGCACGGGGGAGGAGCAATGCTCGGGGGCGACTTTGAGCTGACCCGACACGTGATCCTTCACCAGCTTTTTGAAAAAAGCGTCGTCGGGATCTGCCAAAAGATAATCAAAGCGGATGCCTGAACGAATGAATACTTTCTTGACCTTGGGGAGCGCCTCGATCTGCTTCAAGAGTTCAACGTATTCGCTGTGATCGGCGATCAGATTGGGACAAGGTTTGGGTGCGAGGCATTTTCTGCCGGTGCACACACCGTCCTTTAGCTGTTTTTCACAGGCGGGGTGACGGAAATTAGCGGTAGGACCGCCAACGTCGTGGATGTAGCCCTTAAAATCGGGCATCTCGGTGATGAGCTTTGCTTCGGCTACTACGGATTCAATGCTGCGAGAGCGCACTGTGCGTCCCTGATGGAAGGCCAAAGCGCAGAAATTGCAGGCGCCAAAGCAGCCTCGGTTGTGGGTCAAGGAGAATCTGACCTCCTCGATGGCGGGAACACCGCCCTCGGTCTCATACATAGGATGGTAGGTACGGGCGTAAGGCAAACTGTAGACGTGATCCAACTCCTCCCGCTCCAAGGGGGGCATGGGAGGATTCTGCACCAGCATCTTGTTGTCGTATAGCTCGCAAATCGCCTTGCCGCTGATGGCATCCTGGTTTTTATACTGCACCCCGAAGGCCTCGGCGTAAGCTTTTTTATTTTCCTTCAGCACGTTATAATCAAAGGTGGCCGCCACGGGGTAGTGGACAGGCTCTTCGGGCTTGCAAAGATAGACCGTGCCTCGCACGTCGCGAATCTTGCGGATGGGGATGCCTCGGTCAAGGAGAGACGCGAGACGAAGCAGAATATTCTCACCCATGCCGTAGGTCAGAATATCGGCGCGGCTGTCCACGAGGACCGAACGGCGTACCTTATTGTCCCAATAGTCATAATGGGCGAAGCGGCGGAGAGAAGCTTCCAAGCCGCCCAAAATGATGGGCACGTCACCGTACGCCTCGCGAATACGGTTGCAGTAGACAATGACCGCGCGATCAGGGCGCTTGCCCATCTGACCGCCCGCGGAATAGTAGTCGTAGGAACGGCGCTTCTTGGAGGCGGTGTAATGTGCCACCATGGAGTCGATGTTGCCCGCTGTCACGAGAAAGCCAAGCCGGGGCTTGCCAAACTCGCGGAAGGCATCGGCACTCTTATAATCGGGTTGAGCAAGGATAGCGACGCGGAAGCCAGCATCCTCCAGCACGCGGGAAATGATGGACACACCGAAGGAAGGGTGATCTACGTAGGCGTCACCCGTCACATACACAAAATCAGGGCGATCCCAACCGCGTTCCTCCATACCCGAGCGGTTGACGGGCAGAAAGTCGGATACGGGAGGCAGAATCATTTTCTTTTCAGCTTTTGCCATGGTGAACACCGTCCTTTGAAAATCTCTTTTTATTGTATCATAATTTAGAAAATTATGCAAGAGGGAAATCCTTCTTTCATAAAAAAGAACGGATATTCCGAAAAATATCCGTTCTTTATCTGTTTTTTGGTTCAATGTCCGTTCAGAATGCTTTCGATCAGCTGACAAAACGCTGTGCCGCTTTCTTCCAAGGGAAGAACGTTTTCAAAGACGTAGTCATAGGCGTAGCTTTCCACCTGATCGTCGGCGGCATTACCGTAAGGCGCTACACCGTTGGGATCGGGGCGGCGGATCAGTATGGTGATGCGCTTTGTGGGAATTCGTGAGATGAATTTATCGATTTCTGCGCTTTCGCGGATGTGGGCACAGAAGATCTGTGCATCACTTTCCATGAATGCCTCGTATTGCGCCAGTAAATAGGTGGTAGGCAAATCGTTGTACTCAACAAACACTTGCTTGAGATCCGCCAAAAACTTCCGTGCCTTTGGGGTCTTTTCTCCCTGCCAGCCGTAACTGGAAGCGATCTCCTTGATGGGGTCGACGGAGGACTTATTGATCACTTGGAATTGCTTTGTCAGCGCGTCGCACAGGGCATCCTTGCCCACGCCGCCGCGTCCATTGATGACCATGACCAGCTTATTCATGCCTTTTCTCCTTTTCTATGCTCTATTACAGCACTTTGGCAAGAAAGCCTTGCAATCTGTCCGATTTGGGATGATTAAAAATCTCATTGGGGGTGCCTTCTTCAATGATCTGACCGCCATCCATGAAGACCACACGGGAGCCAACCTCTCGGGCAAAACCCATCTCATGGGTCACGACCACCATGGTCATGCCATCGTGTGCCAGCTTTTTCATGACCTCCAGCACCTCACCTACCATTTCGGGGTCGAGGGCGGAGGTGGGCTCGTCGAAAAGCATGATCTCAGGCTCCATGCACAGAGCGCGGACGATGGCCACTCTTTGCTTTTGTCCACCCGACAGCTGGCTGGGATAAGCCAGGGCACGATCCTTGAGTCCTACCATCTGCAAAAGCTCCATGGCCTTCCCCTCAGCCGCCTCTTTGGATTTTTTGAGGAGCTTCATGGGCGCGATGGTCATATTGCGGAGGATGGTCATGTGAGGGAACAAATTGAAGTGCTGGAAAACCATGCCCATCTTCTGTCGGTGCAGATTGATGTTGGTCTTTTTGTCCATGAGGTTGACGCCGCCCACCAGGATTTCGCCTCCCGTAGGTTCCTCCAAAAGGTTCAGGGAGCGCAGGAAGGTGGACTTGCCGCTGCCCGAGGGACCGATGATGACCACTACCTCGCCGCGGCTGATGTTCATGGAAACACCGTCCAAAGCATGAACCGCGCCGTCGTTATAATGCTTTTTCAGGTCTGTGACCTTGACCAGTACGTTATCAGCGTTCACTCTTGCGCAGCCTCCTTTCGAGAATACCCACCAGCTTGGTGAGGATCAAAACCAGGAACAAATAAACGAGCGCAACCGCCACCAGGGGCATAAAGTTGCTATAGGTGATGGAACGGATCTTGATACCCGCCCGCGTCAAGTCGGCTACGCCGATGTAGAAGGCCACGGAGGTCTCCTTGAGCAGCGTGATGAACTCGTTGCAGAGGGCAGGTAGGACGGCCTTGAAGGCCTGGGGCATAACGATGTGGAACATGGTGGCACCGTAGCCGAAGCCAAGGGAGCGACCCGCCTCGGTCTGTCCCGCATCCACCGACATGATACCGCCGCGGATGATCTCGGAGACGTAGGCACCGCTGTTGAGGCCGAAGCACAGCACCGCCGCAGGGAATTTCTCGATGCCGATGGGCAAGAGCATGACGAAGTAAATGATGAGCAGCTGAACCATCAGAGGCGTGCCGCGGATGATGGAGACATAGAGCTTGGCGATCTTATCGAGATAATAGAGCTTGTCGGTTTTTTCGTGAACTACACGAGTGATGGCGGTGAGCAGACCCAAAACAATACCTAAGAGCAGGGACAACCCCGTCAGAGCTAAGGTGTTGCCAACACCTTCCACCAGATATAGCCAGCGGTTATCTTCGATAAAGTTTTTGTGAAAATCGTTTTTAATAGCGTTCCATTTTTGCTGAAGCGGGGAAGAAGTATCGGGAATACTGGCATCGTAGTTGTCCAGGCCAAAGCATTGGTTGATGCCGTTTCGGAAGGTGTTATCCGATGCGATGGAGATGGTTTTACCGTCTACGGTGATCTCGGTGGTAGCCTTGATGTCGTCCTTGACGGCAATATAGCCGCCCAGCAGGTGGTTCAGCGCATCGTCGGAGAGGTACATCTCCAGCGTTTCTTCTCGGACGTCGTAAAAGTATACGTCCACCTCGCCGCTGGTCTTCCAGGTGCCGCTTTCAAGCTGAGCCAGTATGTATTTTTGCACCTCGATCTGGATCATGGTGGCGTTGACCTTCTTGCCCTCGGCCTTGACGCCCTCGGCGTAGTTCCAGGCGGTCTCAAAGATCTTGTCCTTATGCGCCTCGTACATGGCGGCCACGTCCACTGTGTCGTACTTGACCTTGACCACGAAGTTACGCTCGTCGCCGGGCTCCACCGACAAGACCTGCATATGGGTGTTCTCCACCACGTATTTGGAGCATTTGGCAACGGCTGTGGGCAAGCCCGCGATCAGCTCGTCGATCTGTACCTGGGCGTCCTCGGCGGTCAGGGTAGCATCAGTCTGTTTATTGGAGACAAAATCTACCAAAACAACACCCAGAAGGATCACCACGCACAGCGCGACGATGCTAAAGTTTATGATGCGCCTTTTTTTCTTTTGACTTTCAAGATGGTTCATGCTTTCGCATCCTTTCCTATGAAATGGGGTCATCTTTGAAAGCTCTCTTACATCTTCTGCAAAAGGGCTTTCAAAGATGACCTTAGAAAGAATGGGACGGTTGCCCGTCCCATTCGATCTCTGACGGAGGGTCAGATCACTTGATGTACTTTGCTACGATGCCTTCGATGGTGCCGTCCTCGGTCAGCTCCAGGATAGCGGCGTTGATCTTGTCCAGCAGCTCGGAGTTACCCTTCTTGACGCAGATGGCGTAGTCCTCATTGGCGTACTGGGTCTCCAGGATCTTGAGACCGGAGTTAGCGGCAACCAGAGCCTTAGCAGGCTCGTTGTCGATGATAACGCAGTCCACGGAACCGCCGGTCAGAGCCAGCACAGCCTCGTTACCGGTGCTGTAGGTGGTCACGTTGTCAGCGCCGAAGTCATCGGTGGCGTAGATGTCACCGGTGGTACCCAGCTGAACGCCTACCTTGTAGGAAGCACCCTCAGCGTAGAGGTCGTCCACAGAGGTGATGGGGGAATCTTCCTTGACGATGATCGCCTGCACGCCGTTGGCGTAGCTGATGGAGAAATCAACCTCCAGGAGGCGATCCTCGGTGATGGTCATACCGGCCATACCGAAGTCAACGGAGCCCTCCTTGACGGCGGTCAGGATGGAGTCAAACTCCATGTCCTGGATCTCCAGGGTCATGCCCAGCTTCTCTGCGATAGCAGCGGCGATCTCGGCATCGATACCAACGATCTTATCACCCTCGTAGAACTCGTAGGGCTGGAAGTAAGCGTTGGTACCCATCTTCAAAACGGGCTTCGCGCCTTCATCAGGGGCAGTGGTACCTGCGTTGGTAGCGGCATTGGTAGGAGCTTCGGTTTCTGTCTTACCGGCATCGCCTCCGCAGGCAGAGAAGATGACCATGCAGGAAAGCGCCAAAACCATAGCCATCAGTACGGCTAAAAACTTTTTCATGTTTGTTCTCCTTGAAATGAATATTATGTGCATGATTATGCATGATCATATTATAGCATAGGAAGGTGCGTTTTTCAACAGGTAATATCAACAAAAAGGCATAGTATTGTTCTGTGTTTTTGTACACTACACAAAAAGCAAAGGTTGTGAATTTGCGTTCGCTATTGCATTTTATAAAAAAGTGTGTTATAATAATAATTGAAATAGCGCGATCTCAAAGGAGGAACCTTTATGACTTATCACGTAATTATCATTGGCGCGGGTCCGGGAGGGATTTTTTCTGCATACGAACTTTCCCGTTTAAATCCCGATCTGAAGGTGGCTGTTTTTGAAGCCGGTCACCCTTTACATAAACGCAAATGCCCTATCGATGGAGTGAAGATCAAATCCTGCATTGGTTGCAAGAGCTGTTCCATCATGAGTGGTTTTGGCGGTGCCGGTGCTTTCTCTGACGGCAAATACAACATCACCAACGATTTTGGCGGTACGCTGTATGAGTATATCGGCAAAAAGCAGGCGTTGGATCTGATGAAGTACGTGGATGATATCAATATGGCATACGGCGGCGAAGGCACGAAGCTGTATTCCACGGCAGGAACGAAATTCAAGACCCTCTGCGTTCAGAATGATTTGCACCTTCTGGATGCTTCTGTTCGTCATTTGGGCACCGACATCAACTACGTTGTGCTGGAAAATCTCTACAACGAACTGAAGGACAAGGTAACCTTCTATTTTGATACGCCCGTGGAATCCGTCTCCGCCGTGGACGGTGGCTACAAGATCACTTGCAAGGAGGGCGAATATACTTGCGATCAATGCATCATTTCCGTGGGTCGAAGCGGCAGTAAATGGATGGAAACCGTGTGCCGTGATATGGGTATTCCCTCCAAGTCCAACCGTGTGGACATTGGTGTGCGCGTAGAGCTGCCCGCCGAGGTCTTTTCCCACATCACCGACGAGCTGTACGAAAGCAAGATCGTCTATCGCACCCCCAAGTACGAGGACAGAGTCCGTACCTTCTGTATGAATCCTCGAGGGGCGGTGGTCAACGAGAATACCAATGGCATCATCACGGTGAACGGACACAGCTACGAGGACCCCGAGAAGCAGACTGAGAACACCAACTTTGCCCTGCTGGTGGCCAAGCATTTCTCCGAGCCTTTCAAGGATTCCAACGGATATGGAGAATCTATCGCAAAGCTCAGCAATATGCTGGGCGGCGGCGTCATCATGCAGAGATTCGGTGATCTGATCCGAGGTCAGCGATCCACACAATCCCGTATTGATGAAGCTTTTATCACCCCGACACTCAATGCTACCCCCGGTGATTTGAGTCTTGTGCTTCCCAAGCGCATTTTGGACGGAATTATTGAAATGATTTACGCGTTGGATAAGATCGCCCCTGGTACTGCCAATGATGATACCTTGCTTTATGGCGTAGAAGTCAAATTCTACAACATGGAGGTGGCTGTGAACGAGCATCTGGAGACCACCCACAAGGGTCTGTACGTGATCGGTGACGGCAGCGGTATCACCCACTCTCTGTCTCACGCCTCCGCCAGCGGTGTGTATGTGGCAAGAGAAATTGCCGGAACTTCTACCGTTTCATGTTGATTTTTGAAAAGCAGCCCTGTCCCAAGGGCTGCTTTTTCTTTCGCCTCTTGACACGTCACCGTCGGAATGATATAATGAAATAAAGCCATCTAAGGAGGACATCCTTTATGAGAAAATATCTTGTTTTGCTTGCGGTGGTGCTTGTGATGATGATCTCGGTTGCCTGTACGCCAATGCCCGATGAAACCGTCACCGAGGGAGAGACTCGGCTGATCACCGAGGTGAGTGAGGACGATGTCACGCTCCCGGTAACCGCCCCCCCCACGGAAGCGCCCACCGAGGTGACCACCGAAGCGCCTATAGAGGAAACAACTGAGGCTCCCATGCCGGAAAGGACTGTGATGGATATGTATGGAGATGGCTATAACGTCAATATGCTGGTGGGCTTTGACGAGTACGGGCGCAGCATCCCTGCCGTGTCCGCCCGCAAAGCGGATAAAGAGGTTGGTATTTTCTATTTTCTGTGGTTAGGACAGCATAACCAGGCTGAGATTTATGATATTCCCGATATATTGGAAAAGTACGGAGAAGCAATGCTTTTTCATACCGACGATCCTAAGGTCAGCCCCGCTGGGCAGTTTCATTGGTGGGAGGAGCCCCTCTACGGGTACTATAACAGCGCGGACGAGTTTATCATTCGCAAGCATCTTGAGATGTTGACCTTAGCGGGTGTGGATTTTCTCATGTTTGACGCTACCAACACCTTGATCTATGCCAACGTGGCAGAAAAGATCATGAAGGTGATCTGCGAGCTTCGTGCCGAGGGCTGGGACGCCCCCCAGATCACCTGGATCACCCACAGCCGCTCTATTCAGACCATTCAGAATCTTTACGGCACCTTTTATGCAAAGAACAAATACAAGGAATCCTGGTATTGCGTGGACGGCAAGCCCATGATGATCGGCTATACCACCGCCGAAAAGGATATGGCGGAGGCGGCTACCCGCGGAGATACATCGTATCAGCCGGGTGATCTGCCTCAGAAGCTGCAAGACTTCTTTTATATGCGCGAGGTGCGTTGGCCTTGGGACCCTGTGGTGGACAACGGTTGGCCGTATACCGAGTGGCAGTATCCCCAACCCCTCAACACTGATATGATGAGCGTATCCATTGCCACCCATCCCGGTGTGCCTTTCAGTTTCTCTCTGACTCATGAAGGCTGGATGAACTGGGGACGGGGCTATGATGTTACAAACAAGGTCAACGTCCATGAAGATATCTACAGAGGCACTTTCTTTGATGCCCAATGGAAGGTGGCGCTCAAGCGTAATCCCAAATTCGTGTGTATCACGGGCTGGAACGAGTGGGTCGCGCAGAAGAACTGGTACGAAGGAGAATACACCTATACCGATAACGTGGATATGGAGTATTCCCGTGACGCCGAGCCCATGAAGGGCGGTTACGAGGACGCCTACTACATCCAGATGATGTCCTATATCCGTCAGTTCAAGTATGAGCCTGCCGACGGGCTGATCGCCGACACCATGCGAAAGACCATCGACGTGAGCGGAGCGGCGACCCAATGGGATGATGTTAACGCTATCTATCGTCGTGTGGGTACCGACAACGGTCTCCGCGACAGCGTGGGCGGTGCCGCTTCTGTGCATTACAAACAAGATGCCGTGACCAACAATATCCTGGAGGTGCGGGTCACCAACGATGCCGAAAATCTCTATTTCTATATCAAGACCGAGGCTGATATGATCGTCAGCGACGCCGAAAACTGCATGAACATCTTCATTGGCACAGGTTCCGCACCCACCATGAAGGGGTGGGATAGCTATGAATTTGTCATTGGCCGCTCCCGCGACGGTCAGACCGCTACCATCGAAACCTTGAACGCAGACTACAGCGGTACTAAGCTGGAGGCTACAGCCGCCTACACGGTGCAGGGGAACGTGATGCAGGTCAGCATCCCACGTGCCGTGCTGGGACTGGATCGAGGCGGAGATTTCTACTTCAAGGTGGCTGACGGCGTGGCAGACACCGACGAGATCATGGATTACTACGTTACGGGACGGTCACTTCCCATGGGACGGCTCAGTTATCTGTATCAGATGGATAAGTAAAGGCGAAAGAAATGTGTCCGAGATCAATATGAATAAAAGCATCCGCCCAACGGCTACACAGTCGCTGGGCGGATTTTCTATGAGAATTACAGCAAATACGTCGGCATCTTCTGCCCGATCTTTACTTTATCCGAGGGCTTCTTCTCGTCGTGACCGATAACGGCGGCGACAGTCTCGGGAGAGACGTTCGCCAACACGGCGGTATCTACCGCGGGAGTCTCCGCTACGGGAGTCTCAACCACAGGAGCCTCAACCTTGGGAGTGGGCTTCTTTGCGGTAGTGGTTTTCTTTGTACCGGTAGAGGTGGTCTTCTTGACACCCGCGGAGGTACTCTTGGGCGTAGAGGACGCAGTGCGTTTGCGGGGCGCGGCGTTTTTTTCTGTGAGGACGACCTCCGCCTTTACTTCTTCAGCAGGTACGGTTTCGGTGACCTTGGCGACTCTTTTTTGGATGCTGTCCTTACCGATGGGCATAATTCATAACCTCCTTGGCGAGTTCAAGATATTCCTGGGCGGCACGGCTGGATTTTTTGTAAGCCATGACGGGCAGACTGTTTTCCTGGGACCATTCAATGGTGGAGTCAATGCGGATATAGTTTTCAAACAGGCGGACGTTGTCGAGTGATCCCAGCACCTCCATCGCCTGCTTGAATTGGTTCTTTCGTTCGTTGGCTTTGGTGACCACGATGCCCATGATGGAGAGCTCAGGCGCCAGTCTCTGTAGTTTTTCATAGAACTCGAAGAGGTTGGCGATACCGAACAGACCCCAAGGGGATGCCTCCACAGGGATAATGAGGTAGTCTGAAGCACACATGATGTTCATGACCCAACAACCCAAGGTGGGAGGCGCGTCAATGAGGATATAGTCATAAGTGCCGGCATCTTTGATCTTGGCAAGACCTTGCTTCAAGATAAATTCTCTCTGCCACATGGTAAAGAGATCTACCTCAATGCCGCTCATGAGGGTGGAGGAGGGAATCAGATCCAGCCCTTCATACGCCGTATGGCGGATATAAGGAGTCAATTCTTTCTGTCCCTTGATGGCGGTATAGAGATTCTCGCCACTTTCGGCAAAGCTCAAGGCCGCGTCCTCGTCAAAATAGGACAGCGTTAGATTCATTTGCATATCACCGTCGATGAGCAGAACCTTCTTACCTTCGGTGACCATGCTGTAGCCCACGTTGGCGCAGGTGGTGGACTTGCCGCTTCCGCCTTTGTTGTTGGCGAAGCAAATGATTTTGGTTTGAGCCATGTTGCCTCCTTTGAGAGATGACGATGGGACTTCGCCCCACACCCCACCTGAAACCTTTTGATAAAAGGTTTCAGGACTTCCAAAACCTTTCAAAAGGCAATTTGATTTTGATTATTTAAAATTCTTTGAAGAGTCCAGAGAAACCTTCTTTCAAGAAGGTTTTTCTGGCGTATTCCGTTTATTGCTCGCCTTATGTTGGCAATGCGTCGGGGGCGTCGGTGGGCTCTCGGAGGTAGTCGATGATATCCTCCAGACCCTCGCCCGTATAGGAACTGCAAGGGAAGATCCTCTCGCATCCACAGAGCCTCAACCATCGTTCGGCTTGTTCGATATTGGCACGGTCGCGGTCAATGCCCGAAATGATGCCGATGACCTCACGGTTGACCATGCAGGTGCAGTTGGGTGGGAAAACGCAAAAGGGCTCGTCCGCGCCGATGACCAGACCCACAATGTCTGCTTCATAGGCGTACAATGCCAGCGCTGCGCCCAATTTGGCAACCTCGGTGTACTCTCCGGGGGTGTCGATGATGGTGTTGTGATAGTTGATGTATTGGGTCTTGCAGTAGTGGACTTGTTCTCCCCTCAACGCCTGCGTTAGGGTGGTTTTACCTGCTGCCACGCGACCCATGAGTATGAGTTTTTTCATATTTCTTTATGGGGTGTTGCCCCATACCCCACTCAAGGAACTTTTTGCAAAAACTTCCTTGAAAATCCTCAAAAAACTATACAAAAAGTATTATGAGATATGTTTTGAAAGTTCTTGGGAGGTACGGAACCCTTCTTTCAAGAAGGGTTCCGCGTCGCTCTCTTACGTTCTCGTCTTCTCGCAGACCGTGAACTTCAGGGTGTCGCGGAAGTAGTCGCCGATGGCGGTGAAGGCGGAATCTACCTCGGAGACACGCCCTGTGATGATAAGGGTGCCCGAGAAGCGATCCACGAAGCCCAGATCAATGTTGGCGGACTTCATGGCAATATCGGCGGTGATGACAGCGGTCTCGGCGGGGCTGACGGTCAACACGCCGATGGCGGCGTGGGAGTAGTCCAGCTTTGGGTCAAGACCCAATTTCTGATAGAGGATAGGATCAGGATTGGCGATGACGTGGAGCAGGGTGATCTGCCGCCCGGGTACCAATTCCTGTACGATCCTCATTTTATCGTGCATTTCCAGTTCTTTCATTTGATATGCTCCTTAGGGTTTGGGAAAGGAAGACCGAGGATGGCTCGGATCAGCGTTTCCTTTCGGGCTTGTTGCCACATACTGCTTTGAAAGTTCTTGAAGGGAGTCCAGAGGGAAGCTTCTTTCAAGAAGTTTCCCTTTGGCGTTCTTTCGTTTTTTATCCGCCAATCTGCACACGCAGATGGCAGGTCAGACGCTCGGATTCCCGCTCAGCGGTCTCCTTCAGCATCTTCATATGAGCGGCGGTGGGAGGGGTAATGTGGGAGAGGGTGTACTCCCTGCCCAGTCCCGTGTACTTGTCGGTGCCCAGTCTGTGGTAGGGAAGCAGATGCAACTCGTGGACGTTGGGCAAAGACTCGGCGAACCGCGCGATGGCGGCGATCTCTTCGGGGGTGTCGTTAAATCCGGGAATCACAGGGACGCGTATCACCAGATGGTTGGCGTTCTCGGCGATCCAGCGGGCATTGTCCAAAATCTTTTCGTTGGGCTGGCCCGTGTACTCCTTGTGCTTGGCGGAGTCCATGTGCTTGATATCCATCATGACGTGGTCAATATGGGGAATCAGACGAGCCACCACCTCACGCTCGGCGAAGGCTGTGGTCTCGATGGCTGTGCTGAAGCCCCGATCGTGACAGGCACGGAAAATCGCCTCGGCAAACTCGGGTTGAGCCATCGCCTCGCCACCCGACAGAGTGATGCCACCCCCAGAACGGCGGTAGTACACCTCGTCCTTGACAAGCTCCTCCATGAGATCACGGACGGATATGTCCTGCCCCACCGTCTTGGTGGTGCCGTTCATGGTCAGCTCTTGAAACTTATACTCTTGGGACTCGGGATTGCAGCACCAGCGGCACCGCAGGTAGCACCCCTTCAGAAACACGATGGTGCGGATGCCCGGCCCGTCGTGGATGGAGAAGCGCTGAATATCAAAAATGCGACCAACGCGGTCGTAGTAATTTGCCATGTAGGGTCCTTTCTCGGGGCTCTGCCCCAAACCCCGCCTGAAACCCTTTTGCAAAAGGGTTTCAGGACTTCCTAAAACCTTTAAAAAAGGATTGAGTTATGGGGAAAAGGATTATAGTGAAAAGAAATAATATTTGTTTTGAAAGTTCTTGGGAGTCCTGAACCCTTCTTTCAAGAAGGGTTCAGGGTGGGGTCAAGGGGCAACGCCCCTTGTTACAGACTGGATTGCTCGGTACGGCTGATGATGTCGTCCTGGAGGGAGCG
The DNA here is from genome assembly GCA_045531965.1 of Eubacteriales bacterium. GTDB lineage: Bacteria > Bacillota > Clostridia > Oscillospirales > CAG-272 > CAMEON01. The sequence goes on from JAZSFA010000055.1 coordinate 38,234, forward strand.
GGAGAGGGTGGTGAAGAGGGCGGAATAGCCTGCCACGCGGACCACCAAAGTTTTGTAGTTTTCAGGATGAGCCTGAGCGTCCAGCAAAGTCTCTCGGGAGATGACGTTGTACTGGACGTGCATACCCTTCTGATCGAAGAAGCCGCGGAGGTAAGCCACAAACTTCTCAAGACCCATCTCGCCGGCGAGGGCAGAGGGATGGAACTTCTGGTTCAGGAGTGTACCGTTGGATGCATCGCCCAGGTCGAGGCGGGACACCGAGTTGGCGGTAGCCGTCGGACCTTTGATGTCGCGACCCGACATGGGACCGACACCGTCGGCGATGGGGGTGTTGGAGAGACGGCCGTCAGGGGAAGCTCCTGCCTGATGACCCAGCGGCACGTTGGCGGAAACAGGATACAGACCTGCGTGGAACATACCGCCGCGGGGGTTGGTATGTTGCAGAAGAGGCTTAGTGTAAGTCTGACCTACCTCGCGAGCGAAGAGATCAACCTCGCGCAGGTCGTTACCGTACTTGGGGACGTCTGCGATCATCTTCAGCATCTCGTCGTAACGAGCCTTCTTTTCGGAAGAAATGGTGGCGGCAGTGCGGAAGCTGTCGTAGAGCGCCTTGATCAGTGCTTCGTTGACGTCTATGCCGTCGGCATCCAGCATCTTAGCAGCCTCGGTAGTCAATTCCAAAGCACGTTTGGGTGTAGCACCCTTGCCAAAGTTATCAGCCAAAGCCTGTTTCATCTCAGCCATGGTGATGACGCCGTCCTCAAAGACCAGCTTGCGCATGACAGCCAAAGAGTCTGCCACGTTGGCGATACCGAAGCCCTGGGGGCCGGTGAAATTGTAGTGACAACCACCCTCCTGTACGCTCTTGCCATTGGCGATGCAGTCATCAATCAGGCAGGATTCGAAGGGCAGGGGGCAACGGACGGCATGAGCGGCATCTACGGCATTGTCAGCCTGAGCCATCATCTCGATGAAGAACTCCTGCTGCGCCTTGTAAGCGTCATAGAATTCCTCAAAAGAGGTCATCTCCAGAACATCCATGGTCTTGGGACCGATCTGCTCGCCCTTGTCCATACCCGAGGAGAAGACAAGCTCCAGAGGACGAACCATATTGAAGAAGGCGGCGTCGTGCCAGCCGTCGGTCTTGTGGCAGGCGGAGGGTTCTACGCAACCGATGATGCAGTAACCGCGAGCGTCCTCAAGGGTGTAGCCACGGGACATCATGGAGGGGATGATGACTTCGTCGTTGTAGAAGGCGGGCACGCCCATACCCTCGCGGGTGACGGCAGCGGCCTTAATGAGCAGGGAGTGGGGAGAACCGTTCCAAACACGGATGGACAGGGAGGGCTGAGGGAGACGCACATGCATCTGTGCCTCCATGCACATATAGGACAGATCGTTGGTGGCATCGAGACCATACTCGTCCTGACCGCCCACGATGAGGTTCTGGAACAAACCGTAACCGGCAAAGCCCTCGGCGGAGGCGGCATCACGAACCTTGTTCAGATCGTTGAGCTTGACCCAGATGCAGTCGAGCAGCTCCTGTGCGGCTTCGTAGGTGATCTTACCGGCATCCAGATCAGCCTTGAAGAAGGGGTACATATACTGATCGAAGCGACCGGGGGAGATGGAGTGACCCGAGGACTCCATCTGCATGAGCTGCTGGATGAACCAGAAGCCCTGGCAGGCTTCGTGGAAGGAGCGGGCGGGCTTGGCGGGCACGTGGTCGCATGCCTCGGCGATGGTCAGCAGCTCGGCCTTGCGGACGGAATCGGTGCATTCGGCGGCTTCATGGAGTGCGAGGTCGGAATAGCGGCGGGCATAGGTGATGACGCCCTCGCAGCTCTCAATGACAGCTTCCAGGAAGTTACGGCGAGTGGCGTAGTCGCCCTGACCTCGAGTCAGCTTGGCAAGTTCTGCCTTGCATTCCTCAATGTAGGACTCCAAGCCCTGATTGATGACGCGCTCGTAGTTGACGTTAACGTGACCAACACCGTTGTAAAAATAGTTGCCGACGGTGAAGATGCCGTGGTTCATAAAGACATCCAATACCTCGGGATCCATGTTGGCAGCGGCGAGATCACTGACAGTCTTGCCCTTCCAATAAGGATGAACAGCCTCCAAACGGCGGATGGTGTCGGGAGAAATGTAGAAGGGATCGGCCTCACGGGTGGCGATGGTCTCATACTCGGGAGGGAGCCACTCGAAGGAGAATTCGGGGAAGGTTTGGCAACCGCGGGGAGCGATGGAGCTGGAACCAACGATCAACTCACCGGGACGGATGACGATCGGAATGTTCTCCAAAATGTGACGGAATGCAGCCGAGCGGCGCTTGATGATGGGCAGATGCTCGGTCTGCTTATAGCTTTCGGTGACAAGCTCGGCGCGGTCAGCCTCGATCTCGGGCATGTTGGCATAGAGATCGGCGATGAGCTTGGCAATACGGGGGCTTTTTTCAATGACGAACTTGATCTCGGACATGGATTGACCCTCTCTTATCTATTATCTATCTATATTTACGAAAATTTCGGGGTTGACAAAGTAAATGGGGAAGCAAACCTATCGGTTTACAGTATTATCGGGAAAATGATCCCTGTTTTAAAGGTTTTTGAGGATTCTCAAGGGACTTTTTGCAAAAAGTCCCTTGAGCGGGGTTTGGGGCAGAGCCCCAAGAATCCGTACCCCTTATAGTTGCTCCCACAGCTCCTTGTGGGGGGCGGGGATGACGGCGGAGTTGCAGAAAAGACCCTGATCCTTGGCGTGCTGTGCGCCTGCCTCGACTGCGGCAGTCACGTCGCCCACGTCGCCCGTGACAAGCACCATGCCTTTGCCGCCCATGCCGCGGGACAAGCGCAGCTCGTGGATGGCGACCTTGGCGGTCTTGACGGCGATATCGGCTGCTTTAATGGTGGAGGCAGCAGAGTAAGCCTCGATGATACCGAGGGAGCCCTTGCGCTCGCCTGCCTGCGTGCCAAACAGGGCGGTGATAACCTGTTCATCAATTCGACCGATTACAGCAGAGTCGATCATGCGGTCATCGAATCGTCCTTTGACGTGATCCACAGCAGCAGTCACATCTGCGATAGCGCCGGTCAGGATAATTTCATACTTGCCGGGGCAAGAGGGGTGCGCCTGTACCAAACGGATGCCCGCACTCTTCAATGCGGCGTCAGTGGCCTCGATACCCTTGGCAATGCTTTTCAGTTCAATAATACCAATAGCCTGATACATTTTCTATATACCTGCTCTTTCAATTAAACATGGATGACGATTTTTTGGTTGTCCACATAGGTAACCTTACCTGTGATGGGGGCAAAGTGAGGTACAGACAATCCTTCGGCAGCCTCTGCGATCTTGTCATTTTCATTGACAAAATCTCCAACCTTTACACAGGGAATGGCGGGGGCACCAATGTGCTGGACCATGGGGACTTCCACTTCCTTAGCCTTCAACTTTTCGTCAATATAGGTGGGGGGGAACTTATCGTATTTGGCAACGCCCAGAACTTCCTTCCATTTGCCGGCGCTGATCATACGGTAATCTCGCTCGGGAGAAACGGTAAATTCGTCATCAGGGCTTGCCACGTATTTCATTTTGTTCTTGCCCAAAATGTTCTTGTATTGCTTGATGATCTGCATGGGGGAGATGTCCTGACAGCAGGCCAGCGTTCCGCAGATGTCACAGCCACAGCAAAGCGTCGCGGTTTTGATTAACTCGGGGTCAGCTTGGGCAGCACTTAACGTGGAACGTACCATCTTGTGAGGCTCCAAAGGATAACCCAGAAGGTGACGAGGGCAAAGATCGGTACAGCGGGTGCATTGACAGCAGACAGATGCCGCCATACGGAAATTCTCATCAACCGTGCGGAGCTTGTTACGTACGGCGGGGATGGTTTTGGGCAGGATCAGAAGTCCCGAGGTGGGCTTCTTGACCACATCTACGTAAGGATTGACAATGGTACCCATGGAGGGACCGCCGTCGATAACCACGTGGGTGTCTGGCACTTGAACCTTCAAGGTTTCCAGAACCTCGATGATCCTCATACCGAGAGGTACCTTGACACAGAATGCCTCGGGAACGTCACCGGACAGCGTAAGGTAAGTCTTGGTCACGGGCTGACGGAACTGGGTCACCAGACCGATGTTGTGCATGGTCTCGGTGTTGTAGACGATAACACCGCGTGTGATGGGAAGCTGCCCGGGCTTAATCAAACGACCTGTGGCAGTATAGATCAGGTTAATCTCGTCACCCATGGGATAGACGTTGGGAACGTATTTGATACGTACACCCTCGGCAAGCTCCTGCCCATCTTTGTAGCCCAGCTTCTCCGCGCGGTAGCCCTTGACGGCGATGAGACCCACGGGAATCTTGGCGTACTCCATGACGGCACGCATACCAATGACAATGTCACGGATACGGTTCTGTAGCAGGGTGTAGCTGGTGTATAGCAACGGCTCGCATTCAACGGCGTTGACCAGCAAAATAGAGGCTCCCTCAGCCAGTTTGCTGTAGGACGGGAAGCCTGCGCCACCTGCACCGACGACACCGTTATCCTTTAAAAGTTGTTTTAAATCGGACATAAGAAACACCTTTTATGTAAAAGATTTGGTTGGATCAGTTGGGATTAGTTTTGAATTTTATCGATGATACCTGCCACTACGGCGTCTACGGGGGAATTGAGATCTCCCACGGCTACACGTGCGCTGGAGCCTGTGACGATCAGCACTTCCTCGCCGATGCCGGCACTGATAGAGCGATCCACGGCGATGATGTATTTATCGGTCAGTTCCTTGTTTTCAATCAGCTGAATTTCGAGGAATTTGTAGCCTCGAAGCTCATCAAACTTATTTGTGGAGACAATATTCCCCACCACTTTACCTTTAAGCATGATGTACTCCTATATGTTACTTGATCAGTTCTTGACCATGGTGACTTTGCTACCGTTCTTATAGCCGACTGCATTGGCATCGTCGGTGTCCACGTGCATCTCGAGGCGGAACTGCTCGTGAACGCGAACCTGCACGTCGAACCAGCGGGTGCGCTTGGTGCCGTCCATAGCGTCAACGTCGATGTAGTCGCCGTCCTTCACACCGAAACGAGCGCCATCAGCAGGGCTCATGTGAATGTGACGATTAGCAATGATGCACCCCTCCTTGAGGGTTACGATACCTTTAGGACCAACAATAGTGACGGGGGCGGAACCTGCAAGCTTACCCGACTCGCGTACGGGGGGCTTGACCTTCAGAACGAAGGAATCGGTCACGGAAATTTCAACCTGACTTTGCTTACGGATGGGACCCAGGATACGCACATTCTCAATGGAGCGCATGGAGGGACCGATGATGGTGCAGACTTCTTTGCAGGCATACTGACCGGGTTGGGACAAATCCTTCATGGGGGTCAGTTCGTAGCCGGCGCCGAACAGGGTGTCCAGATCCTCGCGGCTGAGATGAATATGACGGTTGGAAATACCAACGGGAATGGTCAAGTCATTGGAAGATGCGGGGGTCTCCATCTCGGAGACGATCTTCTTGACGATGGCTTCAATAGACTGGGCAGTGATTTCCATGTGATGTAACCTCTTTCTTCAATATCTTAATAAACCAAAATGTAAAAATCAAAAACCATTTCATCATGCGGAAATGTTCTTTCATTTGTACATTTTGAAAGTTCTTGGAGGGGGTCGAGGGGGAACCTTCTTGCAAGAAGGTTCCTCCCTCGCGTACTCCGCTCAGATCAATCAGATCTTGGGCAGGAGCTTGTCCACATCGGTGTGAGGTCTGGGGATGACGTGAGTAGCGATGACCTCGCCGAGACGGGAAGCAGCAGCACCGCCTGCCTCAACAGCAGCCTTCACAGCGCCAACGTCGCCGCGAACCATAACACTCACGAGACCGGAACCGATCTTCTCAGAACCGATGAGAGTTACGTTAGCAGCCTTGACCATAGCATCGGCAGCCTCGATGGCAGCCACAAGACCTCTGGTTTCAACCATACCAAGAGCTTCGTTCATTGTATTTTCCTCCTAAAGAAAATTTACTTTTGAATAAATTAAATAATGTAAGGATTTACGTATATAAGTTGCGTCGCAACGGATCGGTGCTTCAGGGCACAGGATCAGTGCGAAGGAACTTCATGACTTCCTCGTGAGGACGGGCGATGACCTCACAGAGCTTGACGGGGCCGACCTCGGCAGCAGCAGCTTTGCCTGCCTCAGCAGCGGCCTGAACAGCGGAAACGCTGCCTTCGACCACGAGCGTGACGAGGCGTCCACCCAATCGCTTTTCAACGTGAATGAGCTTCACGTCGGCGGCCTTGACCATCGCGTCAAGACCTACAATGGCCGTGACCATTGCCTGGACTTCCAAAAGTGCGATTGCCTTTTCCATTTTTCAGTACCTCGCTTTCGTTTGGTAGGCAAGAACGGTACCCAATCTCCAATACTTTTGTTAAAAGTTTTTGGAGATTCCCAAGAACCTTTTTTCAAAAAGGTTCTTGGGCGGGTGCAGGGCAGAGCCCTGCCGGGGGTCAGGGGCAGAGCCCCTCGTTCTTTTAGATGGAGGGCAGGAGCTTATCCACGTCGGTGTGGGGTCTGGGGATGACGTGAGTAGCGATGACTTCGCCGAGACGGGAAGCAGCAGCGCCGCCTGCCTCAACAGCAGCCTTCACAGCACCGACATCGCCACGGACCATGACGGACACGAGACCGGAACCGATCTTCTCGGAACCAATCAGAGTAACGTTAGCGGCCTTAACCATTGCATCAGCTGCTTCGATTGCAGCTACGAGACCACGAGTTTCAACCATACCAAGAGCTTCGTTCATTGTAATATTCTCCTTAAAAAATTATTTTTGTGTGTTGTATCGTTGCGGCGGTCATTAGACCTTTTTTCCGTCAACGGTTGTGTAGTTGCGGAGCTTGTCTCGACCTGTAGCGGTCAGATGTGCGAACCACTCCACGCTGGGATCAAGCCCAGCGATGATCTTCGAGGTGATGAAAAGTCCACGCTTTTCAGCCTCGGCTTTGCCCGCATCGTGGGCGGCCTCAACGGCGGCGGGATTACCCTCGAATTTGACGACCATTACCAGCGGCACCTCGCACTGATCTGCGTTGGCGGGCTTGTTACGGTCGATGGCTACGATCTTCACGTCGGCGGCCTTTGCACAGGCATCGGCGACGACGACGGATGTCGCGAAGCCGTAAACTTCAATCATACCAAGAGCTGCCATATCGGAAACTCCTTTTCATTATTTCGCAATATAAGCGATCTTGATACCCTTCTGCGCTACGTTGGTCTCCATTGCCTCGTTCATCTGATCGAGGGGGAAGGTGTGGGTGATGAGATCCTCAATCGGGATGTTCATCTCCTGGCACTGCTTCAGGAAAGCAACGGTCTTGGGGTAGTCCTCAGCGCTGTAGTCCCAGGAACCGACGATGTCGATTTCCTTGTTACACATAGCGAAGTGGGGGTTGACGGAATACTCGCCGTTGTTGACGAAGAAGCCCATCTCACACATACCGCCGCCACGGCGGATGTAGGCGTAGATGTCAGCGGCAGCCACGGGAGCGCCGGTGCACTGGAAGGCGAAGTCAACGCCGACACCGTTGGCCACGGCCTGAACCTTGGCAACGCGCTTGTCCAGCGTGTCCTCATCGGGACGCTTGAAGCAGACGGTGGTCTTGGCACCCATCTTTTGGGCGACCTTCAGTCTGTCCTCGTTGCCGTCCACAGCGATGATGTGGTTGATACCTGCGGCGCGGAGCACGGTGATCATCACCAGACCTACGGGGCCACAGCCCTGTACCAGAACCTTGGAACCGAAGTTCAGAAGACCGGTCTTCTGCCCTCTCTCCAGAGCGTGGACGCAAACGCAAGCCAGCTCCAGGATCATGCGCTGGTTGAGGTTCAGCTCGTTGACCTGGAAGAAGGTCGCGCCCGAAGCCTCGCCGCCACGGATGAGCATATAATCTGCGAACCAACCGTTGGCACGGTTGCCCTCGTCGGTACCTCTCTTATCACCGATCAGGCCGAAAACGCCCTGGTTGGCACAGAGGTTGGTGCGTCCGGGGGTCATGCGGCAGTTGTAGCAATCGCCGCAGGAAATAACGGAAGTAACGATCTTGTCGCCAACGCCCAGGGGCTTGCCTGCGGTGTCTTTAGTAATGTTCTTGCCGCAGTAGACGACCTCGCCGGTGCCCTCGTGACCGAGAACCACGGGCATAAGACCGAAGGGATCCATCTTCCACTCGTGTACGTCGGTACCGCAGATACCGGCACCCTCGACCTTGATCAGGATGTCGTCCTCACCCAACTCGGGGAGGGGGACTTCCTGGATCTCGATTTTCTTGGGACCTACCAGCATAGCCACCTTGGCAACCTTGGGCAGGGGACCTGCGGACTTGGATGCGGAGGTGTTCATGGAACCCAGCACGGAGCGGACAATGGCTTCAATCTGATTAGCGGAAATATCCATTGTTTTTGTTTCCTTTCTATAGTATCTCGGGACGCTGTCCCGAACCCTGCCAAAACTTTCTTGAAAGAAAGTTTTGGATTCAAAGAACTTTAAAATAATTTCTTTTGAAGTTTTTGAAGATTCCAAAGAAACTTTTTCCAAAAAGTTTCTTTGGTGGGGCTTGGGGCAAAGCCCCAAATCAAATAATTCTAAAATGATCGGCCATCACGCAACGGCGGAGTCTGGTGAAGGACTTAGCCGAGGTGATACCCTCGCCCGTAGGGCCTGCGATGGTGAAGGTGGTGTGACCCTCGCCGCCAAAGCCGATGCCCGCGTAGGAGGGCGCGTTCTTGACGAAGATGGTGGTTTCCACTTCCTTCGCGAAGCGAGAGAGGTTGTCGATGTTCTTGGAGTGCATATGCGCGGTGTGACGGTTACCGTGCTCAGCCTTGCAAGCCAGCGTGATCGCCTCGTCGATGTCCTTGACGCGGACGATACCCAGAATGGGCATCATCAGCTCTTCCTGCACGAACAGGTGCTCGAAGGGAACTTCTGCGATGGCACAGCGGATCTCGGGACCCACGTTGATACCGATCTTGGCAAGGATCACGCGGG
>JAZSFA010000160.1:0-78957 GCA_045531965.1 Eubacteriales bacterium
AAGCGGTTTCAAAAACTCCAAGCGGTCGGTGGCATAGCTGGCGTTTGAGTTCAACTGTCTCTGCCAAGCTCCCTCGGTGGGTGACCAATGGAATCCGCGCATCTTGAGCGCGCTTCTCTTTTCCTCATCGGGTTTCTCATCGAAGAATATCTGCAAACGGCAGTTCTCCTTGTTGGGTACAACTTCACCACCCTCAAATTCCCAACCAACGTATTCGGTCTCTTTTGCAACAGAGAGTTCTTCAATACGTTTCTTGAGTCTGCGGATCTCTGCGCTGTTGTTGGTCAACGCATAAGGAGGATAAGGCTGTGTGTGCATGGGGTATCTGCGGCGCATACTCTCATCGAGCGCATCCGCTTGTTTTTCCGTAAGGCAAGGACAGCCGATAACCTTGCCGTTCTTACGGTAATAGGAATTGACTTCCTTCATCGTATCCTGCAAACGCTCACATTCGGCAAGCTTCTCATAGAGCTTTTCAATGGCGTTGGGATCTTCTCTGCTGATTGGATTTTTATAACTCATATTACTGTTTCCTTTCGTGGTTATAAGCCCATCATGTCTTTGACAACTCTATCCGAGAGTTTGATCGTTCCTACAAGAACAAGCATATTGAATAAGAGTTCGCCAACATAAGTCCATACCTGCGTAATTGCCGAAGCTCCCGCCGCAACAGACGGAGGTGACGCGGCAAACAACGAGTAGATAATACATCCAAGGACGATGACCGCACCTTCAAGGCATACCGCCGCGAAGGACTTAATAAAGGCTTTACCAATATGCGAGGTTTCTTCTCCCGCAAATGCGGAGAGTGGAACCGGGGCGATGGCGGCATAGATATACAGCTTGAAAAATCTGCCGTACAAGGTCAGTATCATAACAAAAGACAGAACCCACACAAGCAAGCTACCGATGAGCGTTACCGCCCATAGAGGTATCGACTCCCAAAAGCCGCAATCCTCTATCGTTTGTATCATACTTTGCGGTAAATATGTCGCTCCGTTTCCGTTAAGACCCGAAGCAATCATAATCTTCGATATAATACCTTGCACGATGGTGAACATCGCCATCATTAGGTCAAGTCCCCAAGTGACCGCCGCCTTTGCAAGTACAAAGCGTATAAAGAGCTTTAGAGCCTGCTCAGGTCTCTTGATCTCTTGGAAAGAATTGAACTGACGCATAATGCCCATAAGGAAGAACAACACCAAGAGTGCATATCCTACCGCCTTGAGCGCGTCGTTGATGTTCACCATTACGTTCCAAATGCCACCGCCCTTAAATTCGGTTGGCGACTCCGAGAGGAGCCGCCATATTTCGGAGAGTTTACTGTTCCATGTCTCAAGGGCATTTTCAAGGTTTTCTACTACCCAATTGTTTGACATAGCTTCTCTCCTTCCTCAAAAGAAATCCTTAACCCGTGATAAGGGTCAGAATCTCTTTTGCGAAGGTAATGACTACGCCACCCGCAAGGGTCAAGAAGCCGTTGGCTCTCTGCGAGGGGTCGTGGCTCTTGAGAGACAGACCGATCTGCACAACAGCAAAGCCGAGCATAATCATACCAACGGCTCTTACAAGTCCGAACATAAAGTCGGAGAGGTTATTGACTACCGTTACGGGGTCGGTCTCTGCGGCAAAAGCACTCACCGCCATCATAGAGATCATAAGGCAGACCATAACAATGCAAGTCCAAACCTTGACGATCTTTCTTGCACCCGAAGGCATCAGTTCTCTGTTCTTCTTGTTTTTCATTCTGATTTCTCCTTTTTGTTTTTGTTTTCTAAATAATCGCACATAGCTTCTGTTTCCTCCTCATCATACGCGACAAGGTTAGCAAGGTACTCGTCGGCTTTCGGAAAGTCCTCCATCTTCTTATCCTTGAAATCCTCAAGTTTCACGATCTCAATGGTTGTAACGTCCACAAGCTCGGGAATATCGTGGGTGTAGGCATCTGCACCGCCATCAACACCGAGCCTTATATTGGGATGTGTCATAAGATCGTACTTGTAATCAAGTACCGGGCGCTCACCACGGATAAAGACGATAGCATACTGATTGTCAAGCATACGAACCTCATCGGCTGTGAGAAGCTCACGGCCCGCGACTTGAGAATTGGTGGAAAAGTTTCCTCTCAAGCCGTCGCTTCGTCCGTAGGAGTTGGTGTCAATGGTTTCCTTGCCGAGCAATTCACTCACATACTTGTGTGTGCTCTGCTCATTACCACCGAGATATACGAACTCGTCGCAGTTACCCACAATACTCTCCCATTGCTTTTCAAACAGAGCCTTAAGCTGTGCAAGGTTCTGTAAAATAATGCTGACCGACACACCGCGCGAACGCATAACCGACAGTATCTTATCGAAATCGTCGGGGAGTGATACGTTCGCAAACTCGTCCATCAGAAAATGAACGTGTACCGGGAGTGCTCCTCCGTGCTTATGGTCAGCCACAAAAAAGAGCTGTTGGAATAACTGTGTATAAAGGATAGAGACAAGGAAGTTAAAGCTCGTATCGTTATCGGGAATGATAGCAAAGAGTGCTACCTTCTTCTCTCCCAAGCTCTGCAAATCAAGCTCATCAGTAGAGGTTAGCGTTGCAAGGCTCTCAAGGTTAAACTTTTCAAGCCTTGCCGCAAGAGTGATCTGAATCGACTTAAGAGTTTTCGCAGAACCCGATCTGTACGCCTTGTAATACTTCAATGCGATATGAGCAGGATTATCTGTTTCAAGCATCGCAAACAGATCGTCAAGTGCGCTACCTGCGGCTTCATTCTCCTCGTCGATGTCACCCGCGCGCAGAAGTTCCATAACCATTGGGAAGTTCTGCTCCTCGGGCGGTGCTTCATATCTCAAGTAGAAGATAAGCGCAAGCAATAGCATTGAAGCCGCCGTATCCCAAAAGGGGTCGTTACTCTGACTTCCCTTTGGTGTGGTGGACTTGAACAGATTGGTTACAAGTCTCTGCACGTCGTTGTCGCTCTCAATATACTTAAAAGGATTGTATCTGTCTGAGCGTTCCATATTGATAAGGTCAAGCACACGGACTTCGTATCCTTTTTCTTTGAGCAGACCGCCCGTATCTCTCAAGATCTCACCTTTCGGGTCAAGCACAACAAACGAGGTATTTGCTTGCATAATGTTCGGCTTGGCATAGAAGCGTGTTTTACCCGCACCACTACCACCAACTACCAAGGTGTTGAAATTACGACGGTGAAGCTTTGCATTATATCCGATGCTTACGTTTTGCGTTAAGACCTTGTTGTTTTCCTCGGGCGCTTGGTAATACTTCTTGTTGATCTCCTTTGCTTCTCCCCACTTTGCCGAGCCGTGTTCTTCACGTCTGCGGTAGTTGGGTTTGGTGTAGTGATAAACAATAAGGATCAAACCGTATATTGCGGTAAACACCACAATGCAAGGCAAGGTCATATCACACCAAGTAAAGCGAAAGGGATGCAAAAACGCATCCCCCATCTTTGGAATCATTACCGGAAGTCCGCCGCCGAGTGTCGGTGCGATCAGAACTGCAAGCCAGACGGGTACAAGCAATCCTACCAAACCGACAATAATCCATAGCTTTTTATTATCGTTCTTCACGGTCTCTCTTTTTGCTCTTTTTAGTAGGTGCGTCAATGACCTTTAAGAGCACTTCATTGACGTCTTCGGTAGGCTTATTCGCCGCGATAAAATCGTTCCGTCTGTCAGCAAGAGCCTCCATCATCACACGATGCTGAAAATCATCGACCTCGATCACTCTGCGCTCATTCATCCGCGTTCCTCCCTATTCTTTCTCCCTTTGTTCTGTGACTGCGCCTGCGGCTGACTCTGCTCCTTCTCCTGCGTCTTTTCAAGCACTTCTGCCATACGGGTAGTGATGGTCTTGACGTTATCGTGAACTGCGCCGAGTTCCTTCTTCACGTCCTCTGCTTCAAGAGAAGCATACTTGGGAGGGATAACATGAATATCTACCGTGTGAATATCCACACCGTACTTCTGCGCGATGATATTGGCAGAGCATCTTGCCTTGAACTCGTTATCGTTCACGCGGTAGTTTGCATCGCCCTTTGCCATTTCCGCGTGGGCAAGCGCCTTTGCGATAGCGGGAAAGACCTCTGCGAACTCCAAGCCGGGCTTGAAATAGATCGTCTTGTTCTGCGGGTCATAGACCGCAAAGTTATCTCCGAGATTCTGTTCTGCCTTACGGATGGGAACGGGAGAGTCATGAACAAGAGCTTCGACGAGCTTCTTTTGTTCATAGGTCTTTTCCTCGGGATGTGCCTCGGGCGGTACGTTGACGTCCTCAATGTTAAAGACGTTCTTCGCGTTATAGCCTCTGTGCGGCTTACCGTCTGTTCCCGTATAGTTGGAAGGCTCCAAGATCATAATGCTCTCGGCACCCTTCTTGACGTAACAGCCTGCTTTCTTCCAACCATCAAAGTCCTTCAGCTTGGTTGCGCCGGGATTCTGTACAAAGATAAGAAGATTGTTATTCAGCGAATATCTCTCAAAGCTGCTCTGTACCATAAGGTACTCGTAGAGCTTTTCGGGACTCGACATAACCGCAAGGCAAGCGTCGTCGATCATCGCGTAACACTTCGCCTTCTTCTCTGCCATGATCTGTCCATAGGTTTTCTTGTCGCCGCCGCCCTCAAGGGCATCGTCGAACTGTGCTTCGGGGACGGTCTGTTCCGCTTTCTTATCGGCAGTACCGTTCAATACATTATCAAATTCACCCATTCTGTTTTACCTTACCTTTCTTTTGGTTTACTTGACTTGCTCCCCTTGTCCTTTGCGACCTCGGGGGTCTTGGGTCTGTCTTTGGCTCTTTCGCTTCTTTCGCGCTTGATCTCCTCAAGCTTTTTTCTCACGGAGGGTTTACGGTCGGACTTGCCCTCTCCCGGAAGATCAGATTTTCCTTCGGTCTTCACAATCTCGGAGGAGTGCTCGGACGGATTTTTTATTGGTTCCGTTACCTCCGTTTTCCCCGTTGTATCCGTCCGAGCTACCGTAGGGTTTTTCATCGTGTTCTCCTCCTTTTGGATCGGTGTTTCAAGAATCTCATCGGCAAGCTTCTCGTCTGCACTCTTTTCGGGTTTGTCGTTCTCGGGAACGTCGTCCTTTCCCTCTTTTTTTTCGACCTCCTCCTTTTCGCGGATGATCTCGGCTCTGAGGTCTGCCGTATCCACTCTTGCAAGATTAAAACGCTCGGTAATACGTGCGATCTTGCTTTCGTCCTCGGCTCTAACCATAACGTCGAATACACCGCCCGTCTTGTCCTTTTCTTTCAGCACGGCGTAGAGGATGCCGTACTGCTTTGCGACCTCTTTGAACTTCGGCAGATCGCTATCCTTAAAGGTATAGACCTTCAAGGGTTTACCGCTTCGGAGCATACTTTCAAGTCTCGCGTGTCCTTTGGTTTTCTTTTGCTGACGAGCAATCGAATACAAAAGAACAGCGGCATTCTTCGCACCGCTGCCCGAGAGCTTGATAAGCACCTCCGCACCGTTCAGCATCATCCGCATGACCTGATCGGCAGCTTCTCCGGATGTGTTCATCTCTTGTCCTCTCTTTCTCTTGATTTTGTTTCTTTGGTTTTTGCATCTTTGGCTTCTTTCTTCTGAAGCTCCTTGTCGGGAATGTCGATGGTATTCACTACCCTCTCGATAACATCGCTTCGCGCTGCAATATCTTCACATAGTCTCATCTGCTTACGGAGTTCCGCCATCTGCAAAGAAAGCTCGGAGATCTCGTCCTTGATGGGTTGCATCTGTTCGGTATCGTGCATACGGCGGAGTTTGTTGCGTAGCTTGGCTCTCTTATAAGCAAGTTCCTTGAACTTTTCAGATATGCCCTCGGTAAACAAAGAAAGCTCCTCGGCAGTATTGATGTTATACTTACCAAGCAGCTTTGCTTCTTCGTTATACATTCGCGCACGTCTCACGTCGTCCTTGATGACCGCGTATGCTTCACGGTTATTCGGTTTCTGTTTTGGAAGTTCTCCAAGCAGATAGCAGTAATGGATATACAACGCAAGTAGTCCTTTCGGTTTCTCTTTAGGCTTGTAGGGAGCATAAGGAATGATGCGTTGATTTCTCGCATTATCCAAGATCCTCGCCTGCACGTCCTCTAAGGTGTAACCCTCTCCGAGCTTATCCATTCGGAAGAACTTGGTGCTGTGGTCGGGACGGATGCGGAGATACTTCCCTCTCCATTCAAGGGTATATCCGAGAGCTTGAAACAAGTTATAGAACTCTTGCATACGCAGACAATGCTTGATAGCAATATCCATATCTCTGCGGATGATACCGCGCACCGTTTGTCTGCCCTCTTGCTCCGCCTTGATCTCCCCGATATGCCGCGTCTTTCCTCTCTGCGGGTTCTTGATTACGGATAGTCCGTACTCCTTGCAAAGACGGTCAGATGCTTCGCGCATCATTCGGTAGGTCTCGTTACAATCGTGGTAGCGTTTCAAGTTGAAGCCCGTCGCCCCAAGTGCGAAGTGATTGTGGATATGCCCTTGATCCAAATGAGTGGCAACGATAACGGGAAAGTTGTCTCCCCATAATTCGTTAGCGAGCTTTACCCCGATCTCATGCGCTGTCTCTGCATCGACCTCTCCCGGTGCGAAGCTCTGATACCCGTGGTACGCGACCGTATCCGATTTACTCTGCGTTTGCTTATTGAGGGATGCCATAATCTCGGATGCGTCGTCTGTTGTGCAGTTCACCGCCGTAACATATTTACGCTCCTCTGTTTTAAGGTCGTCAACACCATAAGAGATAAGAGCCTTCAACGTCTCATCATCGAACTTCTCTATCGTCTTTTCCACATCAGAAACGTAAGCGATCAACTGCCCCAAGTGGCTTTTAACATCCCATATCTTTGTGGTTGCCAAACTTCACACCACCTCTTGCCATCGGCTTAGTAAGCTCCGCAACAACGCGCCACAAGCGTTCACTCTCTGCTCTGTATTCTCTTTCATCGACAAAGCCGAGAGTATGCGCCTTACTTGCAAGCTGATTGAGATTGATACCGATCTTTCGGAGTTCACGAAGAACCTCTTGATACTCGATGGGAGGAAATGCGACGGGTTGGCTATCACTTAACAGTTCCCGAATATAGGCACTCATTGTACGATTGGATGCGGCAGACCACTCTTTTAACTTATTGTACTCTGACTCATCCAAATATACTTGTATAGGATTCTGTCTTTTTCTCATTGTAAGCTCGACGGGGTTTTAGGGGTGTCCCTCTAACAAGCGCATTTGTCATGACAAAAGCAGTGCTTGCTAAGACTGACGGACAGCTCCTCCCCGTCGCTATCCTCCTTTCATCGTTCACTTTGCTCACGATTTCTCGTAAGTTCCTTAGTGGTAAACTCTACTCCTTTGAAATGCTCTGCATCAAGGATATAGTCCTCGTTGTGATACTTTTCCACGACTTCAGCCTCGGCTTCTTCGCGGGTTTCTGCCTCCACCTTTACAGTCAGAGCGAGAGTTTCGGTTATCGTTATCGCAAAAGTTTTCAGCGGTTTCTCTTGATAGAGCTGCAAATCGTGGTGACACGGGATATACAGCTTTCCGTTCTCAACACAACGGTAAAGATCACAGTTTTTATCCGTAGAAGCCTTCATAAAGGTTTGGTGTGAATAAGGAAATTTGCTCGGATAGGCGTAACCTTCCTCGCAAAATCCAAGCTCACGATCTTCGCAAAGTTTCTTTGAGATTGCATAGAAGCCTGCTTCTGCCCCCTTGAGCTGTCGCTCGGGAATAAAGTGATAACCACCGTGTTCAAATGGTTCTTTGTTCATAAGTCACCGTCCGTTTCATCGCGGCTGTCTCAACGAATAGATTTCATCTTCAAGCTCCTCCAAAAAATTCTCGGCATCAAGTTCCATATCCGTAGGAATCTTTTGTCCGAGAGGATAGCGGTAAATCATCCCCGCATCTGTTCTTATATCTTCGATCATACAGTAGTAAGTGAATACCAACGTAAGATCGTCGAGAAGCCAAAGCTCATACCCTTCGCTTGCACAGTTCACGCCACTGCAACCGGAAATGCACTCGTCATAGAGAAGATAACCGTTCTTGCCGAACAAACTGTTGTGCTTGATGTTGTAATATGCGCTCTCCATTCCTTTGAGTTCACATCCACATACAGGACGGAACTCCCAATCGAGCAGCGGATCGAAATCATCAAAGCAATCAATGATAGTGTCGATTGAGAAAGAGTTCAAGCGATTGGACTCTCTCTGCATCAGCATCTTGCGGAGCTTCTTCTTGAACTTCAAATGGTTCTTGGTGTCCTTGCTGACTTCATCTCTTTTGATCTGAATTTTCACGTTTCTCATTCCTTTCGTTTTTGAAATTGATTTGTTTTTTTATCCGTAGATAATCGTTGTAGTCCTTACCCTCGGGCGGAGGAATATATTTCACTTCATACTTTCCTCCGAAGATTACTTGCAGGGCATCGGCACCTCTCTGTCCTGCGAAATCATTATCAAGGTAAAGACAAATTCGTTTTAGGTTTGGGTGTGTGGCAAGGTAATGTTCAACCGGCATCGGTATCTTGGTTTCCTCCACCTTCTCTCTCGGCAGATAAATCCCCGACAGAGATATGAGATTTTCCGTGCGGTAATCCTTCCCGATGTCTTTTAACATCGTCGCGTATGAGAGAAGATCTATCGCGCTTTCAAATACTCTGACCGTTGTGTTTTCATCGTTGGTTGCGAGTTTGAAGGTGTACCTTTTATCGCTCCCCGCCATATCTTTTTTACCCGAGCTGCCATCGGTCGCCCGTGAACAACAATGCTTCAGCGTTCCCTTTTCATCGTAACCGAGGAACATAACCGCACCGCTTTTGACGTTCTCCGCAATCATATTTCGTGCGATACATTCGTCGATGATCGCTTCATCAATGCCACGGGAAAGTAGATATTTCTTCGCTTGATTACAAGAAAAAGTGTATCTTGGAACATACACTCGGTCGTAAACTTTCTTCTTTTCGGGCGCAATAAAAGACGGTATCTCTACCGCCTTACCCATTACTGCTTCAACCGCCGTTACAAAATCCACGCCGCGAACCTTTACAAGATAATCAAGAGCCGACGCGCCACCGATACCTCTTGACCACCAAAACCACTTTCCGTTTGAGATCTTCAGCGAGTCGTGAGTGCGAGTGCAATACTCATTTCCGTCGCACTTAACAAGCTCATTCGGGTCTGTCGCTTGGAGGTATGAGAACAAGTCCACCTTACGCGCTTCTGCTATAACCTCGGGTTGAACGTATCCCATAGCTTACCTTGCGTCTCTGTCTCTGCGCTTATCCTTGATACCCAAACGCTCCGCTTCTTCTGCGGAATAGTTGTTGATGGTACACTTGATGTCCTCCTTGTGAGGATCTTCGGTATCTATCCACTTGCGGTACAGATCTGCAAGCGGAGTGTCGGTTGCAAGCATCGCTCTGATCTGTCTCTCATTCAGATTGATGTTCTCCATCTCCTCAAGGAAGTCCTCGCGTATAAGGTATTCATACGCATGATTTAGAATTTCATCGGGCGTTTTTGTTTTGAGATCTTCGATATATACGCGCTGTTCCTCTTGCATTTTATCAAAAAGATCGGCGTGTAATTTCTCTACTCTCATAGAACTTACGCTCATAAGATCACTCTCCTTTCCTTAAAAATATCCTTCGATCTTGCACTCTTTCACTTCGGTTTCGTGATACAAGATACGTTCTTCCGACACGGCTTCTGCGGCTTTTGCCTTTGCTTCTTCTTCGCAATCGGCTTCAACCTCGATATACCCAGTCTGTTTGATTGTAACTGCTACACCGTATTTCAATAAACATCCTCCTTCCCAAAAAGAAAAACCGAGCATACTGATGGTGCCAGTACGCTCGGCTATGTAACAAGAAACTCTGTTGTTCTTGTTGATATTCAGTTATAATTCAAATATTAATCAGAAATCTACAAACAGTTTTCGCTATACGAATGTCTGGTTTTCTCGATATAGAACTTCTGAATGCCGTGTTTATCTGCAGTATTAAGTGTTAATATACTTATTTCTCAACAACTTAAATGTAGATGCTTTAATTAAGTATAAATTTCCCCGACTTCTTGTCAAGGCAACATATAATTTATTTATGGTTGACACAGGAATCCCCTTAGTAGTAAAGCTATCAGTGTCAAGATGATCAAATCTATCAGTTAAAATAACACAAGCCGCATCCACCGTATCTCCCTTGGAGTATGACCAGTTCATTGCACGAAACGTATAGTTTGCAGCATCTTTATAGACCAACTTCACAATCTGTTGATCTTCAAGACATGCACTAGCATTTTCGTCTATCCAAATAACAGATCCTGTGTTTACTCCACAAGAATCAATGCAAATACCGAGTTTATCGCTCACATACTGACACACCTCTGCCGAACAACGTCTTGATTTATCCAACGTAGTCAAATCCACTTCAAATCCTGCGCTATTAAGTTCGGCAACAAACTCATCATAACTGACATCACCAGTTTTTTTCTTAAAAGGCTTACCTGAGTTATTTGTTGCCGAAACGGAATGTTGATAGTAATCGCCCACAAGAACAACATCATTGAGTTGCTTTGCCAACGCCATAATCAATTCGTAGTCGTATTCCCGAAAGTCCTGAAATTCGTCGATCAATACACAATCGAAAAATAAGTTTAAGCGTTTAGCTGCTCTCTTTACAAGGCTTTCACGATTCTGCTTGACCTGTAACACCAGCTCCGATAATGTAGCACAATAATACTGACGATTTCTAGAAATATAATGTTCCAGCCTATCTTTATTGAAATAATGGGGATTGGAAATCATTTTTCCGCCCCTTCCAGGAATACGCATAGGCGGCGGATCTACTGTACAGATTCCACGACTGACAAATCCTGGATTGCTGAAGTATTCTACAATGCTTGGTTCACAAGGCAATACCAAGTGGTGATACACAAATGAATCGAAAGTAGTTACTGTAGTTGATTCAGGAACACATCCGTGTGCAGCACAAAGTTCTTTCTGAATATTATAAATATTCTCGTGGGTAAACGCCAGTATAAGATTTCTCTTATTCGGGTCTATTTTATGGCAGATATGGTAGGTTTTTCCCGCACCGGCTACCGCCAAAATTACTCTCTTAGCCATTCAATCGCATCCTTTATGTACTGCGGCACCACAAAAATGATATCCGAAGTTAGTATTTGATAGGCAACGTCAACTTTGTTGTTTAACATTTTGCCTAATACAACACCATAGTCTTTTCCGTGAAATTTATATTCTGCTTCTGCCTGAACAACAATCATTTTATCCAAGGCCGCTTTGTTCTCTTTATACAAGCAGGCTTCCCAAGTCCATTCATCTACTGTTGCTCCCATAAATATATGTTGCATGATGTGGGATTGGTTGAAAGCATCGGCTACCGTAATTTTATTGGCTTTACCGTCATTATCAGTAATAACAGCAATCTTTTTATCGGTTGCTTTTGCAATTTCAAGATATCTCGCATATGAAATACCGTTGCAGGAAATAACAGAAATGCCATCTTCTTCGATAGCGTGATCTGTGATCTGTTTATAGAACATAGGGAGAAGGAGAAACTCTGTTGCCCCCTCTACCAAAAACACCTTTTTGGATAACAACAACTGCAAAAAAGCATTATCATCAGCTCTAACGAAAAATTCCGCTACATCCCTGTCTACACTCGCAAGAGTCTTAACACCACATTCTGTAACCCATAGAACATTGTTCAAATTTAATCTACTTGCAATCATGTTGCTGTGCGTTGCGACAATAATCTGAGAATTGTCCTGCTGGTCAGAGATTTCCTGAAGCATCTTTCGTAGGGTTGTAAAACTAAGATGATTCTCTGGTTCTTCCATTAGAATGACATCTAAACCATTCGCTCTATCCAAAGCAATCTGTGTTTTAATCAGACTCTCCATGCCGCTGCCGCGGTTCTCAAGAGCAACGGAATCCTCATACACAGACAGAATAGTTTCTAAAATTACTTTCTTGCTATCTACGCCAAATTTCCTCTTTTCGCTAATTGGGGGTAAATTAGCCGCTTCAAGCGCATCTTCTAATTTAACACGGAACTCATTTTTTGCTTTGGCTCTAGTTGCTTCATCATATCTGCTTGTAAATAATGTTCTATTGTAATAGTTAAACGACGGAGCTGTTGCGCTACTGGTTGTATCAATAGACAGAAAGTTCAACGGTCGCTTAATTGTTTGATAAGGGCGATTTGCAAAAGTTGTCCAAGTCAGAGTATAGTATTCGTAAGGAATTTTCCCCTCAAGAATGGATTGCTCCATACCGGCACCAAGTTCTTCATCATACTTGCATTCAAAACGAATCCCAAATTTTTCATCCTGCTGTGTTCTGCGCCCATAATTTTCTCCGTAGAAGTAAGATGCGTTCTTCTGACTTGGATCAATTACCAGCTCAACCTCAAGGTAGATTCGAGGTAAAGTCTTTACACTTGGTTCGGTCTGGAAGGCCGCAATCATCTGTGTATTAAACAAATCTCGCAACACAGACTTATCGGCAGTTCGATACTGCTGATTGAGCACAATTTTAAGCGCATCAAGGATCGTGCTTTTGCCAGCTTCATTTTCACCGACAAGAATGTTCATATGTTCATTGAACTCCACATCGAGAGTGGCAAATTTCTTAAGACCCTCAATATGTAGCGACTTAATATAATTCATGTTTTTCTCCTCATTTTTCAACAGATTGGAACTATCCTTTTTAATTGTGACCAATACTGCCTACCACTTTTTATCGCTCTTCTCTTTGTCGTTTTTTCTTCAACGCTGCCGCAATAACATCATTTACATTGTCTTGTTTAACAGCTCCCAAATATTTTTTGCTGACATCCACAAGTGCTTCTTTTGCTAGCATTTCATCCTCACTAAGTTCAATAAACAAAGATTGGAGATCATCGCAAGCAAGTATTTTGTCAAGCAGACTGCGCGCATAATCCTCGACGTTATCCCAATTCCCGTACAAATTGCATACGGCGCTGTCTATCATTTCATAGGACAAAGGTTTGCCCGCCATCTGCTGCTCGTACACAATACCCGCTATATCCGACAGATCCTTCTTATACTGTCTGCCCGATACCAGCTTCATTGCAACAAGATATTCGGCCCTTATCGTGCGTATTTGAAGAACATTAGAAAAAGTTCTGTAATACTCGGAATACTGAACGATCTTAGGAGTGTATGATGCTGTTTTTTTGAAGTCGTCATTAACCCAACCGTTAGGTAAGCCAAACTTATCGCCCACTGCGTTAATTGCTTCTTTCATAATCGCAGGCGACTCATAACTCGCATCAATATCATAAGAAGCGGCGCGGAACTGATAGTTAATCAGCACCGATGCACCGCCCACTAATATCATTTCGGCAGGCATCCCGCGACCTCTTTTCTTATACTCTTTGGCAAGTTCTTTCAAGTAGCCTTCAAGATTTTCTTTGGTAAAAGGAACATCAATAGACATTTCTAACCTCGCTTTCTATGATGTTAAATCGAAGAAATTCCGGGATTGCTTCTCGTCTGCATCTCTCTCTAACATCAAGTTCTTTATGCAGTTTAGCGGCTAACATAACATCTCTCGGGTAAAGCGGCTCTTTAAGTGAATGTGTGCGGATCTCATCGTACTTGGTACAAAGAGGTATATCGTTTACTCGGCTCAGATAATCGACCATAGCAAGCAAATAGAATGCTTCGGGATACCACCTTTTGTTCCAATATCTGCTGATTTCGTCCTCCTGCAAGGTAGTCACAATAAAATCAAGCTCGTCATTATCTTTTACAAAGTGGCAGACATTGCTCTTAAATATTTCAAAATCTGCGCGAGGCTCGATAGAATCCACCATAAGTTCTTCCATAGAAACGTGTAATACTCTTGAGAGTCTGTATACGGTTTCCGCCGAGCACTTTTCGATTCTTGTAATGCCACGCACGACCTCGGACAATGTTGTATACGGTATGCCGCTAAGTTTAGCACATTGATAGATCGACATGTTTTTTTCTTTCAATAGAGTTTCAAGCATGGTATCTACCTCCTTTCCTTGATATTATTATAACGCCTTTCCGTTATAATGTCAATAGTTTTTGGTGATTTATATAATATTATACTTATAGCCGCATGGAGTTCGCAACGAACCATGCGGCTATTCATCTTACAATAACTAATAATTATTGGGAGAAGATTATTATGAATAATGATATTTTAAAGGATATTTTTACTGCATATAAAAAAATTGACGAGTGGGAGGCACATTCTCTTCCGCTTTGTGCTGCAGAAAATATAACATCGCCATTCACAAGATTACCTAAAATGACATTCCTACAAGAAAAATATATACTTGGGGGTACCCTTGAATATTGTGATACAAATAATTTTTCAGGTAGCGATAATCTGTATGAAATATATTCATTGGTTCAAAAACAATGTAGAAATATGTTTCATTGCCAATATGCAGATGCAAGAACTTTGTCCGGATTAAATGCTATCATCACCATTCTAATGTCTCTTTTCAATATTGGTGATACAATCTTGGTTACTTCTCCAGAACACGGTGGTCATTCTTCTATGCCAATTATTTGTGAGCGGTTAGGATTGAATGTAAAATATCTTCCGTATAATTATGATTGTAAGGATTTTAATTATTCCCAAATTAACGATACATTAAAAAACAACAATGTAAAAGGGATACTAATTGCTTTATCTGATATGATAGAACAGCCTCAATTAAAACGCCTTAACTTAACTAACGAAATTCTCTTATATGATGCAACACAAATATTAGGTCTAATAGCGACAGGATACATAGAAAATCCATTTGATTGGTTCCCTAACGAGACTAATTTCATTTTGTTAGGCGCAACTCATAAAACTATCCCCGGACCAACAAGTGGATTGATAATGACGAATAATTTAACGCTCGCCAAAAAAATCGATTTGAAAATCAACCCAGACTTCTTACGAAATGTTCAAATAGATAACATTGTTAGTTTTTTATTTTCATTATTAGAATTAGAATCTTTTGGACAAGAATATTTTGCAACAATGCGCAATTTAATAAACAAAGTCGCGCTGAAACTAGAAGGAAGCAGAATCCGAGTTGTAAAAACAAGAAACGAGCAGATCTCTGAAACACACCAAATGTGGCTCTCAATGAATGAAACAGATATAATAAATTTTGAGAGGAACGCAATTCTAACTGGGGTGTCATTAAATGTTAGGAAACGAAGGCTGTACGGGTACGCAGGTGCACGGTTAGGATTTCAACAAGTTGCTCGATATAACTGGGGAGATAAAGATGCGGATATTATTGCTAGTATACTGATGTATTTATGCGAAGATAAATGTAATTATGAACAGATTCAGCAATTAATCCACAACTTATCTCCCAAAACAGTTCATTTTACTTTCGATGATAATACACTGAAAATAGCACATAACATACTACATAACAGTTATATGGATTAGGTCAATTCTCTTGGAATGCAATATAAGTAGATGATGATTTAAATGATCTATTTCTAATTGTTCTTTAATGCACAGGGGATAACTATTTAAGGCTGAGAGTATAGTGATTAGTGTGTTTTCTATTATGGCAGAGGTTTCTTTAGCTTCTGGTAGTAAGCTTAACAGTTGAGATTTCAACATTTTGGTGTCTTGATGCTGTTTATACATTAATAGTGCTTTCCCCATACAAGAACAAATGCGGAGATTAATATCATGATTTAGTTCAGCGAACATTATCGCTTTGTTGTAATATGTAATCCCTTCATTATGATAAGCAAGATTCTCATTACATTTTAATCGATAACATTCTCCTAATTCAAAATAATAATCTTGCACTATTCGTAGCTGTTTGTTTTCTAGAATAAATAAATTGTCTTTTAATAATTTTATGGCCGTGTCATAGTCGCTACATTCACGTCTGTAAATATTTGCTATGTGTCTAATTATATTATAGTCAGTATCATCATTAGACAACAATGCACGGAGTTCTTTCAAATGTTTTTCTTGATTATATATTCCCTGATAATATTCGATTGCAACAATCGCTGTTATTGTTCGTTTATATATAGTGTGTTTTGTATTACTATTTTGGGCCAATAACACGAACTTTTCTAAAGCTTGAGTTAATAATCCTTGATGCCTAAAATTATGGGCCAACTGAAACTCTAACTCATAAACATTCTCTGGGTGACATGTACTCAATAGTAACATTTCCAAAATATTATTGGATACTTCATACTGACTTGTCAAATGATAAAAATCGGCTAATAAAAGATTGTATACATAGTCCTGTTGAGTCATGACTGGTGATATTGCAAACTTGTTTTTTAATTTGCCAACCAAGGACTCAAATGAATGATAAGCTCCAATTTTCAATAATGCATTCATAAAGATTAGCAAGACTTCTGTTTGCTTTTCATCGTCAATATTTGAAAAATCCAATGAGAGTTTATTATAATATTCTTTGATAGATGCAAAATCACCTTGGTTTTCTAAATTTTTTATGCAATAGAGTATTTGTTCCCAATTCTTTTCAATCAAAATATATCCTTTCGCCTTTTCCGAATCAGTAATTAATTTTTTCTCGTACAAAATAGAAAGGCTTTTAAAAAAAAACTTTTTGTATACATCCATAATTCTTATATAGTTTACTATCCAAATGGGAACAATATATTTATCGTCCTGTGAAATGAGTTTTTTTGAATTAATTAATACATTATAATCATCTATATTCAGAATATTGGATACTTGACGTTCCGTGATGTGATTGTTTATCAACATTAATATACACAATTGTATATATTTTAATTTTAGATTATCTCGCATGCTTGAGATTACATCGATTCGAGGGTTACAGGAAGTAGAATTTTTTTGAACATTTTCGCAAATATATTTAATTGTTGCAGGTAGACCATTGGAAATCCTGACTATCTCCCCGTATACTTTAGAATTTCCATTATGCAACAAAATATCAACATACTGAAGAGAGGTATCCTCGTTAAATGGACATAGCTCATATTCATATATGAATGTTTGATTCTGAAGTTTTCCTTGCGCAATGTCATTATCATATGTTATAAAAATTAACTGGTGTTTTTTTTGAGCATGAACCTCCCAAGTGCTCATAAACTTAATAATTTGATTATTTATGTCCTTATGTTCAGAATTGATAATGATAAATGTTCTATAAGCGGATGATAATTTCTTTATATAGATAGCTTCGCTATAATTCTCATTGTTCAATGGAAATTGATCAGACATTAATTCGAGAATATCACTTGCAGGTTCATAATTTAGAAAGTAAAACTTATTTCGCGGAAATTTATAAGAAGTAAAGATTTTAGAAATAAGAGTTTTCTTCCCAATGCCACTATCGCCATGAAGTCGAATCCATATCATTTTGTCTGGTGTCTTATTAATGCTTTTAATTTGCTCAATAATTTCTTTATAAATTTCTTTTCTATCGACAAAAGACTTCTTATTAAAGGAATATATATTAGGATCTATCCTTGAAGAATTAATAGATATCATGCTAAATATTATTGGCATCATGTATACGAAAGAATCAACAAATGCAGCGCAGCCGCATAATATCGCAACAACAATATTATCTCCATAATAAAGACTTACAATTGCTGCACTCACAAATATTACGATTCCTGCAGAACTTAAAACAAGCTTTTGGCCATATTTCATAATAATTTTCTCCCAATAATTATTAGTTATTGTAAGTTACTTATCTGTATTTTAACACAAATACAGATAAAAGTCAACAACAACTTATACTCTATACCCTTTTCTTGCCAAATATCTGCCAGATAACTGTTGTGTATGATATAATATCTTAAGAACATTTGGTAAAGGAGAAGAAAACAAAATGTTTGAATATCAAAAGATCGAAGAATTTTTATCACTTTCACAAGCAACCAAAAATCTATCACAAAACTCAATTACTGCATATCGCTCCGATTTAAACGACTTTTATAGTTTCTGCTGTTCAACTAGTTTTGATGAAGATACAGTTCTCAATTACGTTTATTATCTATCACATAAACGCTTATTAAAAGATACTTCAATCAGCCGAAAATTAATAACGTTAAAATTATTCTACAAATATCTTACGGATTATCATTATATCAATGCCAATTACTTTCTTTTCCATACCTTTCAGTTCAAAAAAGAACGCAAATTACCCAAAACATTATCTGTAAAAGAAAGTTCCAAATTACTTAACACCGCATGCCAAAAGTGTGATACAGCTACAACGAATTTTGAAAAATGGAAAAGCACGCGCAATCTCGCGCTTATTGATATTTTAATTAGTACAGGAATTCGAATCGGGGAGGCGTCGTATATCACACTTGAAGATATCATTTTCTCCGAACATACCATACTAATTCATGGCAAAGGGCGCAAGCAACGATTAATATACATATCTTGTCCTCAAACATGGGCTCACTTAATAAACTGGCTAAAAATTCGAAGAAACAGAAATAATGCGTCTAACAAATTATTTCTCAACCAACGTGGTGAAGCATTAAGTATTTATGGTATTGAGTATATATATAAATGTTTGGCCATCGAAGCAGGAATTAACATAAATTCCACCCCACACTATCTACGGCATACATTCGCAACTAATTTGCTGGCAAATGGAGCTGATCTTCGTTCAGTTCAGGAATTATTGGGACATAGTAGCGTTGCAACTACCGAAATATATACCGAAGTAACAACTAAAAGAAAAAAACAAGTCCTCAATAAATATAATTATCGCAATAAATTGTAATAACCGCCTCTGTCCTTTATCGATAATCTTTGTTTGTTGGCTCGTACTATACATCCAAGAAGCTTGATGGTGCAAGGTTCCATCTGCCTTAACTATTATAATGCATCTCCTTTTTACGGGCTCAGCATTTTTACTTTAAATTACCGATATCAACACTTATTTTCACAAGATATTCCATCATACCTTCGTCCTTTTAAATATTTACATTTTTCCAAAATACATTGCGTTACTTGGGTTGTATAATACCGCATCCAAACCTTCTTTATCACTTGTACCATTTTAGTTTGGCACTTAGTCTCAGCCACCCTTAGAAACTTCCAACTCGTATGATCGCTATCTCTACGCCATTTCTATCCCGCTCTATATCTCTTTTATAAAAAGCCGAACATACTGAAATGCCAGTATGTTCGGCTATGTGAAAATATGACCCATTTCTTTTTATTAGGAGAGCGATTACTTAAAAGGTTATATGGAATTTAAAAACAAAACACAGAATCTTTTAAATCGTAAATATCGTCATACACCCATATTTTTGAATCTCGTTTGAAAGCTATTAAATCTTGATGTCCCCTATCAACCAATGCACAATCAATACCAATAGCTTCAGCGGTTTCAAAGTCATGAAGTGTATCGCCTATCATGATAATATTAGATGTGGAAAGATTTCGTTTCGACATCCACTGCTTTGCCAATTCGATCTTTCCAAGAGCATATCCGTCTTGCGGAGCGATCACATCTTCAAAGAATTTCTGAACACCATATGCGGACATTTGATTAAAAACCATTCTTTTGTCGGAAGCAGATAATATGTACTGTTTTATTTGTTTTTTCTCTAAAGCGTTGAGAACATCTAAAACCCCACTCATTAAAGGAATATCTTGAGTTTTGCATTTATATAATGCCCAATAATCACGTACTAATTCTTCATATTCTTGGCCATATATTGGCAAGCCAACTCTACCATAAAATTCTTTTATTGGAAATGTGAAGGCATGTCGATATTGAGACAGCGAAATAGTATCCTTTTTTCTATTGCTTAATAATGCATTGATTACAGAAAAATTGATTTTTAAATCATCAATTATCGTCCCATTCCAGTCCCAAAAAACATGGGTATATTTCTTTTTATTCATAAATGTCCTTCCTCTTCATAATGAACAGCACATAGTCGTACGATAATCAACAGTCGACCTTTTCGAACAAATAGATACCGCCCCGTCTTTTCATTGCATATACCATATCGTCTACTTTTACAATTTTGCTACCATAATTGCGTGGACCAGGATCGTATATTTGAATGGTATCCATTTTTGTATCAATCTTTTCAAGAAGAGCAACATGACCAACATCGTTATTTGGGGGCTCATTATACAATATTCCATAACAAAAAGCAAAAACTATATATGCTCCGTTGTTCTGTTTGATAATATCAACAAAAGACATTTCATCAAAACAATTTGAAGAAATATACGATAACTTTAATGGAATTAGATTGTCGCAAAAAAAATCATTTATATCCCGAATACATATATTAGTTCCGCAATCCGTTAAGTTATCACTATATCGAACATTATTAATAGATGCCCGTGTTCCAGTTTGTAAAGTAATTCCCAAAATTTCCGCAAGATCTGTTTGAGTATAATGAACAGATAAATCTGTATTGGAAATAATCATTTCAAGCAATGCATCAAAACACAAATACTCTTGGGCAATAACCATTTTCATTTTTCTTCTATTTCTCTATTTCTTCGTATTCTTTCACACATGAAGCAATAAATTCAGCATCTTCTTCGCACATTTTCCACCATACTTTCCAAATAACATTATAAAGACTGCTTTCTTTTTCCCCAGAGCCGTACTGTCTTAGAATATAGTCTTTTCTGGAAGATCTCTTGGTGGTTATAGCTACGCATTTTGAATCAGTTTCTCTATTAGTTACGATTCTTCCTCGCAGTGTAGTGTCGGGCAAAGATGGGTGCAAAAACTCTTTTCTGTTTTTGGGGCAATCGCATGACGTTTGCTCGTTTTCGGAACATTTATAACCACATTTTTGCAGCGTGCAGTTATTGTGTTCGTAGAAGAAGCAATTGTCACAATCATCGTTAAAAAACTTAAAATGAACCCTATTTCCAAGCTCTTTTTTTATGTATCCAATCCTAATTCGATCTTTGCGATAATCGTCTTTAACATTACCTTTTTTGGGTAAAGGCTTGACACATAAAATACACACACTTCTAAACTTCGGATCTTTCAATTGTATAAATTGACTGTTTTTTTCTATATTTTTTTTATCCAACAATCGTTGCTTTCGTCTTTCTTCTATGCTTTTCTTCAGTATGTGTAAGAAATATTTTTGGGGCGCTTCCGGATTTTGTGGTTTTGATTTTTCAATAACTTCTCCGAAAAAATCTATATCTCCCGCAAATATGCAAACATCCTTTTTGGGATTAGCAGTATTGGTAAAGGCTTCTATCATTTTGCCAATTCTTTTTCTACTAACAATCTCTTTTTCTCGCAAAAATTTAATTGCCAAAAAACACAGAATTGTCCAAATCGCAATAGAAAATACCAGATAATACCACCGCTCGGAAATAAATATCATTCGTAATAACATAAATATATTAAAGATAACCGCAGACGAGATAATAGAAAAATTGCGCCAAAATCGATTTTTAAAAGAACATGCAGCACCCGCAACAATTCCTATCACAGTAGTAATTATTGCAACAACCATATCATTACTAACAAAGCTAGATAATCCGTTCGCGACATCAATATTAATTAGATTGTGAATGGGTTCCGCTATCGCTTCGCTGGATGCATTAATCAATAAAGCAGTATTCATTTGTTTATATCCTTCCATACCATTTCAGTTTGATACGGCTTATACGACATACACAGCGGAACATTATTCGCATAGTTACCAATTTGGTTATAGCAGACTTGATTTCCTGTTAATGTTCCAATTTTGCGTGTTTCATTTTCTTTTGGTTCAAAAAAAATCCCATTCATGTCATATTTAGCAACGCACTCTTGAGTTCCAATTGTAAATGCACAAACTTTAATTTGTCCATCTGGCATAATCAATGCTCTCTCGCCCATATCGACCGGGCAGTAATGATACTTTTCTTTGTTCTGAGCTATTAAGCTACAATCTGCAAATCTCATTGGGATTCTGACTTTAATTGAATCATTATCCCATGGGAGGATTGAAAGCATTTGGTTGTAAATAGTTTTCCAATCCGAAACCGAAATGTCTGTGGAATCAATCCAATTGTCCCTTGCAATGCCGACTTTTAATATTGGATGGAAATTAATTGATTTTACACCCAATTCCTGAGCAAAGCAAATCATTGCTTTTAAATTTTCTAATCCTATTTCGGCATTCGGACAACTATACTTATGTACGCAAGAAGTAATTTGAACGTTATATCCCAATTCGATAGCTGTTTTTAAATTTGCGATGCATTTTTGATACGAGCCACCTCCTCTAACAGCATCATTGGTTTCTTGATTATGACCATCTAAACTAAATGTAATTTCATTTAGTTGTTTTATTCCATCGTCATTTAAAAAAGATGCATCAAATTGTCCGTTAGTATCAATACGAATATATTTATAACCAATTTGTTTAGCCGATAGAATGACATCAGATAATCTTTTGTTATTAATCTTATCAAAATATAAGGTCGGCTCACCGCCAAGAAAAGACAGTTTATATGCCCCCCATTTATGGAATATTTTTAGCAATTTAATTAGTTGATTAAAGTCAATGTCAGAAGAATGGGGGCATAACAGTGGTTTATACAGACATTGTTTGCAATGCAGTTGACAGCGACTTGTAATATAAACAAAAACCTGTTTTATTCGCTTATCAAAATATGTTTTAACCTGGTTATCAATAATCATTTATGTACCCTCACAATTCTTTGTATAATTGACTTGGCATTATCCTGTCACTTTTTTGATACTTAGAACTTGAATAGTCTTCGTGCTCGCCCAAGATATCATGATAAAATATTTGACATATTTTCATATTTGGATAAATTCGCACTTTTTTTATACAAGTCAATTGCAATGTCCAGTAACCACAAAAACCAACATCTCCAAAGCCCGAGGTCAAATGAACCGCAATTCCTAATCTTCCTACCGATGATCGTCCAAGTATCATGGGAACCAAGTTTCTTGTTTCAGTATATTCCAAAGTCCGAGCCAAATATAGTTGTCCGGGTTCAAGAACATAACCTTCTTCGGGTATTTGTATTGTTTCGGTTTCATTGTTTGACTTCATATCCAGCACATCTGATTTGTACACCATCAACTTATCATGTAATTTTAAATTATAGCTGTTAGGATTTAACTGATCTTCGCTAAACGGTTCAATTACTATATCGCTTCCCAATCTTTTTTGTATTTCTTTTCCAGTCAATATCATGTTAATGTACCTCCAAATCAATGTTCAATCCAATAGGGCAGTGATCGCTGCCCATAACATCAGAATAAATTACTGCATCTTTTATTTTGGGAGTTAACTCTTTTGAAACTAAAGCATAATCAATTCGCCAACCGATGTTTCTCTTTCTAACATCTTTCATGTACGACCACCACGTATATGCTCCACTTTTCTGAGGATATAGTAATCTAAAAGAATCAATCATCCCTACTGACAACAGGCATGCGAAATCCTCTCGCTCATTTGGGGTAAAACCCGCATTACCCTTGTTTGATTTATAATTTGCTAAATCTATATCTTGATGAGCCACGTTCAAATCGCCACAAAGAATTACTGGTTTTTGCCTATTCAAATAATGAACATAATCGTTGAGTGCACAATTAAATTCATGCTTGTATTGAAGATGACTTAGATCCCGTCGTGAATGAGGTGAATAGCAATTAACCAAATAAAAGCCCGGATAGGATAGCGAAATAACTCTTCCCTCATCTGAAAAAGACTTATTGATCCCTAATAACATATCCGTTGCTTTACACTTTGTATAAATGGCTGTACCAGCATATCCTTTTTTCTCCGCCGGATTCCAATACTGTTCATATCCATCTAACTTCAAGTTAGCAGACATCTCATCTGATTTCGTTTCCTGCAAACATATAATGTCCGGATCAACATTTTTAACAAAACCGACAAAGCCCTTATTAACACATGCCCTTATTCCATTCACATTCCATGATATAATTTTCATCTCTTTTTGTATTTTTGCTGATTTGAAGATGTTTTTCCAAAAACCTCAATATTAATATTGCGATCAGTACTTACAGCATTTAAAAACAAGGTTCCGAGTAGCAGACGAGTGTTCCGAGGGATACGATTCCATTCATAACCCTTAAACAAATCTTTGACTAAAAAAGTTTCTCCAGCATTCAAATTATGAGATTCCAATATAGCCTGTTCTAATAAAAAGTTCACATCAAGCATGTTGCATCCTTCTTGTTATTGATATCATTATTGTTATTATTATACATCAAATCCACCAAAAAGTCAAGCAAAAATTCTACAATGAAAGAATATGATAGAAATTTTCCTATATTTGTTTTATGTAGAGGGGAGACGATAATTCACCGTTCTCCCCACGTGTCTCTGTTTCAGCGCGCTATCTGACCGTTATCTGTCGTTACGGTCAGACCTTGTTCTGTTGTTCTCGTCGCGTTCGTCCTCGTTCTGCTCGTCCACTCCATCCACGATCTCGTTCTCACGTCTGTCCATATTCAGCTCGGCATTGAGTTCCGCAAGGCGCTTGCCTTTCTCGTCAAGCTCTGCTTCTCTCGGGAACGGTTTTGCAATTTCTGCCTTCGCGTTCTCCACCTGCTTGTGCAGTTCTTCAAGTTGAAATTCACAGCCTTGCTTTCTCTTTTCAAAGGCATCAATGGCATTGTCAAGACGGGTAATGATACCGTTAGGGTCTTTGCCAAGAGGTACTTTGTGAAAGAGCGAACCGCGCAAAGTGATGAAAAATTCCTTTTGTCCCGTATCAAATCCGATGTCGGTTTTGAAGCCGCGATACTCACCTAAAGGTCGTCCTTCGGGGTTGGTAATGCGCTCACAGATAGCAAGTATCTCCTTGCCCGCTTCTGCCTTTTCGGTGTAGGTCGTACCCATAATTACCATCGGGGAGAAGCCGTTTTCGTTCGGGAAGGTGTTGTTCTTTGCCGTTTCCATATCCTCGATAAGGCACTTGATCCTCTCCTCTTGCTCGGCTATCTCTCTCGGGAATTTCTTGATAAGAGCATCCTCAAGACCGTATCTCTGACTTAGATGGTCTGCCTTTTGAAGCTTCAGTTTTGCAACGTCGGCGTCAAGCTGCATCTTCTCCATAATCTTCGGATTACCGCTTGCAAGAGCCTTGATCTCTGCATAGGATAGGGCTGTCTCGTCCACGTCCTCTGCACTTCTTACCGGGGATTTACTCGTCATGATCTGCGAGATAAACTTCTGCTTGCTCTCAAGGAGCTGATAGGAATACGCATCAAAGGTTCCCTCCGTAACGTAACGGTAAAGGTCAACCTCGGGGTTGGAGTTACCTTGTCGAACAATTCGACCTGCTCTCTGTTCAAGGTCAGCGGGTCTCCACGGCACGTCAAGGTCGTGCAAAGCAATAAGTCTCTGCTGAACATTCGTGCCGGCTCCCATCTTGAAGGTGGAACCCATCAGCACTCTGATCTGTCCTCGGCGCACCTTTGCAAACAGTTCTTTCTTCTTGGCATCGCTGTCTGCATTGTGGATAAATTCGATCTCATCAGCGGGGATTCCCCTTGCTATGAGCTTGTTGCGAATATCATCGTACACATTGAAGCTACCGTCGCCCTTCGGAGTGGAAAGGTCACAGAATACAAGCTGTGCGGATTTCTTATCCGAAGTCTGCTCCCATATCTCATAGATATTTTCAACGCAGGTGTTGACCTTACTTCCCTCATAATCTCCAAGTCCCGTATTGATAAGTCGCTGATCGAGGGCGGCTTTTCGTCCGTCGTTGGTGATAAGCAACATATTATCCTCGGTGGATGCAACCTCACGGTTGTGTACTCTCTCTGCTCTCTCGGCAAAGGATTCCACAAGCTCCTTTTGAATGTCGCTTGCTTCTACCTTGACTACATGATAGTGTGCTTCGGGTACGGGCAGGCTCAGCATATCTGCGGTCTGAATGTCTGCTGTTTGCTTGAACATTGCCATCAGCTCGGGGATGTTGAAGAACTTTGCAAAGCGCGTCTTGGAACGGTATCCGCTGCCATCGGGAGCAAGCTCTATTGCTGTGACCGTCTCACCAAAGGTGGATGCCCACGCATCAAAGCTGAGAAGTCCGCGCATCTGAAGCTCGTCATACTGAAGGTATTTCTGCATCGTGTAGAGTTCGACCATCGTATTGGAGATAGGCGTACCCGTTGCAAATACACATCCCTTTCCTCCTGTCAGTTCGTCAAGATAACGGCACTTCATATAGAGGTCGGAGGATTTCTGCGCTTCGGTCTGCGAGATACCCGCGACGTTTCGCATCTTGGTGTATGCGGCGAGGTTCTTGTAAAAGTGTGCCTCATCCACAAACAGACGGTCAACGCCAAGCTCCTCAAAGTTTACAACGTCGTCCTTTCGACTTTGGTCGTTCAGCTTTTTCAGTTTGGTCTCGACCTGCTTCTTGGCTTTGGCAAGCTGCTTGGTCGTTACTCTGTCACCGCGAGACTCCCTTATTTCCTCCATACTTCGCAAGATCTCATCGCGCTCTCTGTTGAGCGTTTCGATCTGCCTTTCAAGAGACATCGGGATCTTTTCAAACTGTGAGTGACCGATGATGACCGCATCGTAATCGCCCGTTGCAATTCTCGCGCAAAACTTCTTACGGTTCTTGGTCTCAAAGTCCTTCTTGGTAGCGACAAGGATGTTTGCACTCGGATAGAGTTGCAGATATTCACTTGCCCACTGCTCGATAAGGTGGTTGGGTACGACAAACATACTCTTGGAGGAAAGCCCGAGACGTTTGCTCTCCTGCGCCGCCGCAACCATCGTGAAGGTCTTGCCTGCTCCAACCACATGGGCAAGGAGAGAGTTACCGCCGTACATAATTCTCGCAACGGCATCGCTTTGATGCTTACGCAGCGTGATCTCGGGGTTCATTCCGTAGAACTTGATGTGACTGCCGTCAAACTCTCGGGGACGAAGGCTGTTGAAGCGCTCGTTATAGAGCTTACAAAGTCGCTCTCGTCTTGCCGGGTCTTTCCATATCCATTCGTCAAAGGCTCTCTTGATCTGATCCTGCTTACCTTGTGCGATTGCGGTCTCTTTCTTGTTGAGAACCTGCTTTTTATTTCCGTCCTCATCGTAAAAGTAATCGAAGATACGCACATCCTTTAGGTTCAGCGTTTGCTCGATGATCTCGTAAGCATTGATACGGTGAGTACCGTAGGCATTGGTTGCCTTGACGTTTCCTCGGTCTCTCGACTTGTTACTAATGACCCACTGTGCCGTTTCGGGAATATATTTCACTTGAATGAGTTGCTTGACGTAATAGGACATTCCGAGAAGCTCGTTCATAAAGGCTTGTACGTCGGTTTCGGGAATCCACGTTGTACCAAGTCGCACACCGATCTCGGCGGCGGTCAGATCAACGGGCTGTACCTTTTCAAGTGCTTCGACGTTGGCTGCAAATTCGGGTTCGACCTCTGCCTTCCACTTGGCTTTTCTCAATTTCTCTCGAACATTACCCGACAGATATTCGTCAGCCATAAGGTAGGGTCTTGCGCCGATCACTTCTCCGTGCTCGGGGTTACGGAAGATTACGCCCTTGAGGTCGTTGAACAGCTCCTCCTCGTTCTTCCCCGTCAGTTCGCTCATATATTCCATATCCACCATCGCACGTTCTCCGATGGAGAGTGCAAGCGCTTCACTTGCCGTATCTACTCGGTCAACGGTGATCTGCGGCTTGATGGTACGCTTGGTGAACATATCTGCCTTTGCCTTCAGCTCCTTGTTTTCATCAAGGATTTCAAGAGAACAAAGAAGGAAGTATGAATTATCGTCGCTGAACGCCATCGCGTTTCCACGACTATTGATAAGTCCGTACTTTGCAGTAAACTCATCATACTGTCGGTTCAGTTTGCTTTGGAGTTCCTTGATCTCACTCTCGGGATAGTCCTCAAGCTGTGCTTCGATCAGAGCCTTTACCGTGTCACGAATACCGATCATTCCTTTGATACGGTTCTCGCCCGTCACGGAAGTCTCCACGGGGTTCATCACGCTGTTCTGTCGGTAGTAAACCTTTCCGTCCACAATGGTAAAGGAAAAGTTCTTCACGGTCGGGTCTGCGGGAATGGATTTGTCCTCCGTTCCCTCTGTCAGTTCGTCTCTTTCCACTTCGGTGATCTCCGCGTGGATATTGCTGACCGCTTCGGCAAGAAGCTCTCCGAGATCTTCGTCCTCATAGGCACGGCAGGTCGGCTCGGGACCAAACTGACCGCTTCTCATTACCATTTCACCGAGCACCATATCGGGGTTGTCGATAAAGTATTGGTTCATTCGGATGCCGTTTTCATCGACACCGAGGTGTACCCAATCCTCCTCTCGCTCTACGATTCGGTCTCGCTTTTGGAGAAAGATAATGTCCGATACGACCTTGTTCGCGCCTGCTCCGTCAAAAGTATTGTTGGGCAAACGGATAGCACCGAGGAAGTCGGCTCTCTGCGAGATATACTTTCTGACAGACGGGTTCTCTTTATCGAGAGTACCCGAGCTTGTGATGAAAGCGATCACACCACCGGGACGAACCTTATCTAAGGTTTTCGCAAAGAAATAGTCGTGAATGAGAAAGTTGAACTTGTCGTACTTCTTGTCAAGGAGCTTGAAGTCATTGAACGGCACGTTACCGATTGCCACGTCAAAGAAGCTGTCGGGGAAATGCGTTTTCTCATATCCGTCGATGGTGATACCGTTCTTCTGATAGAGCTGCCTTGCAATTCTACCCGAAATGCTGTCAAGCTCAACGCCGTACATCTTGGCATCCATACTCTCGGGAAGAAGTCCCATAAAGTTACCGACACCGCAAGAGGGTTCAAGGATATTACCGCGCTTAAAGCCCATATTTTCAAGAGCGTCATACATCGCCTTGATAACCGTGGGAGGCGTGTAAAAAGCCGTCAACGTCGATTCGTTGGCGGCTTCGTATTCTTCGGATGAAAGGAGGTTTATCAGCTCGTTGTATTCCAAGTGCCAATTATCTTTGGTACTGTCGAAAGCATCTGCAAGACCGCCCCAACCCGAATACTGTGCAAGCACTTCTTGTTCCTCGGGAGTTGCCAATCTATCCTCTGCTTCAAGTGCATACAAGAGCTTGATAGCATCAATGTTCTTTCTGAACTTGGCTTTTGCTCCACCCATTCCGATCTCGTTGTCGGTAATGCGGTAGTTGTGTTTTTCGCCGTCGGGAATCTCGGGGTGTGAATTATAAACAGGAAAAGTCTTTCTTGGCTTGGGTTCTTCCGCAAGCTGCGGGATCTCTTTTCTACTCTCCTGCCAATACTGCTCGATCTGATCGTCCGTTACCTCTGTAAGTCCTCCGAAATCCAATCCGCAAAGCAGATTGTCATTCATTTCTTTGAGCGAGTTAAACTGAACGGTCTCTACAAGGACGTCACCGAGATACTTTTCAAGTTTGAACTCAACAAGATTGATGTTGGCTTGGATGGGAATTTGTGCGTCGCTCACGGTAGTGTAAGCAAGCTCGATTTTGGAAAGGTCGTCAAAGTGATCCTCATGTTCGTCGAACTCTCTTACGAGATAATCACGAATAAAATCCTTCGCTATTTCAAGCTCGTCAACCTCTCGGCTTGGAACTCTGACGATATTGGCACCGTACTTTTCGGCAAGCTCAATGACGGGATTTAAGGTCTCATCGTTGATACTGATACCTTCCACGGGGTCAAGGTTTTCGTCAAGCGCGATAGCATCGTTCAAAAGGAACTCATAAAATTCCTTGCCGCGCCATTCGTTGCTTGAGTCTCTTGCGACGATCTCTCCAACATCAAAATAGACTTCAATATCGTCCATCTTGGTTGCACGGAGAAATCTTGAAACGGCGGTAAGCTCTGCTTCTTCTGCTTTGTCGGCTTCGACCTCCTCGGGGGTTCTATCGTCGTTTGAGGTTAGATATTCGGAAAACAGAACGCTGATATTGCCCGTGTCCAAATACTTTTCAAACACTTCACGATCCATACTGACAGCGCCCTGCCCCGGTTCGCTCGGCATTGTGTACCACACGTCATATTCGTCAACACGCGCAAGCTCAATGTGAACACCGCCGTTATTATCAAAGGACGCGAAAAGCGTATCACCGACGTGATATGCCTTCCCCTTATTGGTAGTAAAGATTGCTACCTCGGGAATACCGTGTTCATGCTGAAGATATGCGAGGTGTCTGATTGCATCCCTCTGATCTGCGAAAAGATAAAGCTGACCGTTTTCTCCGAGATACTTCTTAATCGACGCATCCCACAATCCAACCCGACCACCCTCATAAGGAACACGGCGAATTGAAAAGCGGTTAGGAGATTCCCTCATATCTGCCATTTCTTTTTCTTCGGCAGTAGAAATAAGAATCTCTCTTGCAGCAGAACCAAAACCACGGAAGGTGTACTCGTCGGTCAGATAGTGATATGCCGCTTCCTTGAACTCTGCATCATCGGAATCCACGATATACTGCTTTGCTTCAGAACCGAGCTTATCAAAGAATACGGAATAATCCATATTGTCCTTGTGCTCGACGATCTGCTCAAAGGTGACGATGTTCTCAACAAACTGTCCCTTTGATGTGCTGTCGGGATTGAAATAGAGCCATCTGACCTCGCCCTTTTCCGTGTCAACGTAGAAGCGGTCATCACTAAAGCGGTTCTCATAAAGACGGAGAATGTCGCTACCCTTATCGGGAAGAATACGCGCTATCTCCGCATCGGTGTGAGTCTGTTCCTTTACGGTCGTTGCCTTAACGGGCTTCATCGAAGTGGAATCACAGATAACCACCGAATACCCCGCATCAAGCAACTTTTGGAGATAATTGTCGGTTTGATGAACTCGGAATTTGCACATTGGCACTTCGCCAATGCCCATTATCTCCCTGCTTGTGAGAGGAAGATCCGCAACCTCGGAAAGCACCTCTGCATCGCCACCGTAGAACTCATAGGAATCAAGTACCAACATCATCGCAAGATGTCCGGGGTACTCCTTCTTTGCTTCAAGGTATCTTCTGCCAAGCGGAGAATACTTCTTTTCTTCG
The DNA here is from genome assembly GCA_045531965.1 of Eubacteriales bacterium. Classification (GTDB taxonomy): domain Bacteria; phylum Bacillota; class Clostridia; order Oscillospirales; family CAG-272; genus CAMEON01. The sequence continues at coordinate 31,106 of JAZSFA010000160.1, forward strand.
TTTACGGGTTGTTCGTTCCCTTTTTGAATCAGCTCCTCGCCACCGTCGATAGCGACCTTAAAGCCTTTGTCGATCAGCTTCTTAACGTAGTCGCTCTCCTTGTGATAAGGAATACCGCACATCGGAACTCTTGTAGGCTTACCTGCAACGGCTCTGCCCGTAAGGGTCAGTTCAAGTGCGTCAGCCACATTCACCGCATCATCTTCAAAGAACTCAAAGAAATCTCCGACGCGAACCATTACGATATGGTCGGGAAACTGTTTCTTCATCTGCTCGTACTTGCCCCAAATGTCACCATTCGGAACGCCTACGCGCGTTACGTTTTCTTCCTTCGGCTCGGCAGGCTTATCCTCGTTCATCAGCGCGGCGAATATATCGTCGGTCATCTGCTCTCGCTCGATCTGAGGTAAGAGCTTTTCGATTTCCTCTTTACAGCGGTCAAAGCTCTCCAAATATCCGTTTGGGTTGCGGTGGCGTCGCATTGAAACAAGATCGTCCTTCTCGATATACTTTTCAAGCCCCGAAACGTAACCCATGATGTTAGGGATAACTGAGTTCTTGAGCATCTTCTGAGGGATGCGTTCAAACTGCGCCTTGCACCACAAATACGTGGGATTGGTCTTATACACTTCAAGCGACTTCTTGGCTGCTGCTCTGATCTCGTCTGCTCTCGCCATATAGTCATCTGACATACGGGGAGGTTCTTCACGGTTAAGGATCGCAGGCTTTTCACCGTCACCGCACATTTGGAGCAATTCGCGTCGTCTTGCAACGATTCGACCTTGCACCAAGTTCATATTCACACCGTCAGACCAAGTAGGATCGGAACCGCCGTTTGTGAGAAGCTCATCCCAACGTGCGTATTCCGCTTCAAGATCAGCCGTGATAGACTCGATGGTGGGCTCGTTTGCCTTACGCTTTCTGCTTTGCTTTGGCTTTGTTTCGGTCTTAAAGTTAGGCTTGGGCATTTCTACCGCCTGCTCGGTCGAATCCTTGCGAAGATGGTTATTGAGGGGATTATCCCTCACACGTCTCATAAAGGTCTCATAATCCAATTCAAGCGGTATAAGCGTTCCGTCAAAGAGTTCTACCTTGTCTTTGGAAAGCGAGAGAATATCGCACTCGTCCTTGCCGATATACACCGTCGTGCCGAGGTGTAGCTTGTACTCCGACTCGGGAATATCCTCCTCTGTCGGTTCTTTGACCTCAATAACAGTGGGGTCTTGTACTACTTCTTGCTTATCGGGCGCAAACGGCGTTTTCTTACGGTAAGGAGAACCGGGAAACAGATTGAATGTTCCCTCGGCATAAGCCTTTACGTTTTCAAGTCTTTGCTTGTTTTTCTCATACTGATGTTCCTCGGGAGACTCTTTTTCAAATGCCTCCTGCATCATATCAATGATTTCAAGAAGCCTTTCTTTGCTCTCGATCTGTTTGCTTAAATCCTTTTCAACGATCCAATAATCCGAAGCAGAATGAACATCAAATGGATAGCGCACGTCAAGCATCTTGTTGGAATAGAAATTCTTAATATCCCAAGCAATTTCTTCACGCTCATATCTGTCAAGGTCGGTTTTCTCAAACTCGGTCAAATATCTGCCTTGACGAATAAGCTCGTCAATTCGTTTTGCCGCTTGATTCCATTTAAGAAGAATACCCGTCTCGCGGCTTTGCAATCCGCCGTATATGGCGATACCCTTTCCATCGTGCCAATTCTCGATACGGTCTCCGCCCGTACTGCCTATTCCAAATTCTTTGGATAGAAATTTCGTTCTCTCTTGTATATCCTTGTGTAACAAGAAAAAAGAGTAAATACGGTATTTACTGTCTACGACATTATTTCCGTGATAGATAAAGAAATCATCTATCTTTTCTTGTGTTACAAACTGCTTTGGAGGGAGAATATAGGGGGCGGCTTCGGGAAAATCAATAGGCTCTCGCGTATGACATTCAAGGATTTTCAGATATTCCTCGGGCGCAACTGCTCTCAAATTAGGGCGTGGATACTCACTCAAACGAGCAATATTCGCACGTATCTCCCCAAGTAACGGTTCTGCTTTCTCGGGAGAAAGCAACATATCTGCGTATGCCCGTCTTTCTTCATCAACCGGGAGCCACCTCTGCGATAAGCTCTTATATTCGCTCGGGATCTTTTCAAAGTAAGAGTTATACAAGAACGCTGCATTTCGTCCTACATATTCTCTCCAAGACTCTGCGGATTGTTCTGCTTCTCCTTTTGACAGATATTGCCCGTGTTCCATAAGCTCACGGATGCGCTTGTCAATACTTTCCCACGGCATAAAGATAGAGGAGATCTGCGACATCTTTTCTCCCGTGGAAATTCTGACTCCGTTTTCATCCCACACAACGGCGTACTTTCGGTCGTTTACGACGATACCAACATTATCCGTTTCGTATATTCGTTTGAGAAATGCGATGTTTTCTCGATGATCGTTTGCTCTACGGTAATACTCATAAATATATTGGTTACTTTTCTTCGTACAGCCGCCAAGCCTTAGAAACTCGTCAATGACCTCCTGCGAAATAAGCATTTGCTTGGAAGGCTCTGACACCTTGATAGGATCGTCATTCGCTACCGTCTTTACCTCGGGCAAATCCGTGTCAAAGAGAGACATTTGATGATCTTCTTTGACTACGGGTTTATCAAGGTAGTTCTTGTCGGTAATAAGAGCTTGGATGAGCCTTGTGACAAACGCCCAATCCATTCTCATTTCCGATGTTCTCGACGGGAAGTTGCCAACGTAGAGAAGCAGGCTTTCATCATCGGCGCGATAGCCGATATGCTGCTCCGTTCCCTGCTTGTAAAACTCCGTAAAGACCAAAGGCGGGTATGCTTTCTTTACATACTCCACCTTTTCCGCTTCACTTACATCGGAAGATAAAAAAGACACGATGTTTTCCTTGCTCTGTCGCAAGAAATCACCGTGTCTTAAAATTTGGATGAGACTTTCGGGATCGCTGATCTGAGGTAGTGTGCTATCGCTTATGCGTAGATTAGAGACGTCAGCACTTCCTCCTCCGCTGAGCTCCTCAAGTTGTTCATCATCTGTACCCACTGCATCGGGTTCTCGGCTTTCATCTTCTCCGATACCCCAAGGCTCTGTGCCATCCGGGATATACTCGTCTCGATCTGCGCTCTCGCTGTCTCGTCGATCTCGTGAAGATAACTGTTCAGCCTTCCCTCTGTCAGAATCGTCGTGTAAGTTCCCCTTCGGTGTTCCTTCATGAAACTCAATCTCATCTGGCCGTACTTCCCGATTGTGTGGGTGGTCTGTTCGGGCAGCTCCAAGTTCGGAATCTGCACGTCGTTCTCTATCCTGTAAGTGATTGACATTGTTTGTACCTCCGTTTCTGTTTTCGATTTCTGCTTTACCGCCATCATTATACCCGATTTCATTTCTACCGTCAAATGTGCGATTTTCTCTTTGGGTGCTTCTCTCAACGCTTTTGACCGTCCTTTCAATCTCTCGCAGACACATCTCGGAAATATCGCTTGTAGCGGTTCCGAGGATGTTGACGGTCGCGGGAGTGTTGAACTCATGCACCCACTCAAACATCTCCTTGCCAACGTATTCGTCGGCGGTATATCCGAGACGGGTAAGAACTGAGTATGCGACACTTGCTTGTACGGTCAGAAGAAATCTTACGCGAAGATTATCCTCGTCGAGTTCTTCAAGAAAGCTCCCTTCCTTGTCGTAGGAAAGCTCATGCAGATAATCTGTAATGTTATCTGCACCGAGATTGATGGCTGCGGCAATGACCGCATCACTCAGCTTTTCTCTCGGCTTATCGTCGTCGATAAAGCGATTTTGTAATGCTTCAATAACGTCCGCTTCGTATTCGGGTTTAACACTCCAAATCTCAAAGGGCTTGTTCTCTCTGTGATGTGTGTCGCTTACGTCGAAAACGTAATTGAGGTAGTTCTTGGCACTTCGTCCTTCAATCAGAGCGATACCCGTCGCTCCTCGGTTTACCCAACGTCCGAAATGGGTATTCCACAAGTGCGTTTCAGCACACGCGGTAGCCATAGGGCGTTGTGCGTATATGAGAACTTGGTCTGCAAACGGGTATTTATACTGAAAGCCTGCCGAGTGCAAAAAAGCTCTCCACGCCACCGAGTCCGAGGTGATGTCTTTAATCGTCCGCTTATACAGTTCGGTAATCAAGTCTATTTTTCTCGGCATTGTTTCTGCTCCTTCTTTAGTTTTTATCGGGCATCACGCGCTGACACCCTTTCTTTTTGTTCGGTCGGGAACTCCCAACCGTAGACCGCGCCGATCAACTCCCCGAGCTTATCGGTCACACGGTCAATGTCCTCTTGTGTGGCTTTGCCTTCGTAGAACTTATCAAGGAAGTCCTCGCGGTCATCAGAGGAAAGTCCGTCCTTAAACTTGCGGTAATACAGATAGTTTCGTCCATCGTGGTGTATCTGTGTTGAGCACAGATCTCCGTCTCGGTCAACGTACCATTCGTTCATATCGCAATCGCTGTAAAGGCAATCCTTGATGTTTCCCGATTCGATGATCTTGTAGCCGTGCGCTCTGCCGTTCCACCTTCCGATGTTACCGAACACGATAATATCGGTGTTGCATTGGATATTGAGATTGGCACGTTCATCACTGAGGTATTCGGCGTTGATCTCATACATCTTCTGCGTAAGCTCATCGTCACTGAGGTCGGGATAGTTCTCCCTCAGATCGACAATCCAATCCTTGAGGTCGAGGTCAATATCCTGCCAAATCATACGCTTTTCGGGGAAAGGGTAGACGTGTGCGCCAAGCCTTTGCAGACGTTCCGCGTATTCACAGATGTGGAAAGCGTTGCGCCCGATAAGCACGTGCGTATCGTCAATATACTTGCACACAAAAGCCTTCCTTTCTCCCGTAGGATAGGTGACAAGGATCTGATCTCCGTCGGAAATACGGAACTTCTCTTGATAGTCGGGATAGATAAAGCGAATTTCTTTCGGCTCCTCCATCTTCGATCTGTCGAGCACGGCAAGGACGCCGTACTGATTTTTATAAACGTAATCGCTCATCAGCGATCCTCCCTGCTTCGTGATTTCTTCTGCTTTGGCTGTGCGGGTGTTTCTTTCTGCTCTGCGGCTTTTCGTGCTTCTACTGCCTGCAAGTAGTCCTTATGCCAAGTGGCGATAACGTCGTCACTGGTTGCACTGTACTCGCCCTCCTTGTAATACTGATTGACGGGAGCTTTCATAAGGCCCTTGTCAATCAGTTCGCGGATAGCAACGGGGGAATCACAATCCTCCTCAAAACAGAGATAGCGACCTTCGATAAAGCCTACCGCTTGTGCTTCTTTAGAAAGGTATTCATCGGCAAGCTCACGGAGTATCATAACGCCGCCGTGTCTTGCGGTCTGAACTTCAAAGGCTCCATAGCAGAGCATCTTACAATGATCTACCGTTCCCCAAGGGGAATACATAGGTTCTACCATCATCGTTCCTCCCTACTGCTCTTTTTCTTGATTGCTTTCCCGTCCGCGTCATAGCTTTTCGGGTCTGCGCCGGGCACGTTCCAACCGAACATTGAGCCTACCTGCATCGCCTTCGCTTGTGCGGGCGTGATACCAAGCTCTCGGTTCATTTCGTTTGCTGCTCTGCCGTTACCCTGCTTACGAATCGGGGTATATCCGCTTTCGGCAATATCAATGCGTATCTCCTCCTGCGTGGTAGGCAGATAAGCGTAGGAATATCTCGGAAGTCCTCTGTCTTTGGCGAGCTTATTCATCAGCATTTCCTTGTCATAGCAATAAGCGTAGAAATGGTATCCGTAGTCTTGGGGTTCACAACGCAGATAGATCGCATAGTCTTGAGTCAGAATACGAAAGCCCCAACAAGAACAATCGTACACCGAGCCATTGATGCGGTTTGCGTTCTGCCCTCGACAGTAGTTATACATATCTCCGCGATTGCAAAGAACATTGCCATTCTCGCGCAGCTTATTGATTACTGCGTCAAAAATGATACGAAATTTCTCGTCGTTGAGTTCGTGGCACTTGTGTTCGTGCCACGTTGTATTGAACTCTCTGCCTTCCTTTCCGAAATCTCCTCTCAGATGACCGATACAGCCAAGTTCTTTGACCTCATCGGTGCTTGAAAAGAAAAGTTCTCTTTCCTCTTTCATTTTGATAGGTTCAAGAATCAACTTATCTCCTCCTCTCTTTGGGTTCTTCTACGGGAACGTAGAAGTGACCGTTTTCATCGTAATACTTGGGATTTGCCACGGGCGTATCCCAACCGAAGATCACACCGTTCTCCATAGCCGCGACCTGCTCGATAGTGAGGTTAAGTGCTTCGTTCTGCTCATTGGCATATTCACGGTTCTCTACCATATTGCCGCCGTACTGCGGAAAGCTCTCATACATATCTTCGCCGTAGCGGATAAGGATGCGCTCCCCCGTATATTTCAGTACACCATAGCAATACTCGGGCAAGCCTTTCTCTTTTGCAAGGGCGGTCATAAGGGTCTTGCGGTTGTAACAATGGAGTGTAACGTGGCGTTTGGGGTTCCACGGGGTAAGAGCCACATACCAAGCATAGTCCTCGGTCAGCACTCTGAATCCCCAACACTCGCGGTTAAAGGAATACGGAACGTGGTCGTGTACCTTTTCTCGGCAAAAGGCGTTCAGATCGGAAAGAGTGCGGAGCATATACCCCGCACTCTCGCTTGCAAGAAAAATACAAAGCGACTCAAGCTCGTATCGAATCATATAGTCAGCTTCTCCCAACATAACCATATCCGAGAGTACCAATCTATCTTCATCGAAACAACCCTTGAGCCACCCGATAAATCCCTTGTCTGTCTCGCCCTGCTCGGTGAAAAGATACTTTTCATCCCATAATGCAAGGCGTTCAAGCTTCATTGTCTGCGCCCTCCTTGCCTACGGGTTCTGCCTTTTCATCTTTGGGTTCGGGAACAGCCAAGAACGCCAAAAGACTTCCCGCCTTGATCGCGTCCTGCAAATCACAGATGGCGGTAAGCTCCTGCTTTGTGATATTAGGAATGGAAAGAATATCTTTGAGCTTCAATGCCATTACCGTCTTTTCCGATGTGATACCCGACTCGACAAGGCGGGTAATCAATCGGAGATTTACTTTGTTTACTTCTGCCATTTCATCGCTCCTCTCTGTCTTTTTCTTTTTTGATCTCCAGCTTTACCTTTTCAAGCGTTTTCTGTGCATATGCAGGAAGCTTCTCTTTTGGAACGATACCCATCACATGAGGTCGCTCGATTCTGCACTTCTCTCCGGTGTAAAGATTCCATCCGTAGCATGCTCTGCCACGGCTGTTTGCCTCTACACCGAAACCGCTATTGACATAATAAAGTTGATGCGCTATATCTCGCTCTCCGTGTGCAATGGTACATTCCTTTACGGCTACAACTTTCCCCTTAATGCTATCCTCCCAAGAGACCAAAACCAAATCTTCCTCCTTTAAACAAGAAGGATCGTCAACCGCAAGGGCAGCTCTGCGTTCCTCCAACTCTTTCGCACACTCAATGATCTTGTTTGCATAAGCAGTAAGTGCTTCTGGAAAATTGTCGAAACAATGGAGCTTGTCGCAGACGGGAAACATATATCCCTCGGATTCATAAACACACGACATATACGGATATTCGATACTCTGATCCTCGGCAATACCAAAGCATATTCGTTTGTGAGCGATCCACATATATGAGTCAATGACATAGCCTTGCAATACTTCTTTTTCGTCCATGCAACCCTTCTTATCCCTGGTACCAATCGTCATAGATCGTACCGTCAATGATCAGGGTATTGGCATTACGGACAGCGGTGATCATGCCGGCAGGAGTCCAGATCTCCGTGGCCGTTACGGAAACAATATAGTTCCCATTTTTCACGTAAACGGGGATAAAATGAACTCTGTCGCCCCCATCGGCATCGCTGTTCTCTACGAACATAAAGTTATTGCCGTTTCTTTCAAGCGTTCTGTACTTCCCTACCTCCGTCAGATACTTAAATTCAGGGAATCGAGCATATACGCTTTGAACGCTCGTATAACTGTCCGAAGAAGGCATTTCACACCCCGAAACGGATGTCAACACGGGATTCCACTCAAGGTTAATACCATAACCTGATTTCATAGTCCATCTACCGCCGATAGAAGTTGCTGTCAAACAACCATCATCAGGCTTGACTACGGGATTTCTTGTTGTAATGCTCAACCCAAAAGACTTCAGTATTAAGTCGCCGTTCTCATATACCCACATAGTCCAAGTGGCTTTGCCCGTAGAAGTTGTAGGGGACGAAACACTCGGATTATAGCTTGAAGGCGCACTTCCTTCATATCTCGTATTGGGAGACTGTGAGATCACTTTAGATTTTGCTGTAAACGTAAAAAAGGTAGTATTGTTATCCGTTATCTGCTCTTCACCCTTAAAGGAGGAATTGATTGTCCCTTGACACCAAAAAAGAATTCCTGCACTGTTGTCAGGAACTGTCCACTTGAAATACACGATATTGAAGCCGTTTGAGGGACATACGATACCCTCTTGCGTCTGCGTTACAATGATTGTCTCTGTTCCGCTTGAATTCATCGTGTAAACGACAAAATCAAAGGTAACACCATCCTCGGGAAGAATATCTGATGCCGCATCATTAGTAAAGTAGAAGGTCGTGATCACCTCTGTCCCTTCGGTGTATCCACCATTGGCCGTCACATAATCCGCCGATACCTCGATCCATTTATCAACGTGAAAAGTCCCCTTAGTTGAATTGTTGGTGGTTCTTGTCTCGTTTTCATGGTCTTCCCAGTTCACCCTTGCTTCAATCATCTGATTACCAAGCAAGGTGCCGACATTAAGCTCAAAGGACACATAATTAACCCCGTATGCGCGGAAATCTACGGTCGTAGAATGGATCTGTGAACCGTTAAGATACACAGTTACCGGAATACCGGAATAGGCATTCTTTTGGTCCCAAGAATCAAGGCGAAAGCGAACCGTTACCGTGTCGTACTGATATACGCTGTTGGGCGTAATCGTCAGGTCACTTACAGACAAATCATAATTGATATATTCCCATACAGCATAAAAGGTAATTCTACTGTTTTCATCATATATTCCTCCGGAATAGTAATCAGGGGAGGTTGCCGTACTACTTGCCGCCCAGCCGAGGAATTTATATCTGTATCTTGTAGGTTCTGTACCGGAAAGTGTCAGCGGCAAATTATGCGTCTTGTATTGATTAGCAGGCGCACCCGAGCCTCCGTTAGCGTCATAAGAAACAGTGTAGATATTGGGTGACCAAATCGCATACAAAGTGATGCTGGCATCTCTGTTGTATGCTCCCCCGGGGATATAGCTAACAGTCTTGGTTGTTGAAGTTGTTCCCCATCCCTGAAAGGAATAGCCTGCTCTTAAAGGAATATCGATGGTCAAGGTCAGGCTCTTCCCTTCAATCTTTGTTTGGGTAGCGGGTGCATTACTACCTCCATTAGCATTATATCTTACTGTATATTCTTCGGGGATCTTTTCCCATACCGCATACAAAGTAATATCTCGGTTCTGTCTGAAATTGCTTCCTGCCGCAAATGAAGCAGTCGTGGCTGTAGAGCTTGTTGACCACCCCAGAAAGTCATATCCACTTTGGGTCGGCTCCTGCGAACTAAGCACCAGTGCAGTTCCATAATATTTTGTCTGGGCAGCGGGTGCATTTGATCCTCCGTTGGCATCAAAACTGATCGTATAGGTCTTGGGCGCCCACTGCGCGTATAAAGTAAGATCACAATCGTCATTGATCCATTCTCCGGCATCATATACTGCCGTGCCTGTCGCAGATTTTGCCCAACCTACAAAATCATATCCATATTTTGTGGGAACAGTAGTTGACAGTTGATGGGGAATACCCGACCCTTTCGATCCGTCTGCCGGTGCGCCACTACCTCCATTGGCATCATAGGTAATGGTATAATAGATGCGATGATAATAGACTGTATCGTAGTCTTCTTCCATCAAAAATCTTCCCGTGATAGATGTTTTATCGGGAGCAAAATCCGTGACAGTCGGTGCCTGAATATGAAACGATGTTCCCGCCTTGCCATATACCGTAATGGGTGAAGCGGCCATACGTCCATCCGAGTACAAAAATTGCCCTGTCATGGCGTACAGCTTCTCATATACGACAGTATAAGTTGCTGTCCCGCTGCGTACATAGTTGCTTGCGGGATAATACTTCTCCATCATAGCAAACGTAACATTTGCATCTGTACTGTATTTAAGAGCATATCCTGTGATCGATGGAGAAGGTCTTGCTATCGCGGTCTCATCGGTATCAGACGCATCTAAAGTGAAGGAAACCGCAGGAGCCAGCGTATTACCGCTCTCATCCGTATAATAGATCGTACAATCCATGGTATAAACGGCGGCTACGGATACAGGGAAAATCACAAGGGTCAGAAGTAGTGTCATCATAGCCAAAATGATTTTGATATTTCTTTTCATTCTCCCGTTTCCTCCTTTACACCGTCAATGACGATAAAGTCGCCGATCGTAGGCTCCTCTTTTCGCTCGTTATCACTCTTGCCTCCCACATCAAGGTGTATCTCACCGTTTTCATTTTTTCCCAGGCCAAGATCCTCGGTCTCATTGGGATCCTTTGTATTGACGGGAGGAACGGGGGGGACAATAGGAGCAATCGTTTCTACAGGTTCAGTGTTCGTTGTTTCCACATTTTCTGTGAGTTCAATGTTTTCAATCGTTTCCAAAGATTCAATATCCGTGCCTGAGGTCTCATCGGGCGAAGTATGATTTCCGTTACGACCAACGGCATAAACAATCACACCAATCAGCACCAGCAAAATAGACAGCACGGCACAAATGCAAGTTGTTTTTCTATTCATTCTTTTTCTCCTTATTTTTGTTTGAATTGAGATACGATGGTGATGGGAACCGTAATCTCCGCTATCTCCATATTGAATAGTTCAAACGGGATAGTGATCTCATATTCCACAAGCACACCAAACGCATCCCCTGCCATCGCATAGATCGTAGGTCGGGACATAACGTACTTTCCGTCCACCGCCACGGGCTCTCGGTATTCAAGTGTAATAACACGCGGAAAGCCGAGCAAGGTATATGCTCCGTCAACAAGGTCGTCGCGGTCGATATAATCATCCCACGGCTCACCCTGCTTCAGAGCATCGTATTTGCTTACGGCATAGCGCGTTACATAACTGTCGAGCTTGAGCTGCGTTTCGTTCTGCTGTTCCCTTGCAACGTGATAGATGAAGGCATACTGCATAGCAACCGCCACAAGCATCATCACAACAAGGATGCAGACGCAGGTAAGAACGTAGCTGAATCCCTTTTTGTTTCCGATGGCACATTTTGCTCTGCAAAATGTGGAGTGCGGTTTTGCTTTCTTACCGATTAAGTTATTCTTCATAACCGCACATCACCTCATTTCCAATACATACGGGAGAGACCCGATTGTGTCACGGAAACATCGAAAGGCAATTCAAAGCCACCGAACCCCGGCAAGATCATTTCGATCGTAAGCGTTACAGAGATAACGTCACCGAGCTGAACTTTACCCGTGGCATAGTCAAAGTAGGTTGTCGAAAATGATACCGTTGGAGTAAAACCCGCTTCGGCACAGAGTTCCGCAAACCTTGCTTCTACCTCGGGACCAATCCGTCCCGTAACGGTCGCCACTTCTAAAAGCTCGTTACACATATACGTCATATCCTGCTTAAGCGTGATCATTGACCAAATGCTGATAATTAAGACTAAAACAAGAGCGATGACGAGAACCTCCACCGCTACGTCGATATAGCCTTCTGCTTTTTTGTTTTTGAGTGTTTTTAACACGGTTGCACCTCCTTAAAAGAGCGTTCCCATCGAAGTCAAGAGCACCTGTCCGAGCACCGCCACATAGATAAGGATAAAGCAGAAAAGAAGTGCCATTGAGAGCTTACGCACCTTGCGAGGTACAGCGTTGGCTTGTGCCTTGAGCTGCTCTCGCTGATAGTCTGCAAACTTCAGCGCGGTCGTTCCCCAATATACCTCCATATCGTCGCCACGGACAACACCGATCAGACCTCTCGTTACGTCACTCATCATCGTGCTACCCACACGGCTTTCAAGTCTTGTGAGTGCAACTTCCTCGTTTCCCGAGCGCATATCCGCAATGGTGATCTCAAGCTCCTCCTTGAGTTCGGGGCAAGTGGTGTCCTTAAAGGCTTCAAGAGCATAGATAGCTCCCTTTTGGTGCTTCATCGTCTTTTCGATAGAGCCGACAAGTCGGGGCAATTCGTACTCGATCTTCTTTCTCTTTGCCGCGATCATCTTGGTGACTTTCTTGGATTCCGAGAAATACACCACGATAGCGATAAATACGATAAACAGACCGAGGATCTTCACGATGAGAAACGCGGGGATAGCAAGAAGTCCGATAGCCACCGCTTTGACTATGGCATTGGAAACGTACAGTTCGGGGGAAATATCCATACCCGCTGTTCTGAGGTCTGCTTCAAGCTGTGCCTTCTTGTACTCATTGAGCTTGATCTTCTCGGAGAGCTTTGTCGCAAACTCTTTGAGATAGATTTCGATAATGCTCGTTTTCTTGTCGCCCTTCTTTCCGAGGTTGTTCGCTGCTTTCGATGCTTTCATCGTTGGAACCTTCATCAAGTCCGCGAGAATACAGCCGATACCCACCGCCGCAAAGAGACCGATGAAAATCTGTAAAATAATCATACTGTTTCCTCCTTATCTCTTATATTCAATGGGTTTTGTCAGCTTGTTCATACGGATAGCGGTAATAATGATTACCACACCGCAGATAGCGAGAACGACCTTGCCAAAGGTGGTGTTCATCAGCGCATCGTACCAATCTCTGTTGATACAGTAGAGCAGCGGGATATTGGCAACCACCATACAGACCATCATCCAATACTCACGGCGTGTTTCCGAAAGCATCGTCTTGAGGGAGTTGTTGACAAGTCGCACGTCGGTCAGCTTGGATACTACGGGCATCAAGGTGTCCTTGAGTGTTCTATCATTCTGACACGCGATCAGCGTATCACACCATTCTTCAAAGATGCTGTTCTTGACCTTATCCTTGAGGTTGTGAATGGCTTGGCGAATGTCGGAAGAGATAATGGTCGCTTCTGTGAGGAATCCTTCAAAGATGCCCTTGATAGGCGGCTTGAGATAGGAAAGATTCTCCTGCACAGCACTCACAAGGTTATCGCTACGGATATACGAGGTAGTGATAATGGAAAGCGCCGTTTCAAGCTCTTGTCTTACCTGCGTCTCATAGATGGCAATCGTCTTTGTGAGGTAGGCAAAAGGAATGAGCGCAAAGGCTACCGCAAGAACGGGAATGAGGAACATATTATCAATGGCAATCGCTACGACACAACCTGCTACCATAAGGAGCAGAGCCGCAGCGCAAGCAATCGAGAACTGTTTTTCCTTGCCCGTTTCCTGCAAGGCTCGTCTCATACGCTCAAGCTCAAGCAAAATGCGGTTCTTCTTTTTCTTACCTCTCGCCGTAAGTGCTTGGTCTTTGAGGGTCTGCTGTTTGTTGAACAGTTCATTTATATCCTTATTGATCTGTTCGGGTGTCAGCTTCAAAAGTGCGATTGTCGCAACGACGAGCAAAAGAAAGCTGATAATATAGAGTGCTGTCATACGGTTGTTACCTCCCTTCTTTCAAATCTTTTGAGGAGCTCCTGCGGGATACCTCCGCGCAACAGCTTGGCGCGCAGAGACTCCGATGGGCTGTTTTCTTGGATGAACTCTCCGACGATGCGGAACACACCGTCCACATAATCGTTGCTGTGGATCTTGTAGCGGTAGAGCGTTCTGTACTCAAGCTCTCCGTCATCGTGAACGATGCACTCAGAAATGTCCATTACCTTACGGGTATTGTCCTCCAACTTGTGTGCAAACACAACTACGGGAAAAGCAAGTGCCACCTGCTGCATTGAGATCTTCATATCAATGGGAAAACGGCGCTGAGACAGAAACGCGATTCTTCTGTGTGCATATCTGCCACCGCCACCGTGAACGGTCGTTACAACGGTGTGGTCTGTGGAGCTTGCTTCTACTGCGGAATGAGCCTCCGCGTCTCTCATCTCACCTACGCAGATCACATCGGGGTCAAAACGGAGTGCAGCCATAACCAAGTCCTCTTGGGTAATGTCGTAGATGTCCTTATCTGAGGGGCGAGACAGCGTATGCACCACGTTGTTGATGACTCTGCCCTGCTCGTCTCTCTTAACAAGGGAAAGCTCTCTTGCACCGCTTTCAATCGTATAGATACGTTTACTGTCGGGGATAGAGCCAAGCAAGCTATTGAGCAAGGTGGTTTTACCGGAACTTGTTCTGCCTGCAACAACAAAGGACACACCGTAACGAAGGCAAGTTTCAAGGAAAGCAAGCATATCGTCGGTGAGAGAGTCGGTGTCGATAAGGTTTTCCCTATCTACTCTCTGAGGGTGAAGCATACGGATAGAGACCGCGATACCTCTGTCGGCATCCACAATGGGTTCTTTCAGCGCGGTAATACGGGTATTATTGGGAAGATGACCCTGCGCGATGGGAGCCGCATTGTCGATAATCATACCCGAATGATGAAGCAGCTTCTTTACGACGTCGATGGCGTGTTGCGGAGAGAAGAAATGCTCCTCTGCTTTCTCAATGCGACCGTCAAGGTGAGTCAGAGCCACGTCATCCCAACCGTTTATATTGATCTCCTCAAGGTTGGGGTCTGCAAGGTGCTTTGTGAGGATAGAGTATTCCGCCATTTCGGTGAAAAGGCGTTCTACCAATCCTTTGGTGTCATACCCTGCTACCGAATATCCCGTATCATAGAGATACTTACCGATATACGCTTTGAGCTCGGCGGTCTTGCTCTTGTCGATAAGTGCTGTTGCGTAGTTCTTCGCAATATAGCTCTGTGTGAGACCTACAAGCGAAGATAATTCGATCTGTGCCATACATTACACCACCCTTTCCGCAATCGCTTTGATCGTCTGCATGAACTTTTTGTCTTTCATCGGTTCATACAGACTTCCCTCCATATACTGTTCGATGAGCGTACTGCAATACGGAACCGTAAAGGCAATCTTTCCGAGGTGCAACCTCGCATCGGCGGCAGCAAGGTTAAATTCCTCTCGTGGAATGTTCATCACCGCCACATCATTCTCGCGGAGATACCCACGAGATGCGAAGGTTTTAAGCTGCGACATCTGAAAACTCAAGCACTTGAGGTCGGGCGTGGAAAGGCGAATGATCTGATCTGCGTTCTCCAAAGCCACGCTTGTGAGGAAGTTGGAGTCGGGGAGCGACATACAATCCACGATCACGTAGTCCGCAATGCCGACAAACACATCGTAGAGATACTTTGCTTTCTTATCCGTATATTCGGGAAAGCTGTGGTGGTTTTCGCTATCCTTGTAGCCGAGATACCCGAGGTTCATTCTGTCCTTTGTCATTACCATATTGGAAACGACGTCATCGGCAAAGAAATCGGGCTTGGAGAGGATAGTTCCCACCGAGAATACGTCCTCGGAACGGAAGTTGGGAAAGATTACGGGAATGGTAGGTGTCACAATGTCGGTAAACACAACGATAACAGCACTTTTGCCACGGGAGCGATTATAAAGAGCTTCCGCGAGTTTTACCGAGAAAGTGGTCTTACCGCTACCCGGCGAACCCCATACTGCTATCAATTTACCCATTGTTCTCCTCCTCCGTTTCCTTCGGTGTGTTGTCGATGGGGTTCTTCTTCAGATAATCGTCCTGCACCTTGATATATGCGTCTGCTTTATCTGTTTCACCTCTGTAAACAAGCGAGAAGTGGATGGTAGTCACAGAATTGTAGTGTGCCAACAGCTCCGCCTGCTCGGGGGTAACAAGAACCGTAACAGTAGCGGCTTTACCGCCCTCAACGATCTCGTCCTTATCTACACCTTCGTTTGTGGTTGTGGTAATAACCTTAACGTATTTCAGCTCTGCGGGAATATATGAGGTATACATCTCCTTGTCGTAAATGATAACGGACACAATATCTCCGTTTTCGAGCTTATCCGAGAGACCTGCCGCAAAGTTTGCCACGTTCACGGAAACCGCGACCTTTTCCCCGCCAAGCCCAAGGAGCACATCGTCCGCGCTCTTGTTATCGGTAGAGAGCTTACTTGAAAAGAGATAGTCTCCCGCGTAAAGATCTGTCGCGGCATATTTACCGACAACGGCTTTACCGTCTTTGATTACGTTATTGGGGAGATTATAGGAACCGACGTTGACCATTTCAAGGTGGTCTGCGGTGATGATCTGACCTCTCTGCACATCTGCTTTGAGTCTTACAATATCCACCTTCTGATCGGTAAATCGGTTCACCAAGGGAGCAACGCCAAAGGTGATAAGAAGTGCAAGTACGATACATACCACACCGATGACCGTTCTTGAAGAAAACGGCTTCTTACCGGGAGCTTTAGGTGCTTTGGGTGTTTTCATAGGCTTGGAGCCAAAATTTCCAAAACTCATTTTCTTTTTTCCTCCTATAAATTAAATGAAATATCCGATCATCAGACCGGTAGATAAAAACGGCAAAAGCGGAAAGGGTTCGCCATTGCTTCTCTTTTTCGCCTTATTGGATAATAACTGAACCGTAATAGCGAAAATAAGACCGATACAATACCCGATCACACCGCCGTAAAAGCCAAGGGATAAGGTAGCGGCGGTAGATAACTTAATATCCGCACCGCCGATACCTCCCTTCTTCGTAAACATTGCTATTGCCATCTGCGGAACGAATACTGCGATAGCACCGAATACCATAGAGCCGATGCCAACGTCCCCGAAATTAACAAGGGACAGAATTACAAGCATCACCCACAGGAAATCGTCTGCTTGGTGCTCGGACAAGTCCTGCACAGAAGCATATAGCAATATGAGAGCCAACACAATACCCTTCACCGTCCACATCGAAAAGCCGCCTACAAGGTAGAGCATGACCACGATAGCGGGAAGTAAAAGATACGTGAGGTGAGGGTTAAAGGCAAAGCCGCGCTGATCCATATAATAGTTCATAGAGGCCCCCACGATAATCGTGAGAAAGACGAGAGCCGCAAACTGAATTGCATACGTTATAATTTCCATTTGTCCTCCTTTGATGAGGAGGACGGATGGCTCCGTCCCCCATCAGATTAAAAAAGAACCGCTTTTATGCGGTATAATTAAACATATTCTGAATCTCGGTGTTGAGGCGAGGAAGGATCACGGTGTTAAAAAGGGCGTAGAGACCGCCGAGAATGACCGCACCGACAACAACGGCCATGATGATCTTCACGCCGGTGTCAACATAACCCTCTGCCTTGACATTCTCGATAGTTGTCTTGGCTCTAACAGCCAAAGCATCGATCTTGTTCTGTACCTTCTTCATAATGTTCTTCATAGTTTGATTACCTCATTCTTTCTTGTTTTTGTAGTAGGGATCATGCAGTATAGTTGAACATGCTGTTGATCTTGGTTTCCAGGGTGGGCAGGATCACGTTGTCAAAGAGAGCGTAGAGACCGCCGAGAATGACCGCGCCGACAACAACTGCGATGATGATCTTCACACCGGTGTCAACGTAGCCCTCAGCCTTGACATTCTCGATGGTAGTCTTGGCTCTGACAGCCAAAGCGTCGATCTTGTTCTGTACCTTCTTCATAATGTTCTTCATAGGTTGATTACCTCATTCTTTCTTGTTTTTTGTAGTAGGGATCAGGCAGTATAGTTGAACATACTGTTGATCTTGGTTTCCAGGGTGGGCAGGATCACGGTGTCAAAGAGAGCGTAGAGACCGCCGAGAATGACCGCACCGACAACAACGGCAATGATGATCTTCACGCCTGTGTCAACGTAACCCTCTGCCTTGACATTCTCAATGGTTGTCTTGGCTCTGACAGCAAAAGCGTCGATCTTGTTCTGTACCTTCTTCATAATGTTCTTCATAGTTTAATTACCTCATTCTTTCTTTTGTTTTTCGAATACGGCTAAAGATTAGACCGTATAGTTGAACATATCGATGATCTCGGAATTGAGCTTCACGAGGATCACGTTCTTGAAAAGAGCGTAGAGACCGCCGAGAATAACTGCGCCGACAACAACGGCAATGATGATCTTCACGCCGGTATCAACGTAACCTTCAGCCTTGGCATTTGCAATGGCGGTCTTTGTTCTGATTGCGAGAGAGTCGAGCTTGTACTGGATCTTGTTCATGAACTTTTTCATTTTGAATTACCTCATTCTTTCTTTGTTTTAATTTTAGATTTTATTTTTTGTTTGCGGTTGGTTAGATTAGAGAAGGATGATGCCACCGCCGCCACCATCGTTTCCACTTCCACTGGGAGAACCGAACATATTTTGGATGCGTTCTGCAAGCCCCGGAAGAATCAGAGTGTTGAAGATATAATAGAGACCGCCGAGAAGCAGCGCACCGATCACTACGGCAATAATCATCTTGACCGCAGTATCCACGTAGCCTTCTCCACCCTTATCTTCAAGCACGGCTTTTGCTCTTGCGAAAAAAATCTTCACTGTTTACCTCCATGTCTTGTGGATTTTTCGCGTCAGGTCAGTTTAATTCAATCAGATCATAGGCACCACCTCGCTTCTGTTTTGGGCATAAAAAACGGGGTAAAGCTTAGATGTTGGTTTCATCTTCTTTACCCCGTGATTTCATATTCAGTTGTTTCATCGCGCGTCTCGCTCCTCCTTCTGATGCTGACGGTACATGGCCAATGCCTTTACGATAGTTTCTTCAATCTGCTTTTGTGTCGTTCCTGTGGGAAAGAACTTTTCGATTCTTTCCATAGAGATCTTGACACGCTGCTTTTGGTTAGGCTTTTCTTCGCTCATAATTTCATTGATGGTATCCGTATCCAGCTTCCCTTCTTTGCTCAATTCCTTCATCCTGATGGTCTGCGCGTGAGACGGGAAAGTTCCCTCGGTGTCGATATAATCCACCAAGTCCCGCATTTCCTCCTCCTGCAAGTAAGAAAGCTCCACGGCGGGTCTCATACCGATCTTTCCCTCATCGACAAACTCAAGAAGTTCGGGGGTGAGTTCATTGAGACGGATATATCTTTGGACTTGATTCCTACTCTCACCTGCATCTTGAGCAATGATCTCATCGGTTCTTAACTTCGTCCCCAGTGGGGACGAAGTTAAATCCGTCCTTTTCCCTTGCCTTTTCATCGCTTCCATTTTCATTTTATATGCGCGCGCTTTCTCCGAAGGTAGAATGTGCTCTCGCTGAAGATTGGAATCTACCATTTCTATCAACGCTTCATCACAACTCAACTCACGGATGATGATGGGGATAAGCTCAATACCCAGCCGTTCACAAGCGTATTTTCTTCTGTGACCTGATATAAGCTCATAGCGTTCTCCTTCCTTTTTACGGGCAATAACAGGGTTGAGAATGCCGTTCATTTCGATGCTGTGGATGAGCTGCTCCATGCTTTCATCATCTTTTACGAGAAAGGGGTGATGAGGGAAATCGTCGATCTGCTTGATAGCGACCACGCGGACTTTTTCACGCTTGACCTCATCAGTCGGCTCACTCATAATTTCTTACCTCCTTTCTCTGGTGCTTTTTTCTCTTTGCTCTCTGCTTTTCGCTGATTTTAACGGCATCAAGTCCATATACACCAATTGCAACTGCACAGCAAGCTACCCGAAACACATCAAAGTCCACGGTTTCCTCGTCTGAGAGATCCGGTAAGTCAGAAACAATAGCTCCATATTCCAAGTTCATTGCCGTAAGAAATAAATGATAGCCGTTTACATCAAATTCACGCGCATTGATTTCCAAAGCAGAATAGACAACACCATCACTCTCCAAATCTTTCTTGACATGGTTCCACACCGAGCCATATGCAGAAAGCAAGAATATCTGTCCCATGAGGCTACTACTTGCCTTTTTGTTCTGAGCAAGCCCTTCGTAAAAGCGCTTACGGTGCCCTGCGTTCAAGAAGCAACTTTTCACTTCCGAAATTCTCTCTACGGCCAAACGCAATCGATAACGGAAAGCCGGATCGCCTATATCGCCAAAACAGTATCTCATCATTTCTCCAAAGGTACAAGTGTGTGCCGCGATGCATTCATCCATGCAGCAACACTCCTTCAAAGAGCATTTACCCTTGGTAGAGTACAGACAATAGCTACACCGAGAGACACAGCTTTTATATGGGAATTTTCTTTCTCCCGCTTCAGGATGTCGGATGGATCTGATCAGATCTCCAACATCAGTTCCGATTTTTTTCTTTTCAATATACATTTTCTCCTCCTGTTGGTTGTGTTTACGTAAACAAAAAAGCCGACCTTATATCCACTTCATTAGTGGTCATAAAGTCGGCTTCAATTTGCCTATGTAATATGTTATAAAATATATAGTACTTAAAAACAATAATTTATATTATTTTCGAAATCCAACAATAAATCTTACAGATAGCAGATAATAATCTATAGAATAACAAAAAATCAAATATTCCCAAATTAAATTATAAGTCAATAAACATAATATTGTCATACTCTTTTATATATTGATCATTTATAAACTTAAAACCCAAATTTTTGTATTTTGTATACAAGGTATTCAATTCCATAAGTTCAGTATCATCATAATATTTTTCAGCTTTGGGAGTCACAAATATTCTCGTTATTCCATTATCCTTGGCCTCTTTGATAATACAGTCTAATAGTTGCTTGCCGTATCTCTTTTTGTTTCCTCTATACTTAGAACATACTCCAAATCTAATAATCTGGAGTTCATTATTTCCATAACTAGCCTCAATACAACCCGTTTCTTTCTTAAATATGTTTATCAATGCATAGCTATATTTGAATTTTCTTATTGTCTTCACTTACATATACCCCTCTAATAATTGCAAAATAATAAAATCCCCAGTTCATAACCTGTTAACTTAAAAAATAACGTTTTTTTCAGCAAATAAATTAAGAAAAAGAAAATATGTTACAAAACACAAAAAGCCCTTGAATATCAAGGACTTTTATGTGCTACAGCCTTTTCGTACTGTAAAGATGGAGGCGCCACCCGGAATCGGACCGGGGATAAGGGTTTTGCAGACCCGTGCCTTACCGCTTGGCCATGGCGCCGTATTCAATTTTGTAACAAATGCGGATGCGAATGAATCGCACCCGCATTGTTCTGGAGCGGATTACGGGGCTCGAACCCGCCACCTTCGCCTTGGCAAGGCGACGCTCTACCAAATGAGCTAAATCCGCATAGAAGTGACCGAATGATTACCCGACCCCTTCAAGATGGTGCCTCCGGTCGGAATCGAACCAACGACACTGTGATTTTCAGTCACATGCTCTACCAACTGAGCTACAGAGGCATACAGCCAATAGACTGATCTTCTTTAAAAGAAGTGGCGACCCGAAGGGGACTCGAACCCCTGACCTCTAGCGTGACAGGCTAGCGTTCTAACCAACTGAACTACCGGGCCGTAATGGTGGGAACAACAGGGCTCGAACCTGTGACCCTCTGCTTGTAAGGCAGATGCTCTCCCAGCTGAGCTATGCTCCCTTGACGACTCGCTTATTATATCACAAGTCATTTCGTTTGTCAAGAGGTTTTTCAAAACTTTTTTAAAAATTTTTTCGACCTCTCGTTTGCGTCCTTTACCTGGGCGGTTTCGTTCGCAACGGTGTGTATTATATCACAGGTGTTTGGATTTGTCAATAGGTTTTTCGAAAAAAATTCTAAAATTTTTCCAGGCGTTTTCTGTCATCAAATCGCACAATTTTTTTCTACCCTGTTGCACATCCGCGGCAGTTGTGCTATAATATGATATAATGAATAAATGTTTCTATCACGGAGGTCTTATATGAACCGCTTCACCCATATCGCCCCCGAGGCCATCACCGACAATCTGTTCTCCGCCATCGGCAAGGACTGGATGCTGATCACCGCCGCCGATCCCGACACGGGCGCCGTCAACACCATGACAGCCAGTTGGGGCTGCGCGGGCATTCTTTGGAACAAGCCCGTGGCCATCGCCTTCATCCGTCCCCAGCGGTACACCTACGGGTTCACCGAGAAGTCGGACACCCTGTCTCTGTCCTTTCTGCCCGATGGGGAGGTCTACCGCGCCGCTTTGAAATACTGCGGCACCAAGTCGGGCAGAGACGGCGACAAATTCGCCGCCACAGGGCTGACACCCGCCAAGACCGAGGGGGGTGTTCCCTACGTGGGCGAGGCGCGGATGGTGCTGGTCTGCCGCAAGCTGTACGCCGATGATCTGAAGGAGAACCGCTTTATCGACCCCGAGATGCTGAAAAACTACGCCGCCAAGGATTATCACAGATTTTATATTTGCGAGATCACAGACGTGATGGTGGCAGAGTGAGGACATAGCGCGCCTCACGGGCGGAGATGGAATCCGCCTCTACGATATATCATTCTCAAAACAAAGGAGACAAAACTATGTCCATTGATATCGTCATCAAGCAAAAAGGTTTTTCCAAAAAGGTACTGCCTCTGTCCGTTCTGACGGGCGGCGAGCTGGCCTACGGCACCTATGAGAACGGCTACCGTCTGAGCGTGGGCAAGATCGAGGGGGAGGAGATCATGCTGTTCCATCCCGACCACATCGGTCGCGGCTTCTCGGTCACCTGGACGCCCGATGAGAAAAAGCAGGTGATCCTCCGCGCCCTGAACCCCACCTGCGCCGACGAGCTGCGGGATTTTTACGCTGTGGTGGCTCGCATCACGAAGCACTGGAAATGTTCTCTCACGGTGGACGGCAACCGCACCACCCCCGAAAAGTTCCAAGCGGGGCTGGACGATATGCTCCGCGCCAATGACAGTTATCTGAACCTTTTCATTTCAGAGGCACTCAAAAAGGACGAATACGGCTCGATCGTGCTGTATTCCGCGCTTTGGCCCATGGACTTCGGCTCCAAGGAAGCCAAAATGGTATCCGAGGCTCCCGAAGGCGCACCCGCCCGCTTTGCTCGTTGGCTCCACGAGATGCAATCCGTGGATGCCTACTACGCCGCAGTAGGATTCTTTGACGATCCCAAGGGGATTTACGGCCGTTTGGCCTTCACCGAGGGGTGCAGGAGCATCTTCCCCGTGAAGCCCTCGGTGCCCTTCGGGTTGGTCGATCCCCATACGGGACGCGCGTTGGAATGCGACAAGTACGAGCTGTATCTTTACTCCACCAGCCTGGAGACCCACCTCGGAACGGTGGATTACGCCAAGTTTATCAACGCGCTTGACCCTGCCAAGGTGTCCACATACGACACGGGACACGTGATGATCGAGGCGCACGATCTTAATGAAATGAAGGAACTGCTGAGGCGGATGCAGGAGGGCTAAAGCCCACATCACGCCTCCGAATCGGGCGACCCAAGGTCGCCCCTACGCGAAACCGGAAAATATCGTATGAATTCCGTGCATCGCACGTCCAAAGATTTAACAGAAAGGGTACATAACCATGGAAAAGAACGAAATTTACCTGCAAGTTGAAAATATCTGCCGCGCCGCCAAGGTCGCCTCCCGCGCCTACGGCTCCACGGGCACTGCCGAGAAAAACGCCCTGCTCTGCGCCATGGCGGATCAGCTCATGGCAGATCTGGACGAAATTCTGACCGCCAACGAGAGGGATCTGGCAAACGCCGCCGAGAACGGCGTCCCCAAGACCATGCTTGACCGTCTCAAGCTGGACGAGAAGCGCATGAAGGGCATCTGCGACGCCCTCCGCGAGGTGGCGGCGCTCCCCGACCCCATCGGTTCGGGGGAAAGAACCGTCCGTCCCAACGGCCTGGTGATCCAGAAGGTACGCGCGCCCATGGGTTGCGTCGCCATGATCTACGAAGCCAGACCCAACGTGACGGTGGACGCCGCCGCTCTGTGTCTGAAAACGGGCAACGCCGTGGTGCTTCGCGGTGGTAAGGAGGCCATCCAATCGGGCACGGCTCTGGTGGCATCCATGCGAAAGGCTTTGGTGGCCAAGGGCTTCTCCCCCGATCTGATCGGCTTCATCACCTCCACCGACCGCGCGGGCTCCACCGCCCTCATGAATATGCGGGGTCTCGTGGACGTGCTGATCCCCCGCGGCGGCAAGGGTCTGATCCGTGCCGTGGTGGAGAACGCCAAGGTACCCGTCATCGAGACGGGGGCAGGCAACTGCCATCTGTACGTGGACGAGACGGCTGACCTTGCCAAGGCCGTGGCCGTGGCTGTCAACGCCAAATGCTCCCGTCCCTCGGTGTGCAACGCCATTGAGACCCTCTTGGTGCATGAGTCCGTGGCAGCCGAGTATCTGCCCATGATGGCCGAGGCCATGAAGCCTTGGAACGTGGAGATCAGAGGCGACGAGGCCACCCGCGCCATTCTCCCCGAGGCTCTGCCCGCCACCGAGGAGGACTACGAGACCGAATACAACGATTACATTCTGGCCGTCCGCGTAGTGGACGGGGTGGATACCGCCATTGACCACATCAATACCTACTCCACGGGTCACAGCGAGGCCATCATGACCCGCTCCATCGAGCATGCCGACAAGTTCCGCGCCCTGATCGACTCGGCGGCGGTGTACGTCAACGCCTCCACCCGCTTTACCGACGGTGGCGAGTTTGGCTTCGGTGCCGAGATCGGCATTTCTACGCAGAAGCTCCACGCACGCGGGCCTATGGGGCTGATGGCGCTCACGACGGATAAGTATTTGATTGATGGTAACGGACAAGTCAGATAACGAAAAAAAAACGGGGGGATATGATTTTTCATGAATAAAGAGATCCTGCAATTCATTTTGCGACATACGGCACCTTATTATCCTCCGACACAACCGGCCCCCGAATATAATGTTTGGGATTCCTTATCCAGATATATCATTGTCCTGTTATTTGTAGTCCTGTTGGTAAGTCCCATCATAATGTTGTGGATATGGGGATACAGAAAATACACCAATTCCGAATATGCCCAAGCCACCAACAATTCCATCATGCAAGTTTTGTTTGACAAAGGAACAAAAGGGGAATTTCTTTTGTTCCAACAAGCAGACAAGCTGATAGAGGGTGAGCGGCATTGGCTGTTTAACGTTTATATTCCCCGTGCCAACGGTAAAACCACAGAAATAGATGCGATTCTTTTTCACTCCTCCGGCATATATATTTTTGAATCCAAGAATTACGGCGGCTGGATTTTCGGCAGTGAAGATCAGGAATATTGGACGCAATGTTTGAAGCCGTCCAGATATTCCCCAACGCAAAAATACAAATTTTACAATCCCCTCAAGCAAAACCAATTACATATCAAAAGTTACAAGGCATATTTGCAGCAGGATTTGAAAAATATACCTATTCATTCAGTCGTGGTATTTGGAAACCGCGCGGTTTTCAGAGACATTCAATTATCTAGCTATACGCATTGCCTTACCACGCAAGCAAATCTTCCATACTTTTTGGATCACATCATTTACAACACTCCGCCTGTAAGCATGGGAGAGATCAACGAAATCTATAAGAAAACTATCCCGTTATCCAGAGTGAGTGATGATGTAAAGCAACAGCATATCGAAAACATCCGTTCAAATATGCAAGCGAATACTGGATCTCCTTTAAATAGCAGTCACAGCGTTCTTTTTCCTTCTGACCCTGAATCTTCATTCGATTTCAACCATAGTATTCTTGTCCCACCGGCCGCCCAAGCAAATCTCTGCCCCAAATGCGGCGGCCAATTAGTCCGGCGAACCGCTAAAAAAGGCCCCAACCAGGGAAAACCCTTCATCGGCTGCTCCAATTTTCCCAAGTGCCGATACACCAAACAAATCTAAATCAAAGGAATACATATGAACTTTCGCCAAGAACACGACTCCATGGGCATCGTCCCCGTCCCCGCTGACCGCTACTGGGGGGCGCAGACCCAACGGAGCCTTGAAAATTTCCCCATCGGCACCGAAAAGATGCCCGTGGCCATCATCCGCGCCTTCGGCTACCTCAAAAAGGCCGCCGCGCAGGCCAACGCACAGCTCTGCCCCGCCCGCATGACCGATGCCCGCTACGCCGCCATCGCCGCCGCCTGCGACGAGGTGATCGCGGGCAAGCTGGACAGTCACTTCCCTCTCGCCGTATGGCAGACGGGGAGCGGAACGCAGACCAACATGAACGTCAACGAGGTCATCGCCAACCGCGCCAACGTGATCGCGGCAGGGCTGGACTTTGCCGAGGACGTTGAGAAGGCGGACAAGCTGTGCCATCCCAACGATCACGTGAATATGTCCCAGTCCTCCAACGATACCTTCCCCACCGCCATGCATATCGCGGGGGTGCTGTCCATCCGCCGCGAGCTGATTCCCGCCTTGGGACGGCTCATGGACACCATGGAACGGTTGGAGGCCGAGAACGAAGGCATCATCAAGAGCGGCCGCACCCATTTGCAGGACGCCACCCCCATCCGCTTCTCCCAGGAGATCTCGGGCTGGCGGGGGATGCTGACGGTGAACCGCAACCAGCTCGAGGCGGCGGTGAACGGTCTGCGCTCCCTGGCTTTGGGCGGCACCGCCGTGGGGACGGGCATCAACGCTCCCCAAGGCTTTGACGTCACCGTGGCGGGGATCTTGTCTCTGCTGACGGGGGAGACTTTTTTCACCGATCCCAACAAGTTCCACGCCCTCACATCCAAGGACGAGCTGGTGTTCGCCCACGGCGCGCTAAAAGCATTGGCGGCCAATCTTATGAAGATCGCCAACGACATTCGCTGGCTGGCGAGCGGCCCTCGGTGCGGCTTGGGCGAGGTCTTCA
Source organism: Eubacteriales bacterium (assembly GCA_045531965.1). Taxonomy (GTDB): domain Bacteria; phylum Bacillota; class Clostridia; order Oscillospirales; family CAG-272; genus CAMEON01. The sequence goes on from JAZSFA010000160.1 coordinate 57,936, forward strand.
TCCCCGAAAACGAGCCGGGATCCTCCATCATGCCCGGCAAGGTGAACCCCACCCAATGCGAGGCCGTCACCATGGTGGCTGTGCAGGTCATGGCCAATGACGTGGCAGTGGGCACGGCGGCGTCCCAGGGCAACTTCCAGCTCAACGTGTTCATGCCCGTCTTGATCCACAATTTCCTGCAATCCGTCCGTCTGCTCACCGATGCCATGGATTCCTTCAATGACCGCTGTCTGTCGGGGCTTCGCGCCAACCGCGAGAAGATGGACGAGAATCTGAATCGCTCGCTGATGACGGTGACGGCTTTGAACCCCCACATCGGCTACGAGAACGCCGCCAAGGTGGCGAAGCTGGCACACGGCGAGGGGATCACGTTAAAGGAAGCCTGCGTGCGGCTCGGGTATCTGACCGCAGAGGAATTTGACAGGGTGTTTGATTTTGAGAGGATGGTTTGATCCATGAAAGGAGAGACAGCATGAAAAGCAAAAAATCCCCCCAATGGGACATCATGGCGGAGTTTCCCGCCAGTGCCCACGACGCTCTGCCCCTCCGCTCCCATCTGCGAAAGCCCCTGGTCTGGGAGACCGTCTTTTATGCCGTGGCCGCGCTTTTGTGGTGCTTGTCCCTCGTCCTCGCCTGTATGCACAAGTATGGTACCTTCACGGCATTGACGTTCGGCATATTCGTGCTTTGTCTCCGCGCCTATATCTACGAGGCACGGCGGAAGGCACGGTGCAGCGTTTCCCTTTTGGGAACGGTGGACAGCTTCACCCGCAGGCGTTGGGTGTCAAGCAAGGAATATCCCGTCATCCGCTTTGAGGTGGACGGCGTGGCGTACTACGCCCACGGTCAAAAGGCCTTTCATATGTCTACCCAAGGGAACGACGAGTGGGTGATCTACAATCCCCAAGACCCCAAAGACAACTGCGTAGCCATGGACTCAAAGCCCTCCGCTGCCCTTTGGCTGACGGCGGCTTCGGGCATCATCTCCGTCCTTTTTTTGATTTTGGAAGTATTATACTAAAAGGATTCATACATCATGTTTGACAACGACCAAAAAATCCAATCTCTCCGCAAGGCCTACCAAAAAAATCTTTGGTTCAACCTATCCGCCGTGATCACGTCCCTTTTGTTCGCGACCTTTATGCTCGTAGGAGAGGTGATCCCCGACCCCCTGATGGCCTGCATCGCCGCGGGCGTCGGCGCCATCGCGGCTGTCGCGGACTACGCCATCGAGCGCGCCCTCTACCGCAAGGGAAAGAACGCTTTTTTCGTGATGGTCCTCTGCATGGTTCTGCCGCTGTTGGCGCTCGGCGCGGTGGTTACCCTGGGACGCTTACCGTGGACGAGCGGTGCCTCCTTTTTACCCTACGTCGCGGCCTTCATCTTCCTTCGTGCCGCCATTCCCCTGATCCAGCTTTTGCGGGACGGCAGCCGTCTCCGCGAAAACGACCCCTGCGAGACGGTAGGTGCCGTAAAGAAAAACACCCGTCGTGTGGAAGGCGGTCGGGAGGGAGAATCCTATCTGCTCTTTGAGGACGAGCTGACGAGTGAGGTTCACCTGCTCCGCGTGAATCATCTGTCTCCCGCCCACCGCTACAGGGTCTTTTATCTGCCCCACTCGGGGCTGGCTGTGGGAGAGGAGATCCCCGACGACGTGACCTTTGATCCCTTCGGCAATCCCACCCGGCGGGAGGTGTCCGAGGAAACGGTCGAGGAAGACTTCGCCCACGCCGCGCAAGGGAGCTATACCGAGAAGCCCGACTACGATGAGGACGGCGGTTACGCCCCCAAGACCGATGATTCGGAGGACGAAAGCAACACCGCGCGATCCTTCTGTGACGAGCCGTACACCTCCGAGGGAAGCGGCGAGACCGTATACCGCGACAGCCGATATGACCCCAACTCTCCCGACAGGCAAAAGGCGGCCAAATACGCTGCATCCGCCAAAATCTGCAAGGTACTGGGCTACGTTTGCTTCGGCGTGATCTTTGTCGGCGCGCTTTTGATGAAACCCCTCGACACCTCCCCCGTTCTCTTGCTTGGGCTGATCCCCTTGATCATTTTTTTGCTTTTGGGCAGTCATTTTCAAAACATGGAGCTGAAGCTCCGCTGTACCGAGCGCGCCATTGCCGTTTGCATCGACACGGTGCGCCGTCGGTCGGGAAAGCACTCCCATCTCCATCCCATCGTGGAATATGAGGTGGAAGGCGTGCGGCACACCGCCGAGCTGTCGGTCACCTGCACCAGAGGTGCTGTGGGCGAGACGTATACCATTTATTACGATCCGCTGGAGCCCGATACGGTGAGGGTGGGGTAAGGCGAAAACCAAAACGCCCAACCATTGTTGAGAAAGCAAAGTAAATTGTTGTTTACCAGGGGCGTCGCCCCTGGACCCCACCAAGAACCTTTTTAAAAAGAGGTTCTTCCAACTCCCAAAACCTTTAAATAATAATTTTTTAAAGGTTCTTGGAGGGGGACTGGGGGGCACTTCTTTCAAGAAGGGCCCTCCCAGGCGTACTCCTAAACAACAATTTACCTCTGTTCTATTTCTATTTTACGCATCAAAAAGGAGTTCCCATGAACATTTCCGAAAAGTCTCTCAAAAAGCACTACGACTGGCAAGGCAAGATCGAGGTGGTGGCCCGGTGTCCCATCGAGAGCCGCGAGGATCTGTCCCTGGCATACACCCCCGGTGTGGCTGCGCCCTGCCTGGAAATCCAAAAAGATATCAATAAGTCCTACGACCTCACCCGCCGATCCAATTTGGTGGCGGTGGTCACCGACGGCACGGCGGTGCTGGGTCTGGGGGACATCGGCCCTGAGGCGGGGATGCCCGTCATGGAGGGCAAGTGCGCCCTGTTCAAGGCCTTCGCCGATGTGGACGCCTTCCCTCTCTGCATCCGCTCCAAGGACGTGGAGGAGATCGTCCGCACCGTCTACCTCCTGTCGGGGAGTTTTGGGGGCATCAATTTAGAGGACATCTCCGCGCCCCGCTGCTTTGAGATCGAGCGCAGGCTCAAGGAGATCTGCGACATTCCCGTGTTCCACGACGATCAGCACGGCACCGCCATCGTGGTGGCGGCGGCTCTCATCAACGCCCTGAAGGTGGTGGGCAAGGATATAGCCGCCATTCGTGTGGTGATCAACGGTGCTGGGGCAGCGGGCATCTCCATCGGGCGGCATCTCTTGAATATGGGGGTGAAGAACCTCACCATGGTGGATCGCTTCGGCGCCATCTATGCGGGCAAGCCCGAGAACAATCCCGCCCAGGAGGACATGGCGAAGATCACCAATCCCGACGGGCTGACGGGCGACCTTGTATCCGTCATGGCAGGGGCAGACGTGTTCATCGGCGTCTCCGCCCCCGGGATCGTGACCCCCGAGATGGTGGCGGGCATGGCGCGGGATGCCATCGTCTTCCCCATGGCCAACCCCACCCCCGAGATCATGCCCGACTTGGCTCTCTCCGCGGGTGCCCGTGTGGTGGGCACGGGGCGGGCGGATTTCCCCAACCAGATCAACAACGTGCTGGCGTTCCCCGGCATCTTCCGCGGGGCTCTGGACTGCCGCGCCTCCTGCATCAACGAGGAGATGAAGGTGGCCACATCCTACGCCCTGGCGTCTCTCATTCCCGAAAGCGAGCTGCATGAAACCAACATCATTCCCTCCGCCCTGGACAAGCGGGTGGCGCGCGTGGTGGCGGACGCGGTGATCCAGGCGGCGAGGGAGACGGGGGTGGCGAGAATCTGAATCACGCAAAAAGGCGACTCATCCGAGCCGCCTTTTTCATGTTCAATTCATGACCTCGATCATAGCCGTCAGCGCCTCCACCACCGTCTCAAGCTCCATGGACGGAACCCCCGCTCCCGCCTGCTCGGGCAGGTAGGGGATATGGACGAAGCCCACTTTCACGTCGGTGTCGCGGTAGTGATGCAGGAGGGTATAGAGCAGGTCGTTGCAGACGAAGGCACCTGCCGTGTAGGAGAGGGCGCAGGGGATGCCCTTCTCCTTCACCGCCTGCACCATGTCCCGCACGGGGAGGGTTGCGAAGTAGGCGGCGGGGGCGTTCTCCATGACAGGGGTATTCACGGGCATATGTCCCGCGTTGTCGGGGATGGTCGCCTCGCGGAGGTTGATGCCCACCACCTCAGGAGTCACCGCCCCTCTGCCTCCCGCCTGGCCTACGCAGAGGATGGCGTGGGGGCGCAGTTCATCCGCGACTTTCAGGACGGTCTCGGCCGCCAGACCGAACACGGTGGGGATCTCCAGTTTTGAAATTTCATAGCCGCCCACGGTATCGGGCAGGCGCATTACCGCCTCGCGGGCGGGGTTGACGGGCTGGCCGCCGAAGGGGTCGAAACCTGTGACAAGGAGCTTTTTCATGGGATACCGCCTTTTCTGTTTCGTTGCTTTCATTATAGCACGGCAGGGGCGGGATGTCAACCGCTTGAGAAAAGAATCCCGCCCGACCGTCAGGTCCCGGCGGGATCTTTCTTTTAGTGATTTTCCGATTTTTTGATCTCTTCAAGCACCTTGGGATCCACTTTCATGCGATGAAAGGCGGTGCTGACGGTAATGGGCTTCTGACGAGCCTCGCGGATCCCCGAGATCTTTTTCTCTGCGTCCACCCACGCTCCTTGCGGAGGGCTGTGATGATATTACAGAATTGGTTCAGGTGATACATGTATGCTTCTCTCCTTTCTGTGCTATCAGTATACCATAAGGCAAGTGGAAACGCAATAACCGCGAAGTTGTAAATTTGGACTTTACATCCCTGCCCAACTATGCTATAATATCCCCAACGCATCAACATTTGGGAGGCACATCATGTCCGAAATTGCGTATCATTTTCAGCAAACAATCAAATTGTTGTATCCAACTTTCCATTGTCATCCATATAATTGTTACAAAGAAAATACGGGAAACTATTGATTTTCAGCAAAAGTATGATATAATTAATTTGTAGACACAATGCGTGTTTGACACTGTTTGGGAAAATGCACCACATTGTATATTCTTGATGTTGTTTTATAGCTTTTGTACTATGTGTATAGTTTTGCACATCCATACTGATTGCTAAGAAAGGATCTGAAGATATGTTCAAGAAATTTTCCCTTTTGATATTGACGGTTTTGATATGTTACTCTACATCAATGACCGTATTTGCTCAGGCAGAACATTCACACGTTGAAGAAGATGATGTATCCAGTAGCAACGAAGAACCTTCGATTACCAATGTAACGTCGATCTCTTCTAAGAAAGTCACAGAAGAACCTGAAGCAGTTATAGATTCTGACTATGTAGTGACTGCTAAAGTTGACCCTGAATACTTGGAGTGGATTTTCGGTGTCCCGGATGAAATCAAATCCGCTTCTACCACTGAACTGTTGGAATATTTTTTAGAATCTCCATTCATGGGACAACAAATTTTTTCTTGTTCCTCAACGCCTACTGACAAAGAGATTGATTTTTCGTGCCATGAAGCTTTCCGTGAACTGGTTTCCAGAGAGGACTGCATCGAGGTGCTTGAAAGTTACGCCGAAAGTATTCTATATAGTTCAGAAAACGATGAATCGGATAAAACCAAATTCGAGAAGTTGTTAGCTCAGCCTTTGTTGGCGTCGATTATATCTGATTTGCCATCTACCGCAAAAAGTTGTCCAAATCTTCAAAGCATATATACCGCATCCGAAGTTGTTACATCATCAGTCGGAGACTATGTGGGCTCGATCGGTGTAATAGATTATTATTCGGCCGGAACAATTAGCACAGCCAATAATCGCAATGTTGAAGTATGCACTCCTCATCGTGAATGGACATCTACAGAAATTTCGGACATTAATGATGACTATGATTACGATGGTAACATTCGTTTGGATGATCCAACTACTGTTTATAATTGCCACTCGTACGCTTGGTATCGATTTTCTACCAGCAATCCGTACTGGATAATGGATATATCACATTTTTTGTACGACAGCAGTTGTACAAAAATAGTACCAGCTTCTGCTCAAGCAAAAGATATTATTGTATATGTGGATGATTATGGATATCCGTTACATTCTGGGGTTGTGTATAGTGTGAGTTCTTCCGGGGAGTTAACTATTTGCTCCAAATGGGGGCAAGCAGGTGCTTACCGGCACTCCATTGACCGTATTCCCTCAGAATATTATTCAAATCCTTATACTGGAGAATATAGATACGCTATCTTTAGGTATCACAATTATGCGAATCAATATACCGGTAACCAATATCATTCGGGTACTCGTCATTATTTTGAGTATGCAGATATATGCAAAGTCTGTAACAAGCAAATTAACACAACGTGGACGAGTATTGCTTGCAGTGGTCCCCCATGTCCTATTCCATGGGATCTCAAGGCTAAGCGCAAAATCTCATAGTTCTATTTTCTGTAAGGTAAAGTAATTTACGTAGTTATCTACAATGAGCACAGGCAAGCATCTTAAGTGCTTGCCTGTGCTCATTTTTATAAAATCAAACAAGTGCTACAGACTGCCAACGAAGGTACGTATACGCCGTCCTTCGCCTTGCGGAGAGCTGTGATGATATTACAGAATTGATTCAGATGATACACGTGCATTCCTCCCTTCTGTACCCACATTATACCACGGACTGTTTTTGATTGCAATAACCGCGAAGTTGTAAATCTTTCCGAAGATCCTCATTCACCCCTTCTCGCAACACAAAATCCCCCTTGATGCGATCATCGACCGACCACATCAAGGGGGAGCTCATATGTTAAGCAAGTTGGCGAATGCACAGATCATCCACGTCAAAGGACGTCCAGCCGCGAGCGATCAGGTGGATCACCTGATCCACGGTCACCAGCGCGTCCTCTACCTCAAGGAGCGTGGTGCCGCCTGCATCCATCAGCTTGACGGATTTGGCGTACTCGTAGGAGGAGCCTTGATAGGTGCCCACGTTCCCCAGCTCCAGGGAGCAAAGCAGAGCATCTTTCACATAGATCTCGATCCGATCTCCCGTATCGATCACGGAAAAGTGTTGGAAGGTGTTGCCGAGGGGCAGTTCAAAATAGACGGATTCGCTGGTGACCTGATAGTTGTTGCCGTCAGGCACGTACTTTTTGACGGCAACGCGGATCCCGTTTTCATCGGGAATGATCATGATACCGCTACCGCCCACCACGCGGTTCTGATCCTCGTCGTGATGGTTCAGCTTTTTGTCCGCGCTTCTGAGGGCGATACCGCCCAAACGCTCCGAGGGACCGCCAACGGTCTCACCCGTAAGAAGCCGCCAATTCACCGAGAATTCGTAATCGCCTTCAATGGCACCGTCCTTGAGTCCCACGACCCAGTAGGCGGTGTTTCTGACAAACCGATTGCCGTCTTCTTCGGTGACCGTAGCGTAAGGACGGCCGATCTCGGTGCAAAGGGAGAAGAGCACAGACCAGACTTCCCCGAAGGTACCTGTCAGATCGGTGGCGCCCACGTCCAGATCCTCAAAATCGCAGTTGACATCATAAAGGGGTGCTATCACCTGTATGTAAGCTTCCACGGGATAGGTCTGACCGTCCAGCGAAGCCGTACCCTTGACCGTGATCAGACCCTCATTTGCGGTATTGACAGCCCTCTCCCAAGTGACGTCGGCGGTTCTTCTGAAGCCGTTATCCATCAGAATATCCACCTGTGCGGGCAAGGCATAGGCCTCCCACACGGAGGTATAGCCCCACACGTTGAGTGCTTTCACGCCCTTGGCTTCTTTTGCCGCAGGATCATAGGTCACCGCCTGCTGACCGTAGGTGGGACCCAAGATGGTTTTGCCCGTGTCGGGATCCACCGCCATCAGACCGTGGGTCTCGTCAAAGGTCAGCTTGTCGATGACCAGCTCCACACCGTCCACGACACCGCCGCCCGTGACGTGTGCCGCGATCCAAAGCCCGCCGTCGGGGCCTTCGAACACGGAGTTATGTCCGCATTCACGGTATTTGTCCTGGTGCAGATAATAGCCTTCTTCATAGATCCCGCCGTAATAGTTACATCTTTCTTGGCTCATGGCACCGTAGATGGGATCCTCATACATCACCCAAGGGCCGTTGATATCCTCCGCCACGGCCACACCGATCTCATAGCCTCTTGCCCAAGTGGAATAGAAGCAATAGTACTTCCCTTCGTGCTTCAGAACGTAGGGACCCTCAAAGCCCACGTTGGGACGCTGGGCGTTCCAGGCATCCGAATCGGGGATTGGCTCAAGGATGGTCTTGGGTGTGGAAAGAAGCTGCAGGTTTTCAAGATCCAGCTTGGCCATGGAGATGCCCGAGCCAAAAAGATAGACCTGACCGTCGTCATCGGCAAACAAATGCGCGTCGTTGCCCAGAATAAAGGGCTCGTCGGGGTTCATGATGGTATAAGGACCTTCGATCTCATCTGCCACGGCAAAAAGGAAGCCATGGTTACTGCCGTCAAGGCGGCAGCAATTGACCGTCACATAATATTTACCGTTATGGCAGAACAGCTCCGCCGCCCAGAAACGCTCGCTGTACCATTTGTTTTCCGCTTCAAGGGGTGTCTCGATGATGTAATCCACAAAGTCCCACGTCAAAAGATCGTCCGACTTATAAAGCGGCACGCCCTTGGTTCGCTTCGCTTGTTCATCCTCCATACCGTAAGGCGGCAGGGTGCCCGTCATGTACCAGACATCTCCCACCTTGAGAATAAAGGGGTCGCGCAGATGCTCCACGTTTTCGCTGTCGTCATAGCTCACGGGATTGCTCCATGTAAATGACTGCTCTGCGGGCTCGGTAGCCGTCGTCTCCTCGGACGCATCCGAAACCGTCTCGGTCTCAAGGGTGGTTTCGGGTTCTTTGGTGGTTTCCTGTGGCATCATTTCATTCGTCTCGCTTTCGGATGGTTCTTTTGATGTTTCATGGGAGGATACCGTCGTGGACGCCTCGGTCACAGCGGGATCCTTTGGCTTCGTACAAGCACAGAGGAGCGTTGTCACCGTCAGTAGGCCCGCAAGCACCGCAAGGCATACACGAAACCGCTTTTTTTGATTGAGATCCAAATGTTTCATAAAATCCCCTTTCCACGGTCAAAACCGTCGGATATTTTGTGTGTTTCGCTTGACCCAAAGGTCTTTTTATGATATAATTATAGCACAAACGTGAAATCGTTGGTATCATATTCTTGTGCCTTTGCAACGAATAATATACGATTCTTGTTATGGGAGGTCGTCATGCAATATCTGAAGCACCAGCCTGACGGTATTCAGGATCGCATTATCAGCTATATCGGGAACGCGAACCATACGCTGCTCCCTCATTACGTGGAATCCATGGGGATCAACGCCCAGGGAGAGCGGTATTTCACCGACCGTTGCGGCTACGACACCTTTTTTCTGTGCTTGACCCAATCGGGCGAGGGATATCTGCGTTGCGGCGAGCGGGAGCAGACTTTGCGCCCGGGGGATCTGGTCATTTTAGACTGTATGGAACCCCATTTCTACTGTAGCCGATCCGCGCCCTGGCAGTTTTTGTGGATCCATTTCAGGGGCTACGGATGCCGTGAATTTTTTCGTAACGTATGTGCTGACGGCCTTTTTTTCCTGCATCCCGAAAATCCTGAGCCGATCTACAGTCTCTACAGGCAGCTCATCCCCCTCTTGAGTAAGCACACCCTTTCGGATGATCTGCACACGTCAGAGCTTTTGGGATCTTTTCTTCATACGATCGCCCGCTTTCAATTATGGGGTGAAGAAAAAAAGGTCCCTGCCGCCATTGAACAGACAATTGCGTTTATTCACGAAAACTACCAGCGGAATCTCTCCGTCGAACAGCTTGCAGAAAGAGAAAACTACAGCATTTATCACTTTACCAAGCTCTTCAAAAAATTCACGGGCCAATCCCCCTATCAATATATTTTGTCCACAAGGCTTCATCATGCCCAACAAATGCTCGTGTCAACCGACTACACCATTGAGGAAGTCAGCCGATTCAATAATTTTTCAAGCTGTAGCCGCTTCATTTCATTTTTCACCAAGGCCTTTGGTATGACCCCCCTGCAATACCGCAAAAATTCCGCCTTCATGAGCAACGCAAAAGGGTAAAACCCCCTTTACATCCCCGCCCGACTATGCTATAATATCCCCAACGCATCAACATTTGGGAGGCACATCATGTCCGAAATTCTTGAGATCATTATGATCCTTTGCTTTGGCGCGTCCTGGCCCTTTAACGTCTACAAGTCCTATCACGCCCGATCTGCCAAGGGCAAGAGCCTTTTGTTCCTCATTCTCATCGAGGTGGGGTACGTCGCGGGTATTGCCGCGAAATTTACCAACCCTGCGTATATGGCTGCCATCGGGGAAAAGTGGTACGTGCTGTTTTTTTACTTTCTCAATTTCTCCATGGTCGCCGCTGACGTCGTCCTGTATTTCCGCAACAAGCGGCTGGACAAACTGGCAGGGGTGTAAATTGTTGTTTAGTATAAGTTTCGCCCCACCTTGAAATAGTCATCCTGAGCGAGGGCCGCGCAAAGCGCAAGCCCGAGTCGAAGGATCTCGCGATAAACGAAAGTCCTTTTATGATCATGGTTTGGAGAGGCAGAAGGAGATCCTTCGGCGCGGCCAGCGGCCTTGCTCAGGATGACAGCGCGCGGCGGTCGCCACGCTAAACAACAAATTTGAACGCTTCCGTTTTCATAAGAAAGGAGCAACCACATGAAAAGATCCATCAAAATCCTTGCCATCGGCAACAGCTTCTCCATCGACGCCATGGAATATCTATGGCAGATCCTCCGCGCGGGCGGTGTGGAAGAAGTCGTCCTCGGTGACCTGTTCATCGGCGGCTGTCCCGTCGATCTCCACGCGCAAAACATCAAGGATAATGCCCACACCTACATCTATCTGAAAAACACCGACGGCGTGTGGCATCAGACCCCTGAAGTGTCCCTGACGGACGGGCTGCTTGACGAGGATTGGGACATCATCACCCTCCAGCAGGCAAGCCACGACAGCGGTCTGCCCGAGACCTACGCCCGTCAGGGCGAGGTGCTGGACTATATCAAGTCCAACCGCCCCCATGCCCGCATCTACTGGCACATGACCTGGGCTTATCAAGGAGACAGCACCCACCCCGCGTTTCCTCGCTACGGCTGTGATCAGGTCGCCATGTATCAGTCCATTATGAGCGCGGTGAGATCCGAGATCCTGCCCAATCCCGCCTATGTGGGGATCATTCCTGTGGGAATGGTCATTCAACATCTCCGCGCTACTCCTTTGGGAGACACCCTGACCCGTGACGGCTTCCATCTGTCCCTCGATCACGGTCGCTACGCCGCCGCCCTCACCTGGGCACAGACGCTCTGCGGAATAGATCCCGACGTCGTGGATTGGGTACCCCATGGATGTGAGCATATCCGCAAGGATCTGCCCTATATCCGCGAGGCAGTCAAGGCGGCGGCAACCACCACCTTTGCTTAATCTCCGTTCGTTCACGGGAAAAACAAATCCGGCAGGAGGCAACTTTCAACGAACATCATAGGGCAGCCGTCTGAAAAGTTGGCTGCCCTTTCTCTTTTCTTGAAGGATAAATTTTCGAAAAAAACGATCATTTTCCTTTTTTGTTCCATTTTGTTGTTGACAAGTCAACCTGGATCGTGTATAATAGAGCCATCATTCAGATTGTTTGAAAGGAAACCTTATGACTACCAGATTTGAACTCTTTTCTTCCTCTATTTACGGCATCTACCGCGACATTCTCAAAATCCAGCGGGACGAGATGACAAAGCACCATTTGAAGGGTTCTTACGCCTTATATCTCACAGCCCTCCTTCACAATCCCGAAGGGCTCACCGCCACCCAGCTTTGCGAGGTGTGTGACAAAGACAAAGCCGCCATTTCCCGCGTCATCTCTGAGCTGGAGCAAAAAGAGCTGGTGACGCGTGTCAGTACCAATGACACCTTCTACCGCGCCAAACTCAAGCTCACCGAGCGGGGGCAGACCATTGCCGAGCAGGTAGACCGTGCCGCAGGCGTTGCCGTAGAGATGGCAACCCGGGGCATGAGTGAGGAAAACCGAAAGATCATGTACGAATGCCTGGGGCTGATCGCGGTCAATCTCCGCGGTATCTGTAAGGACGGCATTCCCAACACTTGATAAAAACAGGACTTCCCCCAATGGAGGAAGTCCTGTTTTTTTATTCGTTTACGTAGGAGGACAGTAACGCCAGCAACTCTCTGCGGGCATTGTCTGCGGCATCCTCGTTGAGGTCAAAATCGCGGAAAGTACGCGCCACACGGCGGGAGAGTGCACGGGCAGCGTGAGGATCATAGGCACTCAACAAACGGAGCAACTCATAATCCTGAATACCCTCCAGAGTGGCAAAGCCACGAATCGAGAGGCTCAGACCGTTATTCTCCACGTCGGGATAGACAATGAAGCCGTCTCCCTTGTAACGTGCCTCGGGACTAAGACCGTATCTGGCAATCCCCCAATGGGCGAAACCCCAATGAAGAAACCCTGTGATCCCTTGGGAAAAGCACGCCCACTTGATAAGTCGGCTATAGCGGTGCGGCAGGTCAATAAACTTATTCAGCCACCACGGCTCTTCGGGAAGACAGCAAGAATAGCACCAAACGGTGTCCCCCATTTTTTGCCTTGCCGTATAGAAGTCCGCGCCTTCATCATAAACTTCGAGTCGGGGGATGAACTGGTCGCAGGCACCTGCCAATTCCCGTCCCACCGTATGGGTGTCGATCGGTTCTCCGCAGGGAACCCCCGGCATATAGGTACGGCATTTATTTCTTGCCCACAGCCAATACTTCTTGGTATGCGGCTCGTCCTGCAACCGCATCACCAGCATAGGTAGCCATCCTTTAGCTTTGGCATGGGCATACAAACCGCCGTAGAAAGCTTCCGCCCAAGCCTCTGCCAAGGGTTCACCGATGTTCGCCCAGCCCATGTGTCCCTGTTCATCGATATATCGAATGGTATTGCCGTCCACCGAGGCAATGATCGCACTGATGGCGATGAAGCGGAAAGCACCGTGGGTGAAGAAATGGGAGACAAACTGATCCATCAGATCAAAATTCAGCTGCCAGCTACCATCCGGCAAGCGCTTGGAACCGCTGTCGACCAGCAATGCCATGATAGAGATATGCAGGCAATTAACGCGAAGGGTCTTGAGAGTCTTGGCGTAATTTTCCATCAGAGCCCACCAGCGAGGACTGTAGCGCTCACAGTCATAGAAGGGGGTTACAGGCGGATTTTCGAGCCGTTTACCTATGGGAAAATAGCTGAAGGGATCCAAGAAATACTCATGACCAAAGGTCTTGTCAGCGTCGGGATTCGGGAGGGTGACAGGATAGACGTGCAGGGTCACGGTGACAGTCATGTCCCCCAACGTGGTTTTAACCACGACAGGCACACGGCTGATTCCCGCCACGGCGTCGGCACTGACGTCAAAAAACAGACGGATAATGTGGGTGACGTTGTTTTTCACGTCCACGGTCGTGGCAAGGGAAAGCTTGTCGGGATAGGGGACACCGTCGTTGTAAACCACGTTTTCCACGTGACGGTAGGTTCCCGTCACCCCTTGGGGCAACGCACCGATATCTACGCCATTGATGGTAAAACCGCCCTCCACATTTCTCAGGCAAAGCTGCGCTGACACGCTCATGGCTCGGGCGGTATCCAGCACCAATGCGCCACGGTCTTTCTCGCCCATACGGGTGTTGGTGTGTACCTCTGCATCACTGTGTTTGATCCATACGTACATAATTTTTCTCCTTTGTTATGGGTAAAAATTTATCAGGGATATCTTGCTTTTTCAAAAAAAATATGCTATACTGAATAATGTATTGTTCTGCTATATTACAGGAAAGGATGGCGTTCGCCTCAAGGCGGACAGATGGATGATGGGACACGTGGATATGTCAGGCAAAGTGATCAAGGAAGGCTTCAGCAATGAAACCTATATCAAACTGCAATCTCAGAAGATCCGAGACCGCATCGCCGCCTTCGGTGGAAAACTGTACATGGAGTTTGGCGGTAAGCTTTTTGATGATTATCATGCCGCCCGTGTGCTCCCCGGCTTTGTCCCCGACGTCAAGCTCAGTATGCTCAAGGCGCTGTCAGACCAAGCTGAGATCGTCATCGCCATCAATGCCGCCGACATTGAAAACAGCAAATATCGCGGAGATCTGGGTATCACCTACGATCAAGAGGTCATGCGTCTGATCGATTGCTTCCGCCGCGTGGGTCTGTACGTAGGAAGCGTGGTTCTGACCTGCTATACAGGGCAGCACGCCGCCAAGGTTTTCAAAAAGACCCTGGAATCCCAAGGCATGAAGGTCTACCGCCATTATCAGATCAATAACTATCCCTCCGATGTGGCACACGTGGTCAGTGAGGAAGGCTTTGGACGCAACGAATATATCAAGACCTCCCGCTCTTTGGTGGTGGTCACCGCGCCGGGTCCAGGCAGCGGCAAGATGGCAACCTGTCTCTCCCAGCTTTATCACGAGCATAAGCGCGGCGTGGCGGCAGGATACGCCAAGTTCGAGACCTTCCCTATCTGGAATCTGCCCCTCAAGCATCCTGTGAATTTAGCCTATGAAGCAGCGACCGCGAATCTGGATGATGTCAACATGCCCGACTCCTATCATCTGGAAGCTTACGGCGAGATCGCTGTCAATTACAACCGCGACATGGAGATTTTCCGCGTGTTGGAAGCCATGATGGCGCGCATTTTCGGCAAGTGTCCCTATAAGAGCCCCACCGACATGGGTGTCAACATGGCAGGCTATGCTATCTACGATGACGAAGCGGTACAAGAGGCAGCACGTCAGGAGATCATCCGCCGGTATTTCAGAACCGCATGCGCCCGCTGTAAAGGACAAGCCGAGCAAGACGAGATCCGTAAGATCGGACGTCTGATGGACGAAGCGGGGATTACCCCCGAAGATCGTCCCACTGTACTTCCCGCCCGTGCGGTTGCCGCATCCACCGACCGTCCCGCCGTTGCCATTCAGCTCCCCGACGGGCATATGGTCACAGGCAAGACCACCGATCTGTTAGGCGCATCCTCCGCCGCCCTGCTCAACGCCTTGAAATATTTGGCGGACATTCCCGATGAAATCAAGCTGATCTCTCCCGAGGTCATCGAGCCCATTATGCATCTCAAGACCCATCTGGGCAGCCGGAACCCCCGCATGCACACCGATGAGTTGCTCATCGCGCTGTCCATCTGTGCCGTGACCGACGAATATGCCGCACGGGCAATGGAGGAATTGGATCGAATGCACGGCAGCGAAATCCACTCCACAGTGATCTTAGCCCATGCGGACAGCAAGCTATTCTCCAAGCTGGGCGCGCAGGTCACGAGCGACCCTGTATTTGAGGATAAGAAGCTCTATCACGGTAAATAATCGGTTTTCAAAGGATCTCTTCGGAGATCCTTTTTTATTATATAAAAAAGGCTTGCAAAAGTCAAGAGATACGCGACTTTATCGAATACAAAAAGCACCGTGCGCGATTTTCGCGCGCGGTGCTTCGAGGGAAACGAGATCATACGACCAGCAGGACGGTGATGAGTATGGCGGTGATCAGCCAGGCAACAGCAAGTCCCACCAAAGCATACCACCGTTTCGGATGGCTCATTTTAGAGGATCTGGCAAAGACCAAGCCCACGGTCAAGGGAGCGATGGGGACAAGGTACCCCAACATGACCCAAGCGACCCAGAAGGCGTCCTCCGCATCCTCTTCATATCCGCCGTCGATCTGTTCATCCTCCATGTCTTGCCATTCGTAAGAGATGGAGGGATAGACGGTTTTGGCGCTCTCGGCGGCGTTCAACACGTCCAGCGCAAGCTCCGTGTCCAACACCCAAAGCTCCACGGTGTCATGACCCAAGGCGGAAAGATATCCGTCGGCGGTGAAATAGGTACTGTCCAAGCTGGGGTAGTGGAGGTAACCGTAGCGGCCGTCCTCCAGCTCATACACCATGCCTTTGGTGGTACAGATCACGCCGTAGCTATCATAGGCGAGGATCTCTATGCGATCTGTCTTATAGACCAGCGCATACAAAGAGCAAGTGATCTTCTCTCCGGTTTCCTGTTCCCCTGTCTCAAAAAGCGCCTTGGCAAGGTCTTCTTCCAGGTCGGCATATAGGTCTGCCCCGTTGCCGCCAAAGTCCTCGGGGATATGGAGGCGATATTCGTCCGACGTTCCCTTCACCAACGCATCCAGCACCGTTTTGCCGTGATCATTGGCATAAACGGTGGCGATGTTGCTGTCGGAGGTATCCTTCAGCCACACGATATCACCGAGGCGCTTGTAGGAATACACCCAAGGGTTGTCACCGTCGCCGCTATTCGCCGCCCGGTAGAGATAATCATAACGGCTGGTGGTATCCGACAGACGGTAGCCAAAGGGAAGATCGTAGCGGGTGTACGTCAGTCTGTCGTCCGCCGTCAAGATTTCCTCCTCCTTGTCCAACTGCCAGGAGATCGCTTGGAAGGAGTGCTCTGTAGCGGGGACGGCACTCACCGTCAAAACCGCGGCAGAGAAAAGGGTCAGGATGAGGCAGAAGCTCCAAAAAACGCGAAGATTTTTCAAAAAAGCAAACTTCATATTCATTCCCCCCTTTCACGCCAGATTGAGCTTTCGCTCAATGAACTGCAAGGTGACCAGATGATACACCGCAGTCAAAACAGCTTCGATCAGAATCAAAAACAGCAGCGCTGCCGCGACAGCGGCGCATGCTCGCCCATCCGACAGCTTCCCTACCAAGGAGAAAAAGCCGGTGATCGGGCTACCGAAGAAGAGCGTAAACAGGCGGGTAAGGAAGGACATTCCAAAGCTGATGCCCAGATACAGTCCCACTGCGGTGAGGACCTTATGTTTTTTGGCAATCACAGAGCCGAGGGTGATGCACATATGGAACATGCCGATGCTGTAGAGGGACAGCCCGAGCATCAGCACCAACACCTCTACACCGTAGAGGATGCTCCAAGCGCCCACACCCTCCCACATCATTTTGAGCAGTTCCCCGATCCCTTCAAAGATCACAAGGTTGAAGACCTGTCCGCTGACGTCGGGAGTCGGGAGGATCAAGGCGATGATCAGGAGAGAGATCACGGTAACCACAGCGTTGCCCACGCTCCAGATCAGGGCGTTGATCACCTTGGAAAGGTAGAGGTCACTGCGCTTGACGGGCAAAGTAAACGTAAGATACCCTTGATCGCTGAAAAAGTTGTTGTAGTAGCGGATGTAGCAAAGCAGCGGGGTGGCGATGAGCAACAGCGCCCATACGATGACGGTTGCCATAATGAGAAAAACCATCATAGCCCCCAGGAAAAAGCCCGCGGTAGCGTTCAGAACGTTGGTCTCCACGATGGCGCGCACCATGAGAGACATGACAAAGACGGCGCCTATGACGCCAATCGCCAAGGGCAGCCAGATCTTCCAGACGGCGGCAACGTCGTATTTCAATAATTTCTTGAGCATTTGAACACCTCCTTAAAGAGTTCGTCCAGGGATTTGCCGTGAGTTTGGCGCACCTCGTCGGCAACGCCCGACAAAAGCACCTGCCCGCCATAACCCAAAAAGGCAAACTCGTCCAGAACCGGCTCTACATCGTAGATGAGGTGGGTGGTGATGATCACAGCCGCCTCCGGGTTGTAACTGCCGATGATGGTTTGCAGGATATAATCCCGCGCAGCGGGATCTACGCCCGCGATGGGTTCGTCCAGAAGATACAGCTTGGCGCGTCTTGCCATAACCACCGCCAGCTGGAC
Organism: Eubacteriales bacterium; assembly: GCA_045531965.1. Taxonomy (GTDB): domain Bacteria; phylum Bacillota; class Clostridia; order Oscillospirales; family CAG-272; genus CAMEON01. Next base: position 75,714 of record JAZSFA010000160.1, read on the forward strand.
CTTTTCCTTGGTGCCTTTGGACAGCGTTCCCATGCGCTGGGTGATATCAATGTTCATGTCCTCCAGCATTTTCACGGCAACCGCGTGGTCAAAGTCCTGATAGAAGGTGGCAAAGTAGTCCAAAAGATTGGTGACCTTCATACCGGGAGTCAGGTACGTGCGCTCAGGAAGATAGGAGATCAGGGCATTGCTCTCCTCGCTTCTCGGTTGACCGCATATACAGATCTCGCCGCTGTCGGGGGTCAAAAGCCCCGAGATCAGCTTGATCAGGGTAGATTTTCCGCAGCCATTGGGTCCCAAGAGGCCCACGATCTTGCCTCCGGACAAGCTCATGTTCAAATTATTCAGCACAGGCGTGCCGTTCCCGTAGCTTTTACAAAGATTTTTACAGGTCAAGATAGGTGTACTCATATCACTCGTCCTCCTTTGACTGTTGAATAAATGTGATGATCTCATCCTTGGTGATACCCAAGGCTTCCGCCTCACAGACCAGATGGGTCAGCGCTTCCCTGTGCATGGTCTCTCGGGCACGACGCAAAACCTCTGTGTCCGAGGTCACGTATCGCCCCGCGGTGGATCTTGCGTAAAGTAGCCCCTCTTTTTCCAGCTCGGCGTAGGCTTTTTGCATGGTATTGGGATTGACGGCGGCTTCAAATGCCAGTTGGCGCACGGGGGGCACTTGTTCGTCCGCTTTGTACTTCCCATTCAGGATATCTCCGCGGATACGGCTGACCAATTGCAGATAAACAGGCGCTCTCTGATGAAACTGCCATGCCATACCATCACCTCCTTGTCTCTTTGTTCTAATACAATAATACAACATTTCGAACGTTTTGTCAAGAGGAACCTGAAAATTATCTTTTAGTAGGATGAAAAAGCCAAAGAGTCCGCTTCAGACGACTTCCGTTGCAAATTATAGCGAAAGTCTTGCTTTTTCTAATATCATATGATATAATGGCTTTGAATCCACCAATCAGGAGACAAACCTATGCACAAACATACACATATCAGAGGAAAATCCCTCTTATGGATCGCAAGTTTGACATTATTGTGCCTACTCCTCGGTAGTTTGCTTGCCTGTAATGCCCCCGAAGCCCCCGAGGAAACGGACACTTTCGCCGAGTCTGTCACAGAAGTCTCGGACAGCCTCTCAGGAACAAACGGTACAGACACGCCCTCCGAGCCGGTCGAGACCACCGGTGATGTGACAGAGGAGCCCCTTCCTTCTCCCACGGCGACGGCTACACCTGAGGACAGTCTTGAGCCTGACACCGACGCCCCCGAAACCACGGCAGAGTCCTCCGGCGGCAGTGTGATCACACTGGCACCGCCTGAGCCTGTGACCGACCCGCCCGAGGATCAGGACGGCTTAGATATCCCCAAGGAGGAGATGCCCCGTATCGACATCAAAACCGAGAACGGTCACGAGATCTACTCTAAAGATTTTTACGTAAACGCCACCATCAGCGTTTCCCGCTGTGACGAGGCGTATATCCTCACCGACTGCGCCGCAGGCGTCCGTGTTCGAGGCAACTCCACCGCAGGCGCGCCCAAGAAACCTTACCGCATCAAGTTTGAGACCAAGCAATCCATGCTGGGGCTCAACGACGGGGAGAAATTCAAGAGCTGGTGTCTCATGGCCGACTATTTTGACAGCTCCATGCTCCGCACCTGGGCCACCTTTGCCTTTGCAGAACTGCTTCTGGGCGGCAAGTATTACAGCTCGGACTGTACCCCCGTGGAGGTATATGTCAACGGCGAATACATGGGTGTCTATCTCCTGTGCGAGCAGACCCAGATCGACAACGACCGCATTGATATCTACGAAGCCAAGGATGGCGACACCTCTTTGGAGATCGGTTATCTCATGATCGGTCAGGGCGGACGAAACGACGAGCCTGAATCCATCGTGGTGTACCCCGAGATCACCGTCCGTGACCGCACCGGGGCAGAAATGTACTTTGGCGGCATGAACTTTGCCCTATCGGGCAGCGGCTATACCGAAGAACAGAAGGCGTACGTGTCCAAGTACACCTCCGCCGTTTTCAAAGTGGTTGCTGCCGCGCTTTATGAAGACATTTACTATAATCTTGATCGGAACGGCAACATGACCCTCCGTCCCAAGAGCGAGCTTACGGGCATGACACGGGAAGAGCGTCAGATTGACACCATAAACAAGGTCTTCAACATTGAGTCCGCCGTTCGCATGTGCATCTTGGACGAGATTGCCAAGAACCTGGACGCCATGACCTTCAATATGTACGTTGACCTGTCTCCGAATGGAGACGGTCGATTGACTTTGGCAGCCCCTTGGGACTTCGACTTTGCCATGGCGAACACCCATTACAGCACCACCCACGCTTCCTCCGGCTTCTACGCCACCAACCTGTCCTACAGCGAAGGCATGAGAACCAACCTTTGGTACGTGATGCTGGGCAGCATCGACTGGTTTGAAGCCATGTGCGAGGATGTCTGGCAGGACTACTATCCGCAGCTTCAGTCGGTTGCCATGGAAGTTCTGGAGCGTACCTACCGCTATTCCGAAGCCTATGACCGCGACTGGGAAAAATGGGGCGCGGGCGCTCACCGATCCCTCATTCATCACCATTGTCAGGCAGACCTCCAAAGCTTTAAGAAGCACGCCGACGCGGGTAAGTTCCTGAACAGCTGGCTCATCGCCCGCCTCAAGTGGCTCAACCGTCAATGGGGTGACGGCACCGTGGAAGTAGCCCCCGAAGCTCCTGCCCTGCAGGTAGACTTCACCCAAAATACCAGTCTCGCCTATATTTCGGGCATGAAGCGCGCCGAATGCAGTATCACCGAAAAGGGTCTGCGTCTCTCTCTCCTTGAACCATATGATCCCTATTTCTACGTGGACTTCACGGGACTCCCCGAGACCTATCTGGCAGATGACTATTACATTTTGGAGATCGAATACATGATCCCCAAGACCAATACCCTGGACAGCTACTCCGCCGAGTTTTTCCTCTGCTCGGGCAACACCTGGGACGCCACAGGCGGTATCTCCACAGGTGCGGATTTGGGTCGTGCCGACGGAAAGTATCACACCCTCAGGATCAATCTGATGGATACGGGATACTGGAGTGGAGACATCCACAGGGTCCGCATTGATTTCTTCAACGCCTGTGAGGCGGGAGACTTGATGTTCATCAAGTCGGTAAAGATCCTGCCGAACTGATCTTGAAACTCCATACTTCAAAGCCCCCCGACGGTTTTCACCGTC
>JAZSFA010000093.1:0-15264 GCA_045531965.1 Eubacteriales bacterium
AGCGAACCTGGCCCGTTCACGGGCGGCAAGTAACAGTCCCCACGCAGTTGGCAGTTCGTATAGATGCGTTTACGCATAGCGAAGAACAGAGGGCTATGCCCGCATGTGAAAAACCACCCGCTTGGCGGGTGGATGTTTATTGTGGCGTTTTGCACAATTTTCGGAGAAACAATTGACATTATTGTATTGTTATGCTATAATAACTAAGCAGATGTTTTCTGTTAACTCTTGAAAGGAGAGACAAAATGAAAAAATTACTTGCATTGGTGCTTTGTATCGCCGCCCTTTTGGTGATCGGTGCCGTCGTTGCTTCTGCCGAAGTGGTGGAGGAAGCGGGTTACTACATCGAGAAATCCCCTAAGACCGAAGAGATCCTGGCGGGTCAAGCGGGCGAAGGCGATATTGCATGGGAGGTTCCTTTCCTGCACATCACCCCCGAGCTCGACGGCAACATCGGCAAAAACGAATATTATCCCTTTGAACTGTACGAGGACTATCTTTCCTGGCTGGCAAACTCCACCGATCCCACCAGCGAGGAGATCCCTAACACCAAGGAAGATTTTCTGATGTTCTATGAATCCACACAAGAAGGCTTTTTCAGACCCTACTGGGGTTGGGACGGCACGTATATGTACCTGGCCTTTGAGGTCAACCTTGTGAATGGTTATACCTGTACCCCCGAGGTCATGGGCGGCGACACCTTCCTGTGGGCTTACAACTGCCTCCAGGTAGGTTTGGCACCTGCCGATGCTACGGGCACGGAGGGCTATGTTGAGTTAGGCTTCGGTGTTCACAGCGAGACCAACGAGTCCCTGACCTTCAACTGGTTTGGCAATTACTGCCCCAAGGCGGGCGAGGATTTCATAGGTTATTATGACGAGGAAAATCAAGTGCTCCGTTATGAGATCCGCATCCATTTGCAAACCGCTCTGGGGCTGACCGACCGCCTCGTGGAGAACGGTGACGCCGTCAATTATGCATGGGTGCTCTCCGTTAACGGTGAGACCACCGGCCCCTATGACGTATGGCACTTGTTCTTCTGTCACGGCATCAGCGGTCCTCACGCCAAGAACGTCAATAACTTCGCACGCATTACATTCACAGGCAAGCCTGACGGCATGGATATTCCCGTGGCCGACATTCCCGGCATGAGCCAGGAGGACATCGACTATCATTTGTGGGAATACATCGACATGAGTGACGAAAATGTTGTCAAGACCTTTGAGGGCGAAAATGCGGGTGTTGAATATATCACCGAGGGCGAGGAATCCTTCATGCGGATCACCTCCTTGTCTAACAAGGATATTCCCTACGTCTACAGCAATAAGTATCCCAAAAATATTGTGGGCGGTCAGGGCGACTACGTGGTGGTCAAGTACCGCACTTCTTCTCCCGAAGCAGAAGAACTGGGTATCATCTTCCGTAACGTCTTTGATAAGGAATACCATCCCGATGATTGCTACACCGAATTTATTGGAACCGATGGTGAATGGCACACCATGATCTTCTACATGCGAGGAGAGAATAACTGGCAGCACTTCATTCTGAACATGGGTTTGGTTCCCTTTGCTTACTCCGAAAAGTCTGCCCAGGAGACCATTGATATTGCATGGATCAAGTTCTATGAGAAAGATCCGACCGATCTGTATATCGATGATTTCTATGATCCTTCTGCAGATCAGCCCGAGGAGACCACCGAAGCTCCCGCAGACGTGACGGAAGCACCTACCGAAGGTTCTACTGAGGCACCGACGCAGACCCCTACAGAGTCCGGTGCTGTAACAACCGATTCCTCGGAAGAAAGCGGCTGTGCTTCTCTCATGGGTTCTTTGGCTGTGATCATGACGGCAGTTGCCGCGGCTTTCGTGCTGAAGAAAAAAGACTGATCCATAGCATTGATGCTAAAAAAACCCCGCTCATATGAGCGGTGTTTTTTGTTAACAGATGATAGGCTTTGTTAAATTACTTATCCACATGAAAATCGGTTGCATAGACGGCGATGGTTTCTTTTCTGTCCGTCCAAATACCCAAATGGTACAGTCCATCCCGGGGCACGGCGAACGTAAAGCGACCTGTCAGCCAGGGATGACCTTCGCTGTAACCGCCGATGGTTCCTTGGATGGGTGTGTCTGCCAGTATTTTACCTTCGGGACGACGGATAAACGCCTTAAAGGTTCCGCTGGCTTTATACCGGAAAGTCATGGTGTGCTCTCCCGCCGTCAGATATAATCCTTGCCAAAGGTTGGTGGGTGCACCTTTCGTAGGCTTGACATAAGCGCAAGAGACACCATACAATTCGGTCTGACCTACGCCTTCGGGGTTGTCATAGCTCCAGTTGGAAAGTCCAACTCGCCAGTTGGGATTTCTTTCGGCGGGACGGCGCAAGAAATCACCGTACTCAAAATCCGAGGGACTGTGATAACCAAAGTCATTATCACAATCCGTGATCCGAAGGCCCAATCCCACGGGGCTCTTGAGCCAACAGTTGTGGATACTCACGTGGTTAACGGGAGAAAAATCGTCTGTCTCAGAACCGTCAAAGGGGAATTTTCCGTAGTAAGGATTGTCTGTCCAGCCACCCAAAGATAGGCGACCCTCCAAAATCGTATCAAAGATGTGGATGTTTTTGACTTCCTGACGTTCCAGATCGGGAGCGTTGGTACCCCATGTGCAGAAGGAAACCGCGCTGGCGGTGAAGGTGTAACAGTTGAAGCAAGAATGGGATAACTCAACGTTTTGCGTTCCTCGCACGGTACCGGGATAGGCATAATACCACAGCATGTCCCGAGGATCATTATAGCTGGAGGACATGCAGATACCGTCGTCGTTGTTGTTGAGCAGAATACGGGTGAAGATCATACCGTCCGAACCACTGGGCCACAGACCATCAGCGCCTGTGCATTTGGATTCGTCCATGTAAATGTTGCCGAAATATCCGTGCTTATTGCCGGCAAGGCAGATGTATACACCGCTGGAGCGAAGGATATTCAAGTCGGTCACTTCAATGTCTTCACATTCAATGATACCCACAGGGCAAACATGCATACGGTCGCAACAACCAATGCACACGTTATCTCCAATAAATCTGAAATATCCATCCTCACTACGGCTTTCTGTATCACACAGACGAATGGTGCCGGGACCGGTTAATTTAATCTTTTCCTCCCGAAAAGCGTAAAGCAGGGGAAGGTTACCGGAAGAATGATTAGCGGGCCAGTTAATGCCTGTCATGGCGACATTATGACCGAATCGGGGCAGGACTTCATAGTGCTTCAAGTCATCGGACTGCCACAAGACAGCATTATCGTCAATGTGAAGCTCGGTATAGCTATAGAGACGCAAATTGGTGACCAGATACCGTTTGCCCATGGGTGAATCGTCACCGGGGATAACCACACGACCGCCGCCAGAAGTGTGCGCCATGTCCAATGCTTTTTGAATCGCCTTGGTATCGTCGGTAAAGCCATCTCCTTTGGCACCAAAGGCAGCATCGGTAACCACAAAATCACGCGAGGGCAATTCAAAAGCATAGGGATTAGGGGTACAGATATCTCGCCAGTTTTCTATCCGACTACGACTGTCGAAACAGATAAAGCCTCCGTCGCGTGTGCGGATTACGCCCAAAAACCAAGCGGAAACACGGGACACCCGCTCTCCGTACAGAGGATAGGTCAAGGTCGTGATGGCCTTTGCTTCGGATGAAGCCAGCAAAAGCAGATTTTCGGGATCTTCATGGATGTTGTGGGGGAAGATTTCGTAAATTTCCAGAGGCAGACCCACATACTCAGGATCAACCTCGCAGGTGACTGTAATCTCGCGTTTTGCTGTGTCCGCGACGCAAGAAAGGAATCTGCCCGACGTGGGTCGGATGGTTTTTTCCTGTTCAAATGCCAGCTTGCGGATGGTCATGACACCGTCTTGGGGCGCGTGAGGCAAAAGCTTCAGTCCTGTCAGACGTCCTGTCGCCTTGGGATGATCCGATAGATTGAGATAGACCGTTGCGCCATCCGCGAGTCCGGACAAAGAGAAGCGTTTTTGTTTGTCGGATGAATAAAAATCCTCATCTTCTGTTTTGAAGGCAAGAGTCATATCCGTCATATCGACAGAGCATTCCAAGCGCATGACGACTGTATTCTTAATGGGTAAGAAGACGTCGCACACCGTGTCAGCCGCGTCGGTCAGATCCGGGAAGGTTAGCGACGAATTGGGACCGGCAAAATGGTAGATGATAGCCCCGCTTTGGTGGTTGACAGAACCGTTTTCTACGTTAAACAGTGTTTCCATACCGCTGCCATCAAAGGTAAAATCCACAGCCATGCTGGCTTCGATCGTGTCTAGTTTACATATGCCTTGCCATCCCTCGGCGCTTTCGTCAATGGTGTACGTAAAGCGAATGGAAGATACCGATGCCAGAATGGATTCACCCGCAAAATTGGCGTAGTAGCGGTTAAAACCGTAATTGGTTGCTTGCATAGTTCTGCTGACTTCTCCCGAGACCCCCGCAAGCGTAACCGTCATATAGGACTGACTGATCAATAGGGGATCGGGTTTTTCTACGAAATATTTATTTTCGGCTACTTCCTTGAAGTAGAGACTGTCTCGCTCACCGTCATAAGCTGAATGAGCAAATGTGATCATAGGATGGGTGGTCAGATCTACGGGTGCATCAAAGTGATACGTCACTGTTTGTTCATGGAGAAATTGTCCGTCTGCATTCTTTTTTGCCACGGTTCTGAGGGCATGTGTTCCCGAAGAGATAAGGTCGGGTTGAAGGGATTGTATGGAGACACGCGTGCATCCTTCTGTTGCCACATGGGACAGGGCGGCGGTATCGGAAAAATCGATCAAGGATACCAAATTTTTTAGATAGAGACGGCGGTTAGACAAAGAGTTATTGGAAATCTGCATGGCTGTTCCTTTCAAAAAGATTAGATTTTCAGGCTGTTGATCGCAATGCCGGCATCACAAAGGAAAATGCCCGCAAGACCACGGATGACATCTACGGTTACGCTATCATACAATGCACCGTCAATCCAAATATTTGTGCTTTTTTTGTCAACCTCTAGACCAAAGATGTGGAAATCGTTAGAAGTGAAGAAGAAATTGGGACGACGGTAAAGCTCGGTCTCCACGCCGTCGGTCACGTCAATCAGATGAAGCTCACATTGCTGATGGCAAACTCGAAGCTCTCTGTAGCCGTTTTCGCGCACGCCGAAACGGATGCCATAGCCGCGGATGTCAGATTCGGGGTCAGCATGCTCCAAGCGGACAGCACAGGTCAGGTGGAAGGTTTCATAGGGATTGACCGAGGGCAGGAACAGATCTCCCTCGGCACGGGCACGGAGATAGACTTTGCCATTTTCCGACAGCGGCAAAAACTCTTTGCCTGTGACAAAGGTTTTATTGATTTCCTTCATATAGGTAGCCTCGCGGGCAAGACGGATGGCTTCTTCGTCTATCTGACTTTGGATACGGCACACATCGAAAATAGCGTATCCTTCGGGGTCTTCACCCATATTGCGGATGCCTACGAACACGTTGACTGCCTCCGCTTCGGTGATGTCAAATGCGAGAGACTCGTAGACGGGGCGGTGAGATTTTACCTTTTTGGAAGCGATGATCTTTCCCGTTTCGATCTCTGACACGAACAGCTCCGCGCCTTCCTCACCCGTCATGACCTCGGCGGTGAAAATATGGTGACCCATGGTCAGATATAAGCCCTGGGCAGCACTCACCTCACCTTTGTCAAAGTGGGAGATGCGTCCCTTTTCTTTATCAGCGTAGATAACCGTGTCGATGGAAGCAGGATCGGTATTTTTGAACAGTGTCCAGTTGGCAAGACCGCCCAACGTAAAGTCACCGTTGCGGAAGTTATTTGTGGAATGCACGCCGCAATCGGTGATCACATTGGTGCAGGCGATGGGGCCTAGAGTGCAGTTCCCCTCATAGCGATTGCCCAGGATTCGCACGTTCTTGACGGGGGAATAATCGTCGGTCTCGGTGTTATCAAAGGGCTGCTTACCGGCGTAGGGGTTGTCGGGCCAGGCACCTACGGGATTGACCGAGGTAAGGTAGTTGTCATAGGCGTAGATATCGCTGATCTCCTCACGCTCCTGAATGGGGTCGCTCGTGCCCCAGGTGATGAAGGCCAATGCCTTGCCGCCACCCGAATTGAGATAGGAATGGACCACGGTGATGTCACGGCAGCCGTTATCCTCGTCCTTCAGATTCGTCCACCAAAGAATGCCGCGGGGGTCGTAGTAGTGGCAGGACATGACCACGCCGTCGTCATTGGACTGGAAGAAGCAACGGTTCACTTTGACGTGATGTGCCCCCGCCACGCCAAGGCCGTCACCGCTAACGCACTTGACCTCATGGAGACGGAGGTTGGCGAGATAGACGTACTTGGAATGGTTGTATTCGGTGTGATAGTTGTTGGAACGGATGATCTCAAAGTCACGGCACTCGCAATAGTCCACACGGAAAAAGCCAATGGGGATCACGTGGATGCGGTCGGGACAGCCCGAGGCGTAGCCGGGCATATCCACGCCCTCTTCCGAGCCCGTGTCCATCATGCGGATGGAGCCATGCCCAGTGATCTTGATGTGGTGGATGTTGGCGCCCTGAATGAGCGGAAGATTGCAGACGTGAAGGCAATGAGTCCAGTTGATACCGGGGATGACCCCGTCGTGACCGTAGGTCACCTCGTAGTCATAATCATCTATCAGTTGGGATTGCCACAAGAGAGCACCGTTTTCAAAGTGAAGATCCACGTTGGACCTCATGAGCAGAGAGGTCACGATATAGCGGCGTCCGTAGCGATCAAAAGATCCGGGAAGCAAAACTCTGCCGCCACCGGCTTTGGATACGAGGTCAATAGCCTCTTGAATGGCATCGGTGTCATCGTGAACGGCGTCGCCGTAGGCTCCGCAATCCAAAACCGAAACCGTGTAGTCGGGGAGGTCAAAGGCATAGGGATTCTCATCAAAATCCTCGTAATTTTCAATGTAAAACCGCTCGCAAAGGCAGAGGGGCTTCTGCCCTTCCGCTTCAGCGAAGGCGAGGAGCTGGTAGGGAAGCAGTGTGGTGTATTCGTCGCGGAGTGGGATGTGATTGATGGTAAAACTCTCGGTCAGAGGGCACTCACCAATCAGCCGCTTGCCTGTAGTGGATTCCACCCCCGCGGCGGTAGGGGCGTTGGCCATGGTGGTGGCGTAAATGCGGATAACACCGTTCATATAGGCAGAAAGCGCCTCGTTCATCTCAACCTTGCCGCAAATCTTCACCGTCTCGGCGATAGGATCAGCAGTACAGGAGGTGATCACACCCGCATAATCGATCAGGGGTTTCTCCTGCTCAAAGGAGTAACGGTGAATGATGATCTCACCCGAACCCTCAGCGGAGAGAATGAACTGCGTCAGACGACCGTCACAAATCTCGGGGAGCGCAGAGAGATTGAAATAGTAGGCGTGGGGCTGATCATCCTGCGCCAGTGGCAAAGTGATGGCGCGGTAATGACCCCAAGGGTGAGTCGTGGTGGCAAAAGAAAGGGTGATATATTCAGCGGTTGATTTGTTGGTCAGCACCATAAAAACCGTATTGCGTCGAGGCATGAGCATATTGTAGGGCGTGCCCGCGTGGTCGGGAAACTCAGGGGAGAGCATCCACGTATCACCGTCCAAGGTCAGCACCATAGCACCGCCCTCGTCGGTCAGGGTAGCCTCACCGTCTCCAGCACAATCCAAGCCCTTGCTGTTCACGGTGTAAAAATGGGACTGACCGCTCACCTGCCCGAGATTGTCCAGCACAAAGCCGTAGGTCAGGGAGACCTCAACCTCGGGTGTGTCCCACTTGGGGTCATATGGCTTGGTCTCCAAGGTCATACGGACGGGGACGAAATCCATCTTCAAGGTAGAGAACAGGCGAGGCTGTTCGGTCATGTAACAAACCGAGCAGAAGCTTTCGCCCTCGGGACCCCACAGAGTCACGCGGCAGAGCATACCTTCTCCCTTGCCTTGGGAGATCATGAAGCCCGACACCTCGTCAAAGCGTGCGCCCTGCTCGGGGGTCAAAGAAATCTCTATGGGCTTGGCGTTTGTGGTCAAGGTTAAGCTGCAGATGGGCTCGGCAGCCTCAAAGATGAAGCGGCCCGCCTCGTGGTTCTGGGACAGGGTCCAGTTGTCGGCGGCGTAGGTGTAGTCGGTCTGACGGATCTTTTCGTAGGTGTACTTGTTCTTGACGAGGTAGCGGGACATGGCATTTCTCCTCTCAATCAGTAGTGTATGAAATGGAAATCCTCAAAGGTGAACAGATCCTCCCCCTCTCCGCGGAAGACGAAGCAGAGGCTATGGGTGCCCGCGGTGTTGGTCAGAAGGATGGGGAACTCGCGGGTATCGCCGTGCTGGATGGCGCACTCGGGCTCACAGGTATAGCTGCCCAGCAGGTCGCCGTCAACACCGCCCTCCCGCACCTCGATGGTGCAGGGGTTATGCTCGCAGTTGCCGCGGACGAGGAGCTTGGCATTCTCGCTCATATGATGGACGTTCTGATAGTACAGGTACGCGCCGTCGGTGATGCCCCGCATCTCAAATCCGTCGCCGGTCTCCTTCTTGCACACGCCGTCGGATGCGGCAAAGTACCACTCGCCCTTGATGCGCTTCCAGGAGGCATCGTACTGACCCACGCCCACGTCCTCGATGAACTCGTCGGTGACGATCTCGCCGTTGGCCTTGTAGTGGGCGTAAATGATCTTGGTGGCGCGGAAGAAATGGTCGGTCTCGGCCTCTCCGTAGTTGGCAGGGACACCGTAGGCGAGGTAGGTCTGGTTGTGGAAGTCGAACACGCAGGGGTGGTCCACGTTGTTGCAATCGTAGCAGAAGCGGCCGCGGTAGGTATAGGGGCCGTAGATGCTCTCGGCGGTGGAGTACCAGGAGCGGTGGGTGATGAGGTAGTACAGCCCGTTATGCTTCCAGACCCAAGGCGCATCCGACCAGAAGGGGCCGTGCTCGATGGGGCGGGGCTCCTCGGCCAGAGAGATCATGTCCTCGTTCAGACGGGCGATGTGGTACTTCTTGTCGAAGCAGGTAAAGCCCCAGATGATGTAGGGGGTCTTCGCCTCGTCGTCATCGATGAAAACGCAGGGATCGTAGGAGGGAGTGTCCGCCAGACCCTGGGGAAGGAGGGGCTTGCCGAGGGCATCCACGTAGGGGCCTTCGGGCTTGTCAGCTACCGCCACACCGGTGCATTTTTGCTGGTGGGAGAAGTAGAAGTAATACTTTCCGTTCCGCTCGGCGGAGTCGGTGGCGTAGCACTCGTCGCATTGGCCGAGGAAGGTATCCTCGGGACGGAGGGTATACTCCAATGTCCAATTCACCAGATCGTCGGTGGAAAAGACCTTCCAATCGTCCATGCGGTAAATGTCGTTGCCGGGGGAGCGATCGTGGGTGGCGAACATGTACACGCGGCCGTTGTATATGTGCATATGGGGATCGCAGATGCCTTGGTTTTTGATGATGTGCATGATATGGGTTCCTTTCGGTTACTCGTAATCCTCGATCCGCCACTCGTCGTGCCAGTCGAGATACGCCATCTCCCCGTCGAAGCGGAAGGGGAGCCAGACATAGTCGGCCTCGCGGGTATTGGGCTGCTCCAGGGTGGGGATCAAAGCGCCCGCCGCGGCGCGCTCCTCGGGGGTGGAATCGTAGCCGAAGGCATCGGCAAAGGCCTTCTCGTACAGCTCGTAGGGGACGTCCATACGGTGGGGGAGCCAGCGGTCGGCGCAGGCGATGTAGAGATCCTTCTTGCCAGGCACCTTGAAGACGCTGGAAACCTGACTGTGGAAGGAGGTGCGGCTACCGTCGGTGGGGTGAGGGTCGCCCAAAACTGTAAACGGCCCGTGCCACGTGTCAGCAATCGCCAATTCGGACGGATTCGGCAGATAACTCGTGGTACCCGAGGTGATCAGGTAGTGCTTGCCTTTCCGCAAAAAATGGGCGGTGGCCTCTCTCACATAGGGAGGATAGGGGCGGGGGAAATGGGTGGAGTAGTAGCCCGTGACGTCGGTGTAGTCCTCGGTGAGGTCGGCACAGATGGTCTCGGAGTGGACTCTTTCAAAATAGTAATACGCCTTGCCGTCGGGAGCCACCACCAGATCGAAGTCTCCCGCGCTCATGTTCAGAGGGCGCAGACCCTCACGGACAATGGTGTAGGGGCCCGTGAGGGCGTCGGCGGTGAGCACCGTCTCGTCCTGGGTGCCGTCGCGGTGCATGATCTTGAGCCAGCAGACGAACTTTTTGGTCTTTGGGTTGTAGATGATGTGGGGGCGATCCATCAGGGAGGTGGGGTGGATGGAGGAGGCGGGATCCTCGGTGTTGGGGGGGATGATCAGCCCCAGATCCTCCCAGTTATAGAGATCTGTGGACTTATAGCACCGCACGCCCCAGTGCCAGATGCCCTTTTCGGGGTCGGTGAATTCCTTGTTCTCGCCGTACCAGTAGTAGGCGCCCTCCCAGTACATGACCGAGCCGCCGTGGGCCTGGATGCGCTTGCCCTCGGTGTCAAGCCAGACCTGCCCGGGGCGGATAGAGTTGTAGCGGTTAGGTTCCATAATTTGACTCCTCCGTCATCAGTTTTTGGATTTCGACTTCCCCTTGCGTTTCACGGTTAGGTAGCATTTTGTGCGGCTGTACGCTGTCATCCCATACGTTTTGGAATCCGCGCCAGACCAGCTTGCCTTCCTCGGTCAGACGGATGCTGTTGATGCACCACTCCCCTTTACCAAAGAGCTTGTCGGGGATCTCCTCTACAGTTTCCAAATCCTTGGTACGAATGATCTCCCACTTACGGGCAGAGGTGTGGCAGATGATGTAGCCTTCCTTCAAATAGGTAAAGCCCCATGCGCGGGCGGGAGTCTTCTCCTTGACAACCTCACCCGTTTCGATATCCAAAAGCTGAAGTGCTTTATCGTGCTGATGGCAGAGGACGGTAGGCTCGTTGACGTAGATATTGGTGATGCCCAAGCGTCGTTTGGTGCGCCATACAAGGTCTCCCGTTTGGGCGTTGTAGCAGAACAGCCCTTTCTCCCACGACTGCACGAACACGAAGCGTCCGTCAAGGGAGACCGACAGACCAAACTGACCGTTATAGGCATTACCCAGACCGTTTTTCTCCAACCATTCGAACACCCGCCCGTCGCGGTACTCAATGATTACCGTTGCGGGCCCATTTTTGTATAGCTCGGGCACATACTTTCCGGACTTGAACAGCGACCACTTGATGATGCCGCGGCGGTAGACGGTCAACCGTCCTGCTTCACCGTCGATCGTAACAAAATAATGCGGATGATCGGATTGTTCGGGGAAACTGTAGGGCGCTTGCTCGCCAACCACCACCCGATGACCGCCGATCTCAAAAACAGTATTATCCTTTATGGCTTCAAACATATTTGATTCCTTTTTGAAAGTTCTTGAAGGGGGTCAAGGGGGGAACTTCTTGCAAGAAGTTCCCCCCTTGCGTCCCCTTACTGATCGTCGCTATCCAACCGCAGAACTGCCATAAAGGCCTCGGGGGAGACTTGGACGGAGCCCAGCTGGCGCATCTTCTTCTTACCTTCCTTCTGCTTTTCCAAGAGCTTCTTCTTACGGGTAATGTCACCGCCGTAGCACTTGGCCAACACGTCCTTGCGCATGGCCTTGACGGTCTCGCGGGCAATGATCTTGGAGCCGATAGCGGCTTGAATCGGAATTTCAAAGAGCTGGCGCGGGATGTTCTCTTTCAGCTTCTCGGCCACGCGGCGGGCGCGTCCGTAGGCCTTCTCCTCGTGGACAATAAAGGACAGGGCGTCCACCTGCTCGCCGTTGAGCAAAAAGTCCAGCTTCACCAGCTTGGAGGGCTCGTAGCCCATCAGCTCGTAGTCGAGGGATGCGTAACCGCGGGAACGGGATTTCAGCGCGTCAAAGAAATCGTAAATGATCTCGTTGAGGGGGAGATGATAGTGAAGCTCCACGCGGGTGGCGTCCAGATATTTCATGTCAATAAAGGTGCCGCGACGATCCTGGCAGAGATCCATCAGTCCTCCCACAAACTCGGTGGGGGTGATGATGTTGGCCTTCACCAAAGGCTCGCGGGCCTCTTTGATGCGGTCGGTGGTGGGGTAGTTGGAGGGGTTATCCACGATGATCTCCTCGCCGTCGGTGAGGGTGACGTGATACACAACGCTGGGGGCGGTGGTAATGAGGTCAAGGTTGAACTCACGCTCCAAACGCTCCTCAATGATCTCCATGTGGAGCAGTCCCAGGAAACCGCAACGGAAGCCAAAGCCCAACGCCACGGAGGTCTCAGGCTCAAATACCAAAGCGGCATCGTTGAGCTGCAATTTTTCCAAAGCCTCGCGGAGATCGCCGTAGCGGGCGCCGTCGGCAGGATAGATACCGGCAAAGACCATGGGGTTGGCAGGTTTAAAGCCGGGACAGGGGGTGGCGGTGGGACTTGCCAAGTGGGTCACCGTGTCGCCCACCTGGGTGTCACCGATGGATTTGATGGAGGCGGTGAAATAACCAACGTCACCCGCCGCCAGACACTCGGCCTTTTTGAGGCCGAAGGGCTCCATGGTGCCCACCTCTACCACCTCGAAGGTCGCGCCCGTGTTCATGAGCTTGATCTTGTCCCCCGCGCGGAAAGTGCCGTCCATAATACGCACATTGACCACGACGCCTAAGTAGCTATCGTAGTAGGAGTCGAAGATGAGTGCCTTGAGGGGGGCGTTCTCGTCACCCTTGGGGGCAGGGATGTCTCGGATGACCGCCTCCAATACGTCAGGCATATTGAGCCCTGTCTTGGCGGACACGGCGGGACAGCCCTCGGCGGGGATGCCGATGATCTCCTCAATGTCGTTTCTGCATTCTTCGATGCGAGCCGAAGGTAGGTCAATCTTGTTGATAACGGGAACGATCTCCAATCCAGCATCCACCGCCAAATAGGCGTTAGCCAAGGTTTGCGCCTCGATGCCCTGGGTGGCATCTACCACGAGAAGCGCGCCATCGCAGGCGTTGAGGGAACGGGAGACCTCATAGTTGAAGTCCACGTGGCCGGGGGTGTCGATGAGGTTGAGCTGGTAGACCTCGCCGTCTGCGGCAGTGTAGTCCAGTTTCACAGCGCGGGCCTTGATTGTGATGCCGCGCTCTTTTTCAAGATCCATGTTGTCCAGCACACGGTTTTCCATCTCACGCTCGGAAAGGGTCTGGGTCAGCTCCAGGATGCGGTCAGCCAAGGTGGACTTGCCGTGGTCGATGTGAGCGATGATGGAAAAATTGCGAATGTGGGACATTCTTTGATTTTCAGACATATGTGTTAATCCTTTCGGAGGAATTTCTTTCTTATCCTATCTATTATACCGCATTTTCAAGGTTTGCACAAGAGGTTTTTTGAAAAAATCATGAGAGGTATATAAATTTATCAGAAATTTTTAAAAGAATTTTTTAAAAACCCTTGACAAAAGACTTTCTTTGTGGTAGAATATTCAGGTCACCAAAGAGTGATGGAGAGATGGCTGAGCTGGTCTAAGGCGCACGACTGGAAATCGTGTTTGGGCTAATACCCCAACGAGGGTTCGAATCCCTCTCTCTCCGCCAAAAACCGCAATCCCGACATGTTGGGGTTGTGGTTTTTGTTTTTTATGATATAATGTTTTTAGAAAGGTGGTGACTATATGGGAGAAACAATATTTGATCAAGAGCCGGACATTGAAGTTTTGTTTGAATTTAATGGGGTAAGAAAGCATCCAGCCATCAACGGCTATCGTCCCCATCATTTGGTGAAGGACGGTTACGCAACAACCGGTGTCCATCGCTATTATGATGTGCAGGCTGTTCCACCTGGCGGTACTGCAAAGGGGACGATCACATTCATCTCTCCGGAAGCCTATCCCCATAGTCTTTGGGTGGGCAAGAAAATCAATATCCAGGAAGGCGAACGCATCGTTGGATATGCCACAATACTTAAAGTTATGAATCCTGTCTTGTTAGGAGAAATGGATTCATAAAGAATCCCTCAGCGGGCATTTGTATCAAAATTATAGTTATTATTCAAACAAGGGCACCCAATCGGGTGCCCTTGTTGTTTGGCGGAGAGAACTAAAAAGGTCCCTGCCTTGCGGAGCAGGGCTGAGGTTCGCATTTTCCTCCCGAAGATCGACAAGTTTGCATGTCAGGCGCAAAGTGATTTCATCCGCCGCAGGGGGGGTTTATTTCGCTACCGGTGGATTTAATTGAAAAAAGCACTTGCAAAAGCAAGTGCTTTTTTCTGTGACGTGTGTCCGATTTAGATGCAAAACCGTGTGTGGCTGATTTAGATGCACGCAGATTTTGCAGAGGGTAGACTAACCCCTTGGCGAGGATGGGAGTTGCACTTGACCGCTATCTTCCGGGGCGCAACACCATGCTTGCAAACGAGTCCTATGTAAATTAAACACCGCCACTGTGGTGAACAAAAAAGCATACAGCTAAAACCCAAAATAGCACTATCAAAGCAGAAGAAATAATCGTCCATATTAAAATTTTCTTTGTTTTTTTTAAATCAGAGGAAAAGCAAGCAATAAATTTGATGATTGTTCCAATCAGCCCCATTGGGTTAAATGTGGAAACGAAAGTAAGAATCGCACCTATTCTAAAGCATATTTCTCCGAATGTTGTCGTATAAAATGCAGTGTACAAAGGCATACATATCACAACTAACAAACAACAGAAGCAGTAAATTAGTTGTAATATTGTTCCTACTTTAAATAATTTCATATAGATCATCTCCTTTCTTTCCTTTATTATACCACAACTTTGTAATCATTTCAACCGTTTCGCGCAAATAGGCTCCCTCCGGGAGGGAGCTCCCGACGAAGTCGGGTGAGGGAGAGCGCGTTGCCGTAGAGTTTCATCAGATTTCAAAGTCGCGCAGGCTCCTTCCGTCACGCTTCGTGTGCCACCTTCCTCTCGGAGGAAGGCTTTCGCCGATTCGAATCTGTCTACAGACCCGAAATGATGCGCGAGCAAAGCTCGGCGCGGAAATGCATCTACAAAATTTCGGAAAACTTCAGAGTCGAAAAAATGAAGCATTCGCTTCGCGAATATGAAGCACAAGCCTGTGGCTTGTATGAAGCTGCGGCGTTGCCGCCATGAAGCGAAGCGCGCGGTAGCCTCTCCGTGTGCCGAAGGCACGCTTCATAGGGCGAAGCCCCGCTTCATGAGTTGCTATGCAACTCACTTCATGCGCGTCAGC